>CALEJW010000198.1 GCA_937898635.1 uncultured Pseudomonadota bacterium | reverse complement strand
GGCTCGGCGTGGTCGTAGGTCGAGCGCATGACCTGGTCCCACAGGTCGCGCGCGCGCACCTTGCGGTAGACCCAGAGCCCGTCGCCGCGCTGGTAGCCGCCGCTGTCCTTCACGTCCCTCGAGGGCTCGGCGCGGTGCACGAGCTCCACCTCGGCGTCGCCCTCGACCGCCTTCATGAAGGCGTCGGTCACGCCCACGGAGACGTTGAAGTTGGTGAGCTCGCCCTCGTCCTTGGCGTGGATGAAGCGCTCGATGTCGGGGTGGTCGCAGCGCAGCACCCCCATCTGCGCGCCGCGCCGGGCGCCGGCCGACTCCACCGTCTCGCACGACTGGTCGAAGACGCGCATGTAGGAGACGGGCCCGCTCGCGCGCGAGTTGGTGCCCTTGACCCAGGCGCCCTCGGGCCGGATGGCGGAGAAGTCGTAGCCCACCCCGCCGCCGCGGCGCATGGTCTCGGCGCTCTCGGCAAGCGCCGTGTAGATCCCCGGGCGGCCGTCGACGATCTCCGTGATGGAGTCGCCCACGGGCTGCACGAAGCAGTTGATGAGGGTGGCGGTGAGGCTGGTGCCGGCGGCGGAATTGATGCGGCCGGCGGGGATGAAGCCGTTCTCCTGGGCCTCCAGGAACTTCGCCTCCCAGGAGGGGCGGCGGTCCTCGCCTTCGCACGCCGCGAGCGCCTTGGCCACGCGGGCCCGCACTTCCCGGATCGAAGTTTCCCCGTCCTTGGCGTACTTCTCGACGAGGACTTCGGTGCTGATCTCCTGGGCCGGGAGCCGCGCGATGTCGGCGGCGGTACGGCGGGACTTGGCCACGCTCATGAGGTGATCCCCCTCTTGCTCCACTTCGTTATAGTGAACTCGCCAGCTTCTTGGGCGGGCGGAGTGCCGATTTTCCGCGTCGGCCCCCCCGTCCGGTTGAGCCAGATCAAGTGGAGGGCAGGTGCGGAAACCCCCACATTTTGTGGTTGATGGGGGATTCCTGTCCAGTTTTTTCAATCTATAGTGTTGCCGTTTCGGGCGCGTTTCTTGCGGAGAGTTCCCATGGCGATGGAAACGGCCACCCTGGCCGGCGGTTGCTTCTGGTGCCTCGAGGCGGTCTTCGACCAGCTTCGCGGCGTGGAAAACGTGGAATCCGGCTACATGGGGGGGGACAAGGATAACCCCACGTACGAGCAGGTCTGCTCCGGCAGGACGGGCCACGCGGAGGTGGTGCGCGTGCGCTTCGACCCGGAGGCGGTGACCTACCGCGACATCCTCCGCGTCTTCTTCGCCATCCACGACCCCACCACGAAGGATCGCCAGGGCAACGACGCGGGCACGCAGTACCGCTCGGCGATCTTCTTCCACGGCCCGGAGCAGGAAAGCGCCGCGCGGGAGACGATCGCGAAGCTCACCGCGGAGGGCCTCTGGGACCGGCCCATCGTGACCGAGGTCACGGCCGCGGGCACCTTCTGGCCCGCCGAGGACGAGCACCAGGAATATTTCGCGCGCGTGGGCCACCGCAATCCCTACTGCACGATGGTCGTCGAGCCCAAGGTCTACAAGTTCCGCAAGCAGTTCACCGACCGCCTCAAGAAATGAAGGGG
>CALEJW010000197.1 GCA_937898635.1 uncultured Pseudomonadota bacterium | reverse complement strand
CCGCCCAGGACTACGCCCGCGAGAAGCGCTGGGCCGACGAGGTCGTCCCCACGCTGGTGGTCGGCGACGCGGTCTGGCTCGAGACCTCCACGGGCCGCAAGTTCCTCGCCCTCCACGCCCCGGCCGCGAAGCCGAAGGGCGCCGTGGTCATCGTGCACGGCATCGGCGTGCATCCCGACCACGGCGTGATCGGGGCGCTGCGCACGCGGCTCACGGATCTCGGCTGGACCACGCTTTCGATCCAGATGCCGGTGCAGGCGTCGGACGCGCGCTCCGACGCCTACTACCCGAAGCTCTTTCCCGAGGCGATCGACCGCATCGCGAGGGCGGGCGCGTGGCTCGCCGGCCAGTCGGGAAAGAGGCCCGCCCTCGTCTCGCACAGCCTGGGCTCGTGGATGGCGAACGAGTACTTCGATACGACCGCGGTTTCGCCCTTCGCCGCGTGGGCCTGCCTGGGGCTCACGGGCGGCTACAGCCTCTCGACCTGGTTCAGCCCGCGGCCGATCCTCGACGTGTACGGGGAGAACGACCTCGAGCCGTCGCTGAGCGCCGCGTGGCGACGGCGCATCACGATCGCCACCGCGCCGGAAGGCTCGCGGCAGGCGATGATCGCCGGGGCGGACCACTTCTACGCGGGCAAGGAGGAGGAACTCGCCCGCACCCTCGACGCCTGGCTCGCCGGGGTCCTGCGCTAGCGGCTCAGGCCGGCAGCAGCCCCAGCTCCGCGAGCCGGCTTCGCGTTTCCGCGAGCCCACGCACGAGGTGCGCGTCGATCCCGCAGGCCCGCGCGCCCTCGACGTTCACGATGTTGTCGTCGAGGAAGACGGCGTCGGCCGCCTCGGCGCCCAGGTCCGCCAGCGCGATCTCGAAGAAGTCGCGGTCGGGCTTGATGGCGCCCACGCGCCAGGACGCGACGACGTGCTCCACCTTCTCGAAGAGCCCGTAGCGCTCGACGATGGGCCAGTGCACCGCGCTGATGTTGGTGAGGATCGCGGTGCGGTGCCGTCCCGCGAGTTCGTCCAGGAGTTCGTGGGCGCCCTCGAAGGGCCCCACCAGCCAGCTCGAGAAGTGCGCGAGGAATTCTTCCGGCGAGACCCGCAGCCCGAACTCGCTCACCGCCTCCCGCGCGAACGCCGCGCTGTCCAGGCGCCCCGTCTCGTGGGCGCGCACGGCGGGAGAAGCGAGCCAGCGCCGCCACATCTCGTCGGCCTCGATGCCGCCGCCGATCATCTCGAGGAAGTGGCGCTCGCCGCCCAGCTCCACGAGCACGCCCCCCATGTCGAGGAGCACCGCGCGGTTCATGCCGCCAGGCGCTTGAGGGCTTCCTGGTACTTCTCCGAGGTCCTCATCGCGACCTCCGCCGGCACGGGCGGCGCCGGGGGCTTCCTCGCGAAGCCGATCGAGTCGAGCCAGTTGCGGATGTACTGCTTGTCGAAGCTCTCGGGGCTCTCGCCGACCCTGTAGGTCGAAAGCGGCCAGAAGCGCGAGGAATCCGGCGTGAGGGCCTCGTCGATGAGGTGAAGCCTGCCGGCCGAGTCCACGCCGAACTCGAACTTGGTGTCGGCGATGATGATGCCCTTCGTGAGCGCGAACTCCGCCGCGGCCGTGTAGAGGCGGATCGCGACGTCGCGCACCTCCTTCGCGCGCGCCTCGCCGACGATCTGCGCCATGCGCTCGAACGTGATGTTCTCGTCGTGCATCCCCGCCTCGGCCTTGGTGGCCGGGGTGAAGATGGGCTGCGGGAGCTTCGAGGCGCGCTCGAGGCCCGGCGGCAGCTTGATGCCGCAGACGCTCTGGGTCTCGCGGTACTCCTTCCAGCCGGAGCCCTCGAGGTAGCCGCGCACGACCGCCTCCACGGGCAGGGGCTTCAGCTTCTTCACCACGATGGAGCGCCCGCGCACCTGCTCGCGTTCCTCCGGGGCGACCACGCTCTCGGGGTCGATGCCGGTGAGGTGGTTGGGGACGATGGATGCGAGCTTCGCGAACCAGAAGTTCGCCACCTCCGTGAGGACGCGGCCCTTCTCCGGGATCGGCGTGGGCATCACCACGTCGTAGGCGGAGAGCCGGTCGCTCGCCACCAGCAGCATCTTGTCCTCGCCCACGGCGTAGATGTCGCGCACCTTGCCGCGCGCGAGGAGCGGCAGCGACTTCAGGCTCGACTCGAAGAGGTCCATGGCCGTCAGACGACGACGGCCTTGAGTTCCCCCTTCGCGTAGCGCGCGGCCATGTTCTCGAGCGTCACCGGCGCCAGCTTCGAGCCCATGCCGGCGCAGCCGAACTGCTGGTAGCGCTGCTTGCAGATCTCCTTGGCGGCCGCGCGCGCGGGCTTGAGGAAGTCGCGCGGGTCGAAGGCGCTCCTGTTCGTGTTCAGGAACTTGCGCACCGCCGCCGTCATGGCGAGGCGGATGTCGGTGTCGATGTTCACCTTGCGCACGCCATGCTTGATGCCTTCCTGGATCTCCTCCACCGGCACGCCGTAGGTCTCCTTCATCTCGCCGCCGTTGTCGCGGATGATCTGCAGCAGGTCCTGCGGCACCGAGGACGAGCCGTGCATCACCAGGTGCGTGTTGGGGATCCTCGCGTGGATCGCCTTGATGCGGTCGATGGCGAGGATGTCGCCCGTGGGCTTGCGGGTGAACTTGTAGGCGCCGTGGGAGGTGCCGATGGCGATGGCGAGCGCGTCCACGCCCGTCTTCTTCACGAAGTCGGCGGCCTGCTCGGGGTCGGTGAGGAGCATCTCGCGCGTCATCGTGGCGTCGGTGCCGTGGCCGTCCTCCTTGTCGCCCTTCATGGTCTCCAGCGACCCCAGGCAGCCCAGCTCGCCCTCGACGGAGACGCCGAGGCGGTGGGCCATGTCCACCACCTTCTTGGTGACGTCCACGTTGTACTCGTAGGAGGAGATCGTCTTGCCGTCGGCCTCGAGCGAGCCGTCCATCATCACGCTGGAGAAGCCGAGCTTGATGGCGCCCTCGCAGACCGCCGGCGACTGGCCGTGGTCCTGGTGCATGGCCACCGGCGTGTTCGGGTAGGTCTGCACCGCCGCCTCGATCAGGTACTTGAGGAAGGTCTCGCCGGCGTACTTCCGGGCCCCGGCGGAGGCCTGCATGATCACCGGGCTGTCGGTCTCGGCCGCGGCCTCCATGATCGCCTGCACCTGCTCCAGGTTGTTCACGTTGAAGGCGGGCAGGCCGTAGCCGTTCTCGGCCGCGTGGTCCAGGAGCTGTCGCATCGATACGAGTGCCATGGTTCCTCCGGAGGCGGGTGCCCGCCGGGCGGCGGACGGGGATGGGATGGGACGGGGGAAGCGTGAATTTTAGCAGCGCGGGGGTGCCCGGGGCGATTGCCCGGAAGGGCTCTCCCGGTAGCGCGGAGGGAGTACCCCGGTGTCGGCGGGCCTAGCGGGCGGCGCGGGCGATCATGAGATCGATCGCTGGCCGGTCCTCCCGGGAGACGACGAGGCGTTTGCCGTCGGGGCTGGGGGCGATGGCGAGCCCCGAGGCGGTGGGCGCGAAGTCCCGGCGCCAGGCGATGCGCCCTTCGGCGAGGTCGAACCGGGCCAACTGGCGCCGGCCCGGGGCGCCGTCGGGGAAGTAGATGGCGTCGGCGCCCAGCACCCAGTCGTAGCGGATCGCGTCGTCGAGCGCGATGGCGAGAGGCTCGCAGGCGAGGTCCTCCAGCCGGCAGCGCGTGGCGCCCGGGACCCCGGGGCGGGTGTAGACGAGGTGCGTCGCATTGAGCTGGAACTCCGCGACCGGCGGCAGCGCGAGCCGCTCGACGGCCGACGGGTCGGTGGCGGGGGCGCGAACGAGCCGAGCCGCCTCCCCGGCGACCTCGCTCGCGTAGAGCCAGCGCCCGTCCGCGCTCGGCGCGACCGCGGCGACGGCCGAACCAAGCCCTTCGAGCACCTGGACGCGGCCGTCCGCCACCGTGATCCGCACCGCGTGTTGCTGCGCCGGCCTGGCGGTGCCCACGGCGATCCGCACGGCGTACAGGGACCGGCCGTCGGGCGACCAGTGCGGCCGGATGTAGCGAAACTCGCGCGGCAGGGGCAGCCGGACGGGCTCGCCGTCGAGGGCCGCGACATAGACGCCCTCGAGGCCGTCGCGATTGGAGACGAAGGCCACGGATCGCCCGTCGGGGGAGAAAGCCGGCATGTTGGTGTAGCGGGTCGAGGGCCAGAGGGGGCGCGGCGCCTCGCCGGGGCGCGCCGGGTCCAGCAGCCAGAGGTTCGCCTGGAACACCGCGTTCTCCCAGGCCACGTCGCCCGCGGGGTTCGCGTCCGGATAGCGCGCACCGCGCGCGCCGAGCAGGCGCACCTTGCCGGTGTCGAGGTCCACGAGGGTCAGCGCGCGAAAGCCCAGCCAGTCGGCGGCGACGAGGAGCGGTCCGTCCCGGCCCAGCCAGGCGGCGCCGTAGGTGAGCCCTTCGAGCGGGGAGGCGCGCCGCGCGCCGGCGGGGTCGTCGGTCCGCGCGACCCACAGGCTGCGGTGCGACGCGTTGCCGCGGAAGAAGGCCAACTGCGCGCCGTCGGGACTGAAGCGCGGCGACACGTCGTCGCTTTCGCCCGCCCCGGTCCGCGTGAAGGGCGTCGCGGTCCCCGAGGCGAGGTCGACGAGGGCGAGCCCGGCCGGTTCCACGGTGGAGGTGACCGCGAGGCGCTTGCCGTCGGGCGAGAGGTCGAAGCGGGAGCGCGGCCGCAGCGCGCAATCGAGGAGGCGCCTCTCGGCGCCGGAATCGAGGTCGTGCTCGACGATGGCGCAGTCGCCGTCGCGCTGGCGCCAGTAGGCGATGCGGCGCCCGTCGGGGAAGAAGACGGGCGAGAGTTGCACCGCGCCCTCCTCGCCGATGAGGCGCCGGGCGCCCCCTTCGGCGGGCTGGACCACGATGCGCGAAGCCGCGCCCTCGCCGAGGACGAAGGCCAGGCGGGCGCCGTCCGGCGAGAAGCGCGGGCCCAGCTCGAACTGCGGGTCGGCGGTGAAGGGCTGCGCCGTGGCGAGGCGTTCGGCGAGCCCGGCGGCGGGATCGTCGCGCAGGAAGAGGGCGGCGCCCGCGATGGCCAGGACGGCGATGGCGATCGCGACCGTGGCGAGGCGCCTGCGTCCCGCCGCGTGGGGCGGGGAAGCGCCGGTCGGGGCATCCGCCTCGCGCACGGGCGCCACCAGCCGGTAGCCCGACTTGGGGATCGTCTCCACGTAGCGCGGCTGCCGCGGGTCGTCGCCGAGCGCGGTGCGCAGTTCCGCGATGGCGCGCGAGAGGACCTCGTCGTTCACCATGCGGCGCGGCCAGACGTCCTCGATCAGCCGCTCCCGGGCGACCACTTCCCCGGGCTCGGCCGCGAGGCGCAGGAGCACGTCCATGAGGAGCGGGCGAAGGCGGACGGCGCCCGCGGGGCCGCGGATCTCGTTGGCCGCGGGCAATACCCGGAACTCGCCGATGAGGCGCGTCCCGGCGGCTCGCCAGCGGGATCGCGGGAGGGCGGACATGGCCGGATTCTAGTGCCTCGGGAGGGCGGGGCCGGGACCGGGAGGCGGATCGGAAGAAAATCGGAGGTTTTTCGACGGGCCGGCGGGCGCCGTTTGCGGGAGGGTGCCGGGGTCCCCCAACCCCAGGAGCCTCCATGACCCGCCGCATCCTTCTAGCGCTCGCCGCCGCCCTCGCCCTCGTCCCGGCGACGGCCGCCGCCCAGGGCGCCTGCCCCTCGCGCCTCTTCGTGAGCGGCTATTTCTCCACGGTCCACGTCTTCGACGCCTGCACCGGCGCGTATCTGCGCGACCTCGACGGCCGCGAGCGCATCCGGGGCGCGCAGGCCGTGCGCCGCGGTCCGGACGGGTTCCTCTACGTGATCAGCGAGGAGACCTCCACGATCCACAAGTACCGCAACGACACCCTCGAGTACGCGGGGGAGTTCGCGCGCACCGGCCCCACGGGGCCCACCGGGCTCGCCTTCGACCGCGAGGGCAACGCCTACGTGGGCGGCTATGCGAGCGACGACGTGCGCCGGTACGGGCGCGACGGCAAGCTCGAGAGCACCGTGGTCGCGCGGGGCGCCGCCGGGCTGGGCGGCGCGGACAACGGCCTCGCCTTCGGTCCCGACGGCAACCTCTACGTGCCCGGCTACGACTCCCACAACGTCGTGAAGTGGGATCCGCGCACGGGCGTGACCTCCGTCGCCGTGGCGGCGCGCACGGCGGGCATCCGCAACACGCGCGGCCTGCTGCCGGCGCGCGATGGCGAGCACGTCTTCATCACGGCCGAGGGCTCGGGCCAGCTCCTGCGCTGGCACCTCGCGAGCGGCGCGGTGAGCGTGCTTCGCGCCGGCCTCTCGCGGCCCACCGGCCTCGACTACGCGCCCGACGGCAGCCTCCTCGTGGTGAACGGCAACGCCGTGGAGAAGCTCGACCCGGCGACGGGGCAGACGCTCGCGACCGTGGTGTCCGGCGGGGCCGGCGGCCTCGCGGGACCGGTCTTCGTCGCGGTGATCGCCAAGGCCGACACCGTGGACGCCGCGCAGGTGGGCACGCAGTTCTGGGTGGTGGGCGACGCGGCGTTCCAGGGCCGCGTCCTCGACCTGCCCTTCGTGTACACGGCCTCGGGGAGCGAATTCGGCCCCGGGCTCGACTTCCGGGACCTCGCCATCCGCCGCTGGGGCTCGGCGAGGATCGAGCTCCTCTCGTGCACGCGAGCCCGCTTCTCGTGGAACGCCACCGGCGCGGACAGCGCCAACTACGGCACGGGCGCCTACGAGATCGAGCGCTTCTTCACGAACGAGGCCACGCAGCGCTGCCAGCAGCAGGGCATCGACGCCGCGGACAAGAGCTGGGTGAACGGGCAATGGTGGGGCGGGCAGTCTCGCGCCGGCGAGGGCCTCTTCCTGCACCGCCGCGCCGACGGCACGACCTTCTTCGCGTGGTTCACCCACCGGCCCTCCGCGGCCCTCACGCCCGCCGCGGACCCGGTCCACGCCGGCACGCAGTTCTGGGTGGTGGGCGACGCGGTGATGGAGGGGCGCAAGCTCGTCCTGGGCAACGCGTACACGGCGACCGGGACGGAGTTCGGCCCGGGGCTGTCCTTCGAGAAGCTCGCCATCAAGCGCTGGGGAACGATCGCGATCGAATTCACGGGGTGCGCGACGGGGACCTTCTCGTGGGATTCCACGGGCGCGGACAGCGCCGGGTTCGGCGCGGGGAGCTACGACGTCGTGCGCTTCTTCGACGACGAGAGCGCCGCGCGCTGCCGCGAGCGCGGCCTCGACGACGCCGATCTCGGCTGGGTGAACGGGCAGTGGTGGGGTGGCCAGTCGCGCGCCGGGGAAGGCTGGTTCGTGGACCGGCGCCCCGACGGCACGGTGTTCTTCGCCTGGTTCACCCACCGCCCGCGGGAAGCGGGGGCCCCATGAGGATCCTCGCCGCCGCGGTCCTTGCCCTCGTCCTCGCGAGCCCGGCGATCGCGCGGGCCGCCGAGTCCTGCCGCGACCTCTCCGATCCGGCGTGCCGGGCCGAGCTCGAGCCCAAGTGCCGGAAGATGAGCGAGGACATGCTCGCCTACATGAAGGCGACGCCGCCCGGCTCCGCCGAAAGCCATCGCCGGCGCCACGCGGAAATCCTCGCGAAGACGGAAAAGGCGATCGCCGACGGCCGCGCGAAAGGCTGGTGCGAGACGCTCAAGCGCATCCAGGACATCGTCGTGCACCAGTGAGCCGGCGCGCGCGGCGCCGGGACGCGCGCCTCAGCCCTGCCGGTGCTCCCCGACGCGGACGATCTTCATCGTGTTGGTCCCGCCGGACTTGCCGATGGGCTCGCCGATGGTGAGGACGATCAGGTCGCCTTCCTTCGCCGCGCCGTTCTTCACCAGCACGTCCTCGGCCTCGGCGAGGAGCTCCTCGCGGTCGTGGCCGACGTAGCGCACGATCAGCGGGAAGACGCCGCGGAAGAGCGTCGTGCGGTAGCGGGTCGCCGTCTGGGAGGTGAGCGCGTAGATGGGCACGCCGCAGTCCAGGCGGCTCATCCACAGCGCGGTCGAGCCCGATTCCGTGAGGGAGGCGATCGCCTTCACCTTGAGGTGGAAGGCGGTGAAGAGCGCGGCCATGGCGATGGACTGGTCCACGCGCTGGAAGACGCGGTCGAGGAAGTCCTTGTCGAGGCTCATGGCCTGGGACTTCTCGGCCTCGATGCAGATGCGGCTCATGGACTCGATCGCCTCCACCGGGTACTGCCCCGAGGCGCTCTCGGCCGAGAGCATCACGGCGTCCGTCCCGTCGAGGACCGCGTTGGCGACGTCGGACACCTCCGCCCGCGTGGGCACGGGCGAGGAGATCATCGACTCCATCATCTGCGTGGCGGTGATGGTGAGCTTGTTCAGCCCCCGCGCCTGCCGGATCATGCGTTTCTGGAGAGAAGGCACGCTCGCGTCGCCCACCTCCACCGCGAGGTCGCCGCGCGCGACCATGATGCCGTCGCAGGCGCGCATGATCTCTTCCAGCGCGGGGATCGCCTCGGCCCGCTCGATCTTGGCGATGAGGAGCGCGTGCCCGCCGCTCGCGCGAAGGAGCTCCTGCGCCATGTACATGTCCGCCGCGCTCTTGGGGAAGGAGACCGCGAGGTAGTCCACGTTCAGGCGCGCGGCGGTGCGGATGTCCTCGATGTCCTTGGGGGTGAGCGCGGGCGCGGTGAGCCCGCCGCCCTGGCGGTTGATGCCCTTGTTGTTGGAGAGCGTGCCGCCGTGGCGGGTGACGGTGTGGATCTCGGTCCCGCGCACCGCCTTCACGTCGAGCACGATCTTGCCGTCGTCGAGGAGCAGCACGTCGCCCGCCTTCACGTCGCGGGGCAGCTCCTTGTAGTCGAGGCCGACGCGCCCGGCGTCGCCCATCGGGCACGAGGCGTCCAGGATGAAGGCGTCTCCCGCCTTGAGCGTGATCTTGCCGTCCTGGAACTTGCCCACGCGGATCTTGGGGCCCTGCAGGTCGGCCATGATGCTCACGGTGCGGCCGACCCTCGCGCAGGTCTCGCGCACGAGCCTCGCCCTCGCCTCGTGGTCGGCGGAGGAGCCGTGGGAGAAGTTCAGGCGCACGACGTCCACGCCGGCACGCATCATGCGCTCGAGCACGGCCGGGTCGCTCGAGGCGGGGCCCAGCGTGGCCACGATCTTGGTGTTGCGGATGGTCACGGCTTCCTTTTCGGCGTTGTGGGCGGCTCGCCCCGGCGCCGCGGCCCGCGGACTAGCCGGCCGCGCGCGATTCCAGGATCTCCACCGCCGGCAGCACCTTGCCCTCGAGGAATTCGAGGAAGGCTCCGCCGCCCGTGGAAATGTAACCGATCCGGTCGGTGACGCCGTACTTCGCGATTGCCGCGAGGGTGTCGCCGCCGCCGGCGATGGAAAAGGCGGGCGAGGCGGCGATCGCCTCGGCCACGGCCTTGGTGCCGCCGCCGAAGGCGTCGAACTCGAAGACGCCCACGGGGCCGTTCCAGACGATGGTGCCGGCGGACTGGAGGAGGGCGGCGTAGCGCTTCGCCGTTTCCGGGCCGATGTCGAGGATCAGGTCGTCCTCGTCCACGGCCTTCGCCGCCTTGGTGGTGGCGGGGGCGTCCGCGGCGAAGGCCTTGGCGCAGACCGCGTCCGAGGGGATCGGCACGCTCGCGCCGCGCGCCTCCATCATCACGAGGATCTCCTTCGCCTCGGGGGCGAGGTCGGCCTCGCAGAGCGACTTGCCGATGGGAAGGCCCGCGGCGAGGAGGAAGGTGTTGGCGATGCCGCCGCCGACGATCAGCTGGTCCACCTTGGCGGCGAGGCTCTTCAGGATCGTGACCTTCGTGGAGACCTTGGAGCCGGCCACGATCGCGACCAGCGGGCGCTTCGGGTTGGCGAGCGCGCGCCCGAGGGCTTCGAGCTCCGCGGCGAGGAGCGGTCCCGCGCAGGCGACCCTGGCGAACTTCGCGATCCCGTGGGTGGTCGCCTCCGCGCGGTGCGCGGTGCCGAAGGCGTCGTTCGCGAAGACGTCGCACAGCGCGGCCATCTTGCGCGCGAGCGCCTCGTCGTTCTTCTTCTCGCCCTTGTTCACGCGGCAGTTCTCGAGGAGCACCACCTCGCCGGGCGCGACCTTCACGCCGTCCACCCAGTCGCGAACGAGCGGCACCTCGCGGCCCAGGAGCTCGGCCAGGCGCTTCGCGACGGGAGCGAGGGAATCGGCCTCGGTGAACTCGCCCTCCCTGGGCCGGCCGAGGTGGGAGGTCACCATCACCGCCGCGCCCTTGTCGAGCGCCATGCGGATGCCGGGGACGCTCGCGCGGATGCGGGTGTCGTCGGTGACGGCGCCGTCGTCGGCCTGGGGGACGTTCAGGTCCGCGCGGATGAAGACGCGCTTGCCCTTCAGGTCGAGGTCGGAGAGCTTGAGGACTTTCACGGGCCGCGGGTGCGCTACTTCGCCGCCATGAAGGCGACGGTGGTGTCGAGCATCCGGTTGGAGAAGCCCCACTCATTGTCGTACCAGGAGCTCACCTTCACGAGCCGGCCCGAGACCTTGGTGAGGGTCGCGTCGAAGGTGGAGGAGGCCGGGTCGTGGTTGAAGTCCACGCTCACGAGCGGGCCCTTGTTGTAGTTGAGGATGCCCTTGAGCGCGGGGGACTCGCTCGCCTCCTTCATGATCTTGTTCACTTCCTCCACCGTGGTGTCGCGCGCGGCGATGAAGGAGAGGTCCACGAGGGAGACATTGATCGTCGGCACGCGGATCGCGAAGCCGTCGAGCTTGCCGTTCAACTCCGGCATCACCAGGCCCACGGCGGAAGCGGCACCCGTCTTGGTGGGGATCATCGACATGGTGGCCGAGCGGGCGCGGCGCAGGTCCTCGTGATAGACGTCGGTGAGGACCTGGTCGTTGGTGTAGGCGTGCACCGTCGTCATGAGCCCGTTCACCACGCCGATCTTCTCGTGCAGGGGCTTCACCAGGGGTGCCAGGCAGTTGGTGGTGCAGGAGGCGTTCGAGATCACGGTGTGCGAGGCCTTGAGCACCCCGTGGTTCACGCCGTACACCACGGTCGCGTCCACGTCCTTGCCGCCGGGCGCGGAGATGATCACCTTCTTGGCCCCGCCCTTCAGGTGCGCGGAGGCCTTCTCCTTGGAGTTGAAGAAGCCGGTGCACTCCATCACCACGTCCACCTTGAGCTCGCCCCAGGGCAGCTGCGAGGGGTCGCGGTTGGCCAGCACGCGGATGCGGTCGCCGTTCACGACGATGTGGTCGCCGTCCACTTCCACCGTGCCGGGGAACTTGCCGTGGGCGGTGTCGTAGCGCGTGAGGTGGGCGTTGGTCTCGGCGTTGCCGAGGTCGTTCACGGCGACGATCGTGATGTCGTGCTTCTTGCCGCCCTCGTAGTGGGCGCGGAGGATGTTTCGGCCGATGCGGCCATAGCCGTTGATGGCGACGCGGATGCTCATGTGGGTCTCCGGAGCGGGAAGTGAGGCGGGAGGACCCCTATTTTAGCCCAAGGGGGTCCCGCGGCTTGATGCGGGACAAGAATGCGGCGCGGGTCCTAGAGGAGCGATTTCACCGCCGCGGCCACGTGGTCGGCGTCCACGCCGAAGTGCTTGTAGACGGCGCCGGCCGGGGCGGATTCCCCGAAGGCGTCCACGCCGATCGCCGCACCCTCCAGGCCCACGTACTTGCGCCAGTAGTCGGTGACGCCCGCCTCGACGGACACGCGCGGCAGGCCGCGGGGCAGGACGGCGGATTTCCACTCGGCGTCCTGGCGGTCGAAGACGCTGGTGCAGGGCATCGAGACCACGCGCACGGCGATCCCGGCCTCGGCGAGCGATTTCTGCGCGGCGAGCGCGAGCGCGACTTCCGAGCCCGTGGCGATGATCGCGGCCTTCGGGGCGCCGGCGGCCTCCGAAAGCACGTAGCCCCCGCGGCGGATCGCGGCCACCTGCTCCGGCGAGCGCTTCGCGAAGGGCAGGTTCTGGCGGGAGAGCGCGAAGGCGCTCGGCCCGTTGGCGCGTTCGATGGCGGCGGCCCAGGCGATGGCGGTCTCCACGGTGTCGCAGGGGCGCCAGAGGTCGAGGTGCGGGATGAGGCGCAGGCTCGCCACGTGCTCGACGGCCTGGTGCGTCGGGCCGTCCTCGCCCAGGCCGATGGAATCGTGCGTGAAGACGAAGATGTTGCGCGTCTTCATGAGCGCGGCCATGCGGATGGCGTTGCGCGAGTAGTCGCTGAAGGTGAGGAAGGTGCCGGAATAGGGGATGAAGCCGCCGTGCAGCGCGAGGCCGTTGCCGATGGCGGCCATGCCGAACTCGCGCACGCCGAAGTTCACGTAGTTGCCGGCGCTCTCGGCGGAGACGGCCTTCGAGCCGGACCAGTTGGTGAGGTTCGATCCGGTGAGGTCCGCGGAACCCCCGAGGAAGCCCGGCAGGTGCGGCGCGATCGCCTCGATGGCGATCTGGGAGGCCTTGCGGGTGGCGACGGTCTCGGCCTTCTCGATCGCCTTCGCGACCATGGCCTCGACCACCTCGCCCCAGTTGGGCGGCAGGTCGCCGGCCATGCGGCGGCGGAACTCGCGGGCGAGCTCCGGGTGCGCCTTCGCGTAGGCCTCGAAGCGCGCGTTCCACTCGCTCTCCAGCCCGGCACCGCGGGCCCTCTGGTCCCAGGCCGCGTAGACCTGCGCGGGAATCTCGAAGGGCGCGTGCGGCCAGCCGATCGCCTCGCGCGTGGCGGCGACTTCCTTCTCCCCGAGTGCGGCGCCGTGCACGCCGTCGGTGCCCTGCTTGTTGGGCGAGCCCTTGCCGATGACGGTC
Organism: uncultured Pseudomonadota bacterium; assembly: GCA_937898635.1. Taxonomy (GTDB): domain Bacteria; phylum Pseudomonadota; class Gammaproteobacteria; order Burkholderiales; family Usitatibacteraceae; genus FEB-7. The sequence continues at coordinate 32,951 of CALEJW010000197.1, read as the reverse complement.
TTGCAGCACACCAGCGTGGGCCGGGAGGCGTCGGCGCGCGCCTCGGCGAAGGCGGCCTCGACCGCCTTCGGGTCGTGCCCGTCCACGTCCGGGATCACGTGCCAGCCGTAGGCGGCGAAGCGCATCGGCGTGTCGTCGCGGAACCAGCCCTCGACCTTGCCGTCGATGGAGATGCCGTTGTCGTCGTAGACGACGATGAGCTTGCCGAGCTGGAGCGTGCCCGCGAGCGAGCAGGCCTCGTGGGAGATGCCCTCCATCAGGCAGCCGTCGCCCACGAAGACCCAGGTCTGGTGGTCCACCACGGTGTGGCCCGGGCGATTGAACTCCGCGGCGAGGAGGCGCTCGGCGAGCGCCATGCCCACGGCGTTGGCGAGCCCCTGCCCGAGGGGGCCGGTGGTCGTCTCCACGCCGGGCGTCACGCCGACCTCGGGGTGTCCCGGGGTCCTGGAATGCAGTTGCCGGAAGGCCTTCAGGTCCTCGAGCGTGACCGCGTAGCCCGTGAGGTGCAGCAGCGCGTACTGCAGCATCGAGCCGTGCCCGTTCGAGAGCACGAAGCGGTCGCGGTCGGGCCAGGCCGGGTTGGCCGGGTTGTGGCGCAGGAACCGGCGCCAGAGGACCTCGGCGATCTCGGCCATGCCCATGGGCATGCCGGGGTGGCCGGAGTTGGCTTTCTGGACGGCGTCCATCGCCAGGGCGCGGATGGCGTTGGCGAGATCGGCGGGTGCAACGGTCGGGGTGGCCATGCGGGCGGGGGCGAGGGCGGACTGCATAGGGGAAGCTCCCATTTTATCGGATGTGGTCCCGGCGGGCCCCGGAGGCGCCCGGCCGCGGGCGGGATTCGTCAGCGCGAGAGGGCCTGCTTGCGCCGCTCCATGAGGCGCCAGATCATCGGCGTGAAGATGGTCTGCATCGCGAGGTCCATCTTCCCGCCGGGCACGACGATCGTGTTGGCGCGCGACATGAAGGAGTCGTGCAGCATCGACAGGAGGTAGGGGAAGTCGATGCCGCGCGGGTTCGCGAAGCGGATCACGAGGAAGCTCTCGTCGGGCGTCGGGATGTAGCGCGCGACGAAGGGATTCGAGGTGTCCACCGTCGGCACGCGCTGGAAGTTGATGTGCGTGCGCGAGAACTGCGGCGTGATGTAGTTGATGTAGTCGGGCATGCGCCGCAGGATCGTGTCGGTGACGGCCTCCGTGGAGTAGCCGCGCATGGAGCGGTCGCGGTGCAGCTTCTGGATCCACTCGAGGTTGATCACGGGCACCACGCCGATGAGGAGGTCCGGGTGCCTCGACACGTCGAAGCCCTCGCCGGCGACCGCCCCGTGCAGCCCCTCGTAGAAGAGGAGGTCGGTGTCGGCCGGCAGGTCCTCCCAGGGCGTGAAGGTGCCGGGCTTCTGCTTGTAGGGCGCGGCCTCCGCGTCGTCGTGCAGGTACTTGCGGTGCTTGCCGCGCCCGCTCTCGCCGTAGTCGCGGAAGAGCGACTCCAGCTCGGCGAAGAGGTTGGCCTCGGGCCCGAAGTGGCTCATGTGGCGGTTGCCCGCGGCGAGCGCCTCGGCCATCTTCTCCTTCATCTCGACGCGGTCGTAGCGGTGGAAGCTGTCGCCCTCGATGAAGGCCGCGTTCACGTTCTCGCGCCGGAAGATCTGCTCGAAAGTGCGCATGACCGAGGTGGTCCCGGCGCCCGAGGACCCGGTGATCGCGATGATGGGGTGCTTCGCCGACATGCCATTGCCTCCGAATATGGGGACGCTCCCCTATTCTCGCGTGATGGGGGAGCGCCCCCCCTTTTTTCAGGCCTTCGTGAAGAGCGAGCGGTCGTGGAAGAGCGGCGCGGGCGTCGGCGGGTCGATGCCGGCGTCGTGGTCGCGGTGGTAGCGCTCGATGCGCTCGACCTCCTCGCGGGAGCCCAGGATCAGCGGCACCCGCTGGTGGATGTTCGCGGGCGGCACTTCCAGCAGTCGCCCGCGCCCGGTGGAGGCGGCCCCGCCGGCCTGCTCGACCAGCATCGCCATGGGGTTCGCCTCGTAGAGCAGGCGAAGGCGCCCGGGCTTGGCGGGGTCCTTGGTGTCGCGCGGGTACATGAAGAGCCCGCCGCGCACGAGGATGCGGTGCACCTCGGCCACGAGGGAGGCGATCCAGCGCATGTTGAAGTCCGTCCCGCGCGGCCCCGAGCGGCCCTGCACGCACTCGGCCACGTAGCGGCGCACGGGCGACTCCCAGAAGCGCTCGTTGGAGGCGTTGATCGCGAACTCGCGCGTCGCCGCGGGAATCATCATGTCGGGGTGGGTGAGGATGAACTCCCCGATGGAGCGGTCGAGGGTGAAGCCGTGCGTGCCGCGCCCGAGCGTGAGCACGAGCATCGTGGTCGGCCCGTAGATCGCGTAGCCCGCGGCCACCTGCTGCGTGCCGGGCTGGAGGAAGTCCTTCGCGGTCGGCTCCGTCACGCCCTCCGGGCAGCGCAGCACCGAGAAGATGCTGCCGACGGAGACGTTCACGTCGATGTTCGAGGAGCCGTCGAGCGGGTCGTAGACGAGCAGGTAGCGCCCGCGCGGGTAGGCCTGCGGGATCGCGAAGGGCTCCTCGCGCTCCTCCGAGACGAGGCCCGCGAGGTTGCCGCCCCACTCGTTGGTGCGCACGAAGATCTCGTCGGCCAGCACGTCCAGGCGCATCTGCGCCTCGCCCTGCACGTTCTCCGAGCCCGCCTTGCCGTGGGCGCCGGCGAGCGCGCCCTGGCCCACCGCGTGGGCGATCCGCTTGCAGGCGAGGCGCACGTCGTTGATCACGGCCGTGAAGGCGCCCGTGGCGTGGGGCGCGCGCCGCTGCTCGGTGAGGAAGAACTCGGTGATCGTGGGCCGGGTCTCGACCTGGATGCTCTCGCGCATGGCTTCTCGCCTTCGTGGGATGCGGTGGGTTCAGTCCCGCGGACCGGGACCGGTTGCCTGGGGCGCCGTCATGCGGCGGTGGCGCCGGCGCGGGCGTGCAGCTCGGCGAGCGCTTCCAGCGTGAGGTACTCGCCGCCGATGCGCTTCGCGCTGGCCGCGTCGAGCGGCGTGCCCGGGTCGCCCAGGTGCGGGAGCTGGAGGTCGGACTCGCCGAAGTCCTGGCTCGCCGTCCAGCGCGTGGGGGTCACCACCGTGAAGAGCCCGGCGGCCTTGGCCGCGGCGAGCCCGTTGGCGGAGTCCTCGAAGGCGACCGCCTCGCCGGCGCCCAGGCCCAGGGCGGAGAGCGCGAGGCGGTAGATGTCCGGCGCGGGCTTCTTCGCGGGCACCACGTCGCCGCAGGCGATGACCGCGAAGCGCCGGTGCGCGTTCGGGCCCAGCTCGGCGTCGAGGAGGGCCGCGACGTTGGCCGAGGTGGTGGTCGAGGCGATGCCCACGCGCACGCCCGCGGCGGTGGCCTCCTCGAGCAGGCGGGCGATCCCGGGGCGCAGCGGCGAGCCGCCGCTCGCGACGATCTCGGCGTAGCGCCCGGTCTTCACGCGGTGCAGGCCGCCCACGTAGGCGAGCAGGCGGCCGCGCTCCTCGTGCGACAGCGGCAGGTGCTCGAAGAAGTGCACCAGCCGCTCCTTGCCGCCGGAGACGCGAAGCAGCGCCTCGTACTGGTCGCGGTTCCACTCGTAGGGCAGGCGGAACTCGAGGAAGGCCGCGTTGAACGCCTGGCGGTGGGTTTCCTCGGTGTCGGCGAGCGTGCCGTCCACGTCGAAGAGCAGGGCCTTGAGGCTCATGGGGCATCTCCGGCTTGCGCGAACACGCGGCTCGCGCGAAGGTCCTGGGACTCGAGGGTCATCAGCGACTCCTGGGTGGCCGCGCCGCCGGCGGCGAAGAGGCGGTTGGCCTGGCGAAGCCGCGCGCGGTCGAGCGCGTTGCGGATCGAGCGCGCGTTGGCGAAGTGCGGCTGGCGCCGGCGCAGGTCGATGTACTCCACGAGCGCCTCGCGCGCCGCCGGGCTCAGGCGGTACTGCAGCCCCGAGAGCATGAGCTCGGCGATGCGCAGCAGCTCGTCGGAGGAATAGTCGGGGAAGTCGATGTGGTGCGCGATGCGCGAGGACAGGCCCGGGTTGGCCCGGAAGAAGGTGTCCATGCGCTCCTTGTAGCCGGCGAGGATGACCACGAGGTCGTCGCGCTGGTTCTCCATCACCTGCAGCAGGATCTCGATCGCCTCCATGCCGTAGTCGCGCTCGTTCTCCGGGCGGTAGAGGTAGTAGGCCTCGTCGATGAAGAGCACGCCCCCCATCGCCCGCTTGAGCACTTCCTTGGTCTTGGGCGCCGTGTGGCCGATGAACTGGCCGACCAGGTCGTCGCGCGTGACGGCCACGAGGTGCCCCTTCCGGCAGTAGCCCAGCCGGTTGAGGATCTCGGCCATGCGCAGGGCCACCGTGGTCTTGCCCGTGCCGGGGTTGCCGGTGAAGCACATGTGCAGCGACGGCGGGGCCGAGGTGAGGCCCAGCGTGCGCCGCGCCCGGTCGACCACGAGGAGTGCGGCGATCTCCCGGATGCGCGTCTTCACCGGGACGAGCCCCACCAGGCTCTCGTCCAGGTCGGCGAGCAGCCGGGGAAGGCCCGCCTCGCGGGCGAGGGCCTCCAGGTCGATCGCGGGGGCGTCGTTCATCGCCGGGCCGGTCTCAGGCGTAGCGCTCGCCCTCGGGCTTCGCCGTCGCGTAGGAGCGCGTCGTGTAGCGCTGCTGGCGGCCGGCGCCCTCCTCGCGGCGCAGCTCGAAGCCGGGCTCGACCTTCGGGCGGTTCACGATGAAGGACAGGCGCAGCGACTCCCAGCCGTGCGTGGAGTCGAAGGCGTTCACCTTCACGTAATGGCCGGCAAACGTCTTGCGGCAGGCGTTGATCTCGGCCATGACGCCGGCGGCGTCCTTGAGGTCGAACATGGGGTTGCCGTACATCTCCCAGTAGGTGTTGCGCGGGTGCGGGTCGTCGGTGTACTCGACGGAGACCGCCCAGCCCTTGCCGAGGCAGTACTCGACCTGCGCGCGGATCTGGGCGTCGGTGAGGTCGGGGAGGAAGGAGAAGGCTCCCTGCGTGATTCTCATGTCGGTTTCCTTTCGCGGCTCAGGCGGGGGTCGCCGTGGGCACGTAGTCGAGCGTGTCGGTGGAGGCGTAGTCGAAGGTGACCTCGCCCCAGGTGTCGAGCGCGGCCTTGAGCGGGGCGCAGGTCTTCGCGGCGTTGGCGAGGATGGCCGGGCCCTCGTTCCAGATGTCGCGTCCCTCGTTGCGGGCGAGCACCATCGCCTCGAGCGCGACGCGGTTGGCCGTGGCGCCGGCCTGGATCCCCATGGGGTGGCCGATCGTGCCGCCGCCGAACTGCAGCACCACGTCGTCGCCGAGGTAGGTGAGGAGCTGGTGCATCTGGCCGGCGTGGATGCCGCCGGAGGCGACGGGGAGCACCCCGCGCAGGCCGCCCCAGGGCTGGTCGAAGAAGACGCCGCGCTGCAGGTTCTGCGGGTTGTTCGGCTCGCGCAGGATGTCGTAGAAGCCCTGCACCGAGTTGGGGTCGCCCTCGAGCTTGCCGACGATCGTGCCGGCGTGGATGTGGTCCACGCCCGCCAGGCGCATCCACTTGGAGATCACGCGGAAGGACACGCCGTGCGACTTCTGCCGCGTGTAGGTCGAGTGCCCGGCGCGGTGCAGGTGCAGGATCATGTCGTTCCGGCGCGCCCACTTGGCCATCGACTGGATGGCCGTGTAGCCGATCACCAGGTCGATCATGACGACCACCGAGCCCAGTTCCTTGGCGAGCTCGGCGCGCTCGTACATGTCCTCCATGGTCGCGGCCGTGACGTTGAGGTAGGTGCCCTTCACCTCGCCGGTGGCGGCCTGGGCGCGGTTGACGGCCTCCATGCAGTAGAGGAAGCGGTCGCGCCAGTGCATGAAGGGCTGCGAGTTGATGTTCTCGTCGTCCTTGGTGAAGTCGAGGCCCCCCTTGAGGGCCTCGTAGACCACGCGCCCGTAGCTCTTGCCCGACAGGCCCAGCTTCGGCTTCACGGTGGCGCCCAGCAGCGGGCGGCCGAACTTGTCCAGGCGCTCGCGCTCGACCACGATGCCCGTGGCGGGGCCCTGGAAGGTCTTCACGTAGGCCACCGGCAGGCGCATGTCCTCCAGGCGCAGGGCCTTGAGCGGCTTGAACCCGAACACGTTGCCGATGATCGAGGCCGTGAGGTTCGAGATCGAGCCCGGCTCGAAGAGGTCGAGGTCGTACGCGATGTAGGCGAAGTACTGGCCGGGCGAGCCGGGCACGGGGTCCACGCGGTAGGCCTTCGCGCGGTACATGTCGCACGCGGTGAGGCGGTCGGTCCACACCACCGTCCAGGTGGCGGTGGACGACTCGCCCGCCACGGCGGCGGCGGCCTCCTCGGGATCCACGCCCTCCTGCGGGGTGATGCGGAAGAGGGCGAGGACGTCGGTGTCCTTGGGCTGGTAGTCCGGCTGCCAGTAGCCCATCTGGGCGTACTTCATGACACCGGCGCGGTAGCGTTCTGCGAGATCCTGGGGCATGTCGGTTCCTGTCAGGTCAGTCCATCACGCCCCAAGGCTACGGGTCCCTGACCATAAGGGATAGTCAGTAATTCTTATTGGTACAATAAGTCATCCCTTATGCCGGGAGCTCGCCGTGCCCATCCGCCACGCCACCTTCCGCCAGCTGCGCGCCTTCGAGGCCGTGGCCCGGCACCTGTCCTTCTCGCGCGCCGCCGAGGAGCTGCACCTCTCCCAGCCCGCCATCTCCATGCAGGTGAAGCAGCTCGAGGCGCAGGCCGGGCTCGCGCTCTTCGAGATCGTGGGCAAGCGCATCCACCTCACCGAGGCCGGCGGCGAGATCGCGCGCTTCGCGCTGGAGATGGCGATCCGGATGAAGGACTGCGAGGACGCCCTCGCCGCCATCCAGGGGCTCTCGGGCGGGCGGCTGCACCTCGCCGTGGTGAGCACCGCCAAGTACTTCGCGCCGCAGCTGCTCTCGGAGTTCTCGCGCCGGCACCCCGGCATCACCGTGAAGCTCTCGGTCATCAACCGCGAGCAGGTGATCGGCGAGCTGCAGGCCAACCAGGTCGACCTCGCCATCATGGGCCGGCCGCCCAAGGGGCTCGACGTCGAGGCCGCGATCTTCGCGAAGCACCCGCACGGGATCATCGCCCCGCCGGACCATCCCCTCGCGCACCGGCGCAACCTCAAGCTCGAGCGCCTGGCCGCCGAGAACTTCATCCTGCGCGAGCCCGGCTCGGGCACGCGCATGTCCATGGAGCGCGTCTTCGCCGAGCGCGGCGTCGAGCCCGCGAGCAGCATGGAGCTCGCGAGCAACGAGACGATCAAGCAGGCGGTGATGGCGGGCATGGGCCTCGCGTTCCTGTCGCTGCACACGGTGGGCCTCGAGCTCACCACGGGCCGGCTCGTGCGCCTGGACGTGCGCGGCACGCCGGTCACCCGCGACTGGCACGTGGTGGCGCGAAAGGGCAAGCGGCTCGCGCCGCTCGCGGCGAGCTTCCGCGAGTTCCTGGCGGCCGAGGGCGCGGCGATCATCGAGGAGACGACCGGCGTGCACGCCCGCGAAAAATCGCCGGCAACTGCCGGAAAACCTTGAAAAAAACTGGGAATTCCGCGCACAATCGACTACAATCCACGGCTTCGCGATTCAAGCGTACACACTGCTTGTTCACACCGCTGCAACGAGGGGTACACCCGCCGCCCGAGTGACTCGGGCACCGCCGTCCGCCCGAAGGGGCGCGGCCGGTGCCCGCAGTCGAGCGACAGCGCGCCCTTCCTGCGGAATTCGTTCAAAAAACAGGAGGTAACGGAGTGAAGGGACTGCACATCATCGCCGACCTGTACGGCTGCCGGAACCGCGAAATGCTGGCCTCCTCCGCCAGGCTTCGCGAAGTCTGCGTGGCGGCCTGCAAGGAAGTCGGGCTCACGGTTCTCGGGGACCACTTCTACCAGTTCGAAGGTCTCGACGCGACGCAGGTCGGCGGCGCCACCGGCGCGGTCGTCTTCGCCGAGTCCCACCTCGCGGTGCACACCTGGCCCGAACGCGACAGCGCGACGCTGGACGTCTACGTCTGCAACGTCACGTGCGACAACAGCGACAAGGCCGAGAAGCTCTACGAAATGCTGGCGGCGCAGTTCCAGCCCCGGGACGCGATGGTCGAGCGCGTCTGGCGCGGGCGCGACCTTCCTGTCCGGAAACAGCGCCTCGCGGCCGTGAACTAGGCGTCCGGGGCGCCGCCTGCCGGCGCCCGTCCGCGATTTCCCGATGTCCGAGAGGATCTTCGAGCGTCTCACCGACGCGAGCGGCGTGTGGTTCGACGGCACCCTGGTCGAGCGGCGCCGGACGGCCTTCCAGCTGCTGGAGGTCTGGGACACGCCGGAACTCGGCCGCATCTTCCGCCTCGACGGCTACAACATGACGAGCGAGCGCGACGAGTTCTTCTACCACGAGAACCTCGTGCACCCGGCGGCGGTCGCGCATCCCGCGCCCCGGCGCGCGCTCGTGATCGGCGGCGGCGACGGCGGCTCCGCCGAGGAGCTCCTCAAGCACTCGACGATGGAGCTCGTGCACATGGCCGAGCTCGACCCGGACGTCATCGCGGTGGCGAAGGCGCACTTCGGGCGCGTGCACCGCGGCGCCTTCGACGACCCGCGGCTGAAGGTGACGGTGGGCGACGGGCTCGCCTACCTGCGCGCGACCGCGACGCGATACGACCTCGTGGCGATGGACCTCACCGATCCCGTGGGCCCCTCCGTGGAGCTCTACTCGAGCGCCACCTTCGCGCTCGCCCGCCGCGCGATGGGCGAGGGCGCGGCGCTGGTCCTGCACCTGGGCTCGCCCTTTTCCCACCCGGAGCGCTTGCGCGCGACGCTCGCGAACCTGCGCGAGGTCTTTCCCGTGGTGGCGCCGTACTTCGTGCACATCCCGCTCTACGGCTCGATCTGGGGCTTCGCCTGCGCCTCCGCGTCGCTCGACCCGCGCGCGCTCGACCCCGCGGAGGCCGACCGGCGCCTCGCCGCGCGCGGCGTGGGAGACCTGCAGTACTACAACGGCGAAGTGCACCGCGCGCTCTTCGCGCTGCCGAACTACGTGCGCGCGCTGGTCGCCTAGGCGGCCGGCTCCCGGCCGGAGGGAGGTCCCGGCGCAAGCGCTCCCCGCACCCAGTCGCGCCAGGCGGCGAAGAGCGCCGGCGTGCGCGCGGCGATGACGGAGCGCTCCCAGGCCGGGGCGGCCCAGAAGTCGTCGCCGTCGAGGGTCGCGAGGCAGGCGCCGGCCTCCTCGGCGATGAGCGAGCCCGCCGCGTGGTCCCAGGCCTTCTGGCCGGCATGGAGGTAGACGTCCCGGCGCCCGGCCGCGAGAAAGCACCAGGAGAGGGCCGAGGAGCCGCAGGTGATCCGGCGGGCGAAGGGCGGGCGGTGCTTGATCTCGTGGCGGACGTGCGCGAGCGTGCGGCGAAGGTCCACCTCCGCGACCGCGTCGGCGAGCGCCGTCTCCGCGGCGGGCCGCGCGAGCGGGCGGGAGTCGAGCCACGCGCCGGCGCCGCGCACCGCGAAGAAGGCCTCGTCCGCGATGGGGTCGTAGACCGTGCCGAAGAGCGGGCTCTCGCCCTGCATGTAGGCGACCGAGACGGCGAAGCAGGGGATGCCGGCGCTGAAGTTCGCCGTCCCGTCGACCGGGTCGACGCACCAGAAGCGCCCGCCGCCTTCCCAGATGCGCCGCTGCGCCTCCTCGGGCATCTCCTCGCCGAGGAAGTCCACCGGGTCGATGCGGGCGAGCGCGGCGGCGAGCGCGTCCTGGGCGGCCACGTCCGCCTCGGTGACGAGGCTGCCGTCGGTCTTCCTCAGCGCCGCGACCGTGCGGAAGCGCGGCAGGATCTCGGAAGCGGCCACGGCGCGCACCGCCTCGACCACGCGGGCCGCGAACTCGACGGTGATGCGCCCGGATGCGGCGCGCAGGCCCTGCGGTGCGGCGGGCGACATGGGGCGCGGCGTCCCGGGAGGCGATGGCGGGGCGGTATGTTAGCATCGGGTCGCCTTCCGCCCAGCCCCGCGCGTCTCCATGGCATCCCCCCGCATCTACTGCGACTTCCGTCTCGGCCCGGGCGCCCAGTTCCCCCTTCCGCAGGACGCCGCCAACCACGTGGGACGCGCGCTGAGGCTTCGCGCCGGCGACGCCCTGGTGGTCTTCGACGGCGGCGGCGGCGAGTACGACGCGACGATCCTGCGCGTCGACAAGGACCGCGTGGACGTGAAGACGGGCGCCTTCCGCGAGGCCGGGCGCGAGGCGCCGCTCGAGGTGGGCCTCGTGCAGGGCCTGCCGGAGGCGGACAAGATGGACTGGATCCTGCAGAAATCCGTGGAGCTCGGCGTGGCGTGGATCCAGCCCGTGGTCTGCGAGAGGAGCGTCGTGCGCCTGTCGGGCGACCGCGCCGCGCGCCGCGAGTCGCACTGGCAGCGGGTGGTGATCGCCGCCTGCGAGCAGACCGGGCGCAACCGCGTGCCGGCCCTCAGGCCCACGCTCGCCTTCCGCGACTGGGCCGCGCAGCCCGCGGCCGGCGCCCGCTGGATGCTCCTGCCGGGCGCGCCCGAGGCGCTCGCCGCGCAGCCCCCGCCGGCCGGGCCGGTCGAGCTCCTCGTGGGGCCCGAGGGCGGGCTCTCCGAGCGCGAGCTCGACATCGCCGCCACGATCGGCTTCATGTCCCTGTCGCTCGGGCCGCGCGTGCTGCGGGCGGAGACCGCGCCGCTCGCCGCCCTCGCCGCGATCCAGTCCCTCTGGGGCGACTTCCGCCGGTAGAATCGCGCCTCGCGCTCCCCGAGCCCGCCGATGCCCAAGTCCCCCGCGCTGAAGACCGAAGCCTTCGTGAAGTGGTTCCGGTCGGCCACGCCCTACATCCACCAGTGGGGCGGGGCGACCTTCGTCATCGCCTTCGGCGGCGAAGTGCTCGCCGACGGCGAGTTCCAGCAGCTCACCCACGACATCAACGTGCTGGTGAGCCTGGAGGTGCGCGTGGTGCTGGTGCACGGCACGCGCCCGCAGGTCGAGGAGCAGATGCGCCAGCACGGGGTCGAGTCGCGCTACGTGGCCAACCGCCGCGTGACCGACGCGAAGGCCCTTTCCTGCGTGAAGGAGGCGAACGGCATCGTGCGCGTGGAGATGGAGGCGCTCCTGTCGATGGAGCTCGCCAACAGCCCGATGTGGGGCGCCGACATCCGCGTCTCCTCCGGCAACTTCGTCACGGCGAAGCCCGTGGGCGTGGTCGACGGCGTGGACTTCGGCCACACGGGCGAGGTGAGGAAGATCGACGCCGAGGGCATCAGGAAGCGCCTGGACGACCACGAGGTGGTGCTCATCTCGCCCATCGGCTTCTCCCCCACGGGCGACGTCTTCAACTGCACGCTCGAGGACGTGGCCACCTCCACCGCCATCGCGCTGCAGGCCGACAAGCTCATCTTCCTCACCGAGACCGCGGGCGCCCAGGACCGGCGCGGCCGGCTCATGCCCGAGCTCACCGTGAAGCAGGCCCGCGAGCTCGCCGAAGCCGACGGGGCGCTGGCCGAGGACGTGCGCATCTACCTGCCCTGCGCGGTGCGCGCCTGCGCGCAGGGCGTCAAGCGCGCCCACCTCATCAGCCGGCACGTCGACGGGGCGCTCCTCATCGAGCTCTTCACGCACCACGGCATCGGCACGATGGTGGTGCCGGAGTCGCCGGAGGTGATCCGCGACGCGACCCCCGACGACGTGCCGGGGATCCTGCAGATCATCGAGCCGCTGGAGCAGCAGGGCATCCTCGTGCGGCGCGAGCGCGACCGGCTCGAGGCCGAGATCGGCCGCTTCTTCCTGATCGAGGGCGGCGGCAACGTGCTGGGCTGCGCGGCGCTCTACCCCTTCCCGGAGGAGTCGATCGCGGAGCTCGCCTGCCTCGCGGTGAACCCCTTCTACCGGGACGGCGGGCGCGGCGAGAGGCTCCTCGCCTTCGCCGAGGCGCGCGCGAGGAAGGCCGGGCTCAAGGGGCTCTTCGTGCTCTCGACCCGGGCCACGCACTGGTTCCTCGAGCGCGGCTTCGCCGAGGCCGACATCTCCCGCCTGCCCGGGAGCAAGCAGTCGCTCTACAATTACGAACGCCGCTCCAAGATCTTCATGAAGGGACTCTAGACATGGCACGCATGGTGAACTGCATCAAGCTCAAGCGGGAAGCCGAGGGGCTCGATTTCCCTCCCTATCCCGGCGAGATCGGCAAGCGGCTCTGGGAGGGCGTGTCCAAGGAGGCGTGGAAGAGCTGGCTCGAGCAGCAGAAGATGCTCGTGAACGAGAACCGGCTGAACCTCGCCGACCCGCGCGCGCGCAAGTACCTCGAGGAGCAGATGGTCCGGCACTTCTTCGGCGAGGGAGCCGACACCGCGCAGGGCTACGTGCCCAAGGCCTAGCGGCCCCGCCTTCCCCGCGCCCCGCGGGACTCTAGTCGGAAGAGGACGTCTCCCGCTCGAACTCCTCCGCGGTGACGTGGCGGACGTCCTTGCCCTTCACCAGGTACACCACGTACTCCGACATGTTCTTGGAGTGGTCGCCGATGCGCTCGAGCGCCTTGGCGACGAAGAGGATCTCGATGGAGGTGGAGATCGTGCGCGGGTCCTCCATCATGAAGGTGATGAGCTGGCGCAGGATGCCGCGGAACTGCTCGTCGAGGAGCCGGTCCTGCTTCACGACGGCCGCCGCCGCGGTGATGTCCACGCGGGCGAAGGCGTCGAGCGCCTTCTTGAGCATCTCGATCGCATAGCCCGCCGCCACCTTGATCTCGGCGAAGCGCGGCAGCAGCAGGCGCTCGGCCGAGTAGATGAGCTTGGTCATGCGCGCGATCTTCTCGGCCTCGTCGCCGATGCGCTCGAGGTCGGTGATCATCTTCACGACCGTCATGATCATGCGCAGGTCCTGCGCCGCGGGCTGGCGGCGGGCGATGATGTGCGCGCACTCCTCGTCGATGCGCACCTCGAGGGCGTTCACGCGGTGGTCGTCGGCCACCACCTGCTCGGCGAGCTGGACGTTGCCCGAGGCGAGCGCCTCGATGGCGGCCGTGATCTGCGTCTCCACGAGGCCGCCCATCTGCAGCACGCGCGAGCGCACCGTCTCCAGCTCGGCGTCGTAGCGCTTCGAGGTGTGTTCCTGGGTGTTCAGGGGCATGTCGGGGATTCCTTTCCGGGGCGCTCGGGGCTCCCGCCGGCGCCGGTTGGCTAGAGGCTAGCGCTTCATTGTGACGGGGCCGTGACGCCCGCGCGCGGCCGGTCGAGGCGGCGCACGCCCTGGGGCGTGCCCAGGAGCAGCACGTCCGCGGGCCGGCGGGCGAAGAGACCGTTGGTCACCACGCCGGGCAACTGGTTCAGCTCGGACTCCAGCGCGGCGGGATCGACGATGGCGAGCCCGTGCACGTCGAGGATCGCGTTGCCGTTGTCGGTGACGACGCCCTCGCGCAGCACCGGGCGGCCGCCCAGCTTCACGATCTCGCGGGCCACGAGGCTCCTCGCCATGGGGATCACCTCCACGGGGAGGGGGAACTTCCCGAGGACGGCGACGAGCTTCGAGGCGTCGGCGATGCACACGAAGCGCCGGCTCGCCTGCGCCACGATCTTCTCCCGCGTGAGCGCGCCGCCGCCGCCCTTGATCATGGCGAGGTGCTCGGTCACCTCGTCGGCGCCGTCGACGTAGACGTCGCAGCCGTCGGTGGCGTTGAGCTCCACGACCGGGATGCCCGCCTCGCGCAGCCGCTTCGCGCTCGCTTCCGAGCTGGAGACGGTGCCCGCGATGCGGCTCCGGCGCCCGGCGAGCGCGGCGATGAAGTGGTTCACGGTGGAGCCCGTGCCCACGCCCACCATCATGTCGTCCTCGACGAAGGCGAGCGCCGCCTCGGCGGCCTGCTTCTTGAGGAGGTCCTGGTCCATGGAAGGAATCATATCTTGGTATTCTGGCGGTCTGGGAGAATCATGAAAAACGACTACCTGAAGAGGATCCTCGCGGCGCGCGTCTACGACGTCGCCATCGAAAGCCCGCTGGAGCCCGCCCCCGCCATCTCCCGGCGCACCGGCAACCACATCCTCCTCAAGCGCGAGGACAAGCAGCCGGTCTTCTCCTTCAAGCTCCGGGGCGCCTACAACAAGATGGCGCACCTGAAGCCCGCGCAGCTCGCCCGCGGCGTGGTCTGCGCGAGCGCCGGCAACCACGCGCAGGGCGTGGCGCTCGCCGCGCAGAAGCTCGGGACGAGCGCCACCATCGTGATGCCCGTCACCACGCCGCGCATCAAGGTCTCGGCCGTCACCGCGCGCGGCGCGAAGGTGATCCTGCACGGCGACTCCTACCACGAGGCGGCCCGGCACGCCCAGGCCCTCGCCCGCAGGCGCTCGCTCGCCTTCGTGCACCCCTACGACGACCCGCTGGTCATCGCCGGCCAGGGCACCATCGGCATGGAGATCCTGCGCCAGCACCAGCGGCCGATCGACGCGATCTTCGTCCCGGTGGGCGGCGGGGGGCTCATCGCCGGCATCGCCGCCTACGTGAAGGCCCTTTCCCCCGCCACGCGGATCGTCGGGGTCGAGCCCGAGGACTCCAACGCCATGGCGGCTTCCCTCGCGGCGGGCCGTCGCGTGACGCTCCCGCACGTGAACATCTTCGCCGACGGCGTGGCGGTGCGGCAGGTGGGCCGCGAGACCTTCCGCCTCTGCCGCGAGCTGGTCGACGAGATGGTGCTCGTGGACACCGACGAGATCTGCGCGGCGATCAAGGACATCTACGAGGACACGCGCACGGTCGTGGAGCCCTCCGGGGCGCTCGCCCTCGCGGGCGCCAAGCGCTGGCTCGCGCGCCGCCGCGCCAAGGGCCGGACCGTGGTGGCCATCGCCTGCGGCGCCAACATGAACTTCGACCGCCTGCGCTTCGTGGCCGAGCGGGCCGAGCTGGGCGAGCACCGCGAGGCGGTGCTCGCGGTGACGATCCCCGAGCGGCCCGGCAGCTTCCGGGCGCTGTGCGAGCTCCTGGGAAAACGCAGCGTCACCGAGTTCAACTACCGGATCGCGGACGCGAAGGAGGCTCACGTCTTCATCGGGGTGGCGGTCTCGGGCCGCGAGGAGACCGACCGGCTCATCGCGCAGCTCGACCGCGCGGGGCTCGAGGCCGTGGACCTCTCCGACAACGAGATGGCGAAGCTGCACGTGCGCCACCTCGTGGGAGGGCGCGCGAGCGCGAACGCGGGCGAGATGATCTACCGCTTCGAGTTCCCGGAGCGCCCGGGCGCGCTCATCAACTTCCTGCGGCACATGGGCTCGGGCTGGAACATCTCGCTCTTCCACTACCGCAATCACGGCGCCGACATCGGGCGGGTGCTCGTGGGGCTCCAGGTGCCGGACCGGGACCGCAAGGCCTTCCGGCGCTTCCTGGAGGAGCTGGGCTACGACTACGCGGACGAGACGCGCAATCCCGCCTACCGGCTGTTCCTGAAGTGAGGCGCCGGGGCCGACGCTTGCATCCGTAACGCAGGCGGCCCCGGGCAGGGAAGAGGTGGTGCTGTTGAGTGGATTCGAACCACCGACCTACTGATTACGAATCAGTTGCTCTACCAGCTGAGCTACAACAGCACGCGAGTCGCGCATTATAGCGTGGGAGAGGGCCTTTCGCGAGGCCCGGGAGGCCGGGAAGGCAGGGGACCCGGCCGTTCCGGGCGCATTCCGTTCGTCGGCCGCGGGGCGCCTCGCGTCGGGCGGAGTGGCGGGGGGCGAAGGTGCTCACTAGCATTCGGACCATCTGGAGGAAAACCATGAAACGAGCCAAAGGCTTCACCCTCATCGAACTGCTCATCGTCGTGGCGATCGTCGGCGTCCTCGCCGCCATCGCGGTGCCGATGTACATCGACCACATCACCCGCAGCCAGCTCGTCGAGGCGCACACGGGCCTGTCGGACTTCCGCGTGCGCATGGAGCAGTTCTTCCAGGACAACCGGACCTACAACGGCGCCGGGCTCGGCGGCTGCGGCGCCGCGACGCCGGCCAACGCCGCGAATTTCGCGTATGCCTGCGTGCCCGGCGGCGGGACCTACGTGGCCACCGCCACCGGGAACGCGGGCCGGGTCGTGGGCTTCGTCTACACGATCAACGAGCAGAACGCGCGCCAGACCACGGCCGCGCCCGCCGGCTGGGCGCCCGCGGTGATGCCCTCGAACTGCTGGGTCACGAGGAAAGGCTCCTGCTGATGCGCCGCGCCGCCCAGTCGGGCATGTCCCTCATCGAGATCCTGGTCGCCATCGCGATCGTCGGGATCGTCTTCGCCCTGGGCCTGCCGGCCTACGGGACGTGGATCCAGAACACGCAGATCCGCACCGCCGCGGACTCGATCCTCGCCGGCCTGCAGGTCGCGAAGAACGAGGCCATCCGGCGCAACGTCGCCGTGCAGTTCAAGCTGGACGGCGGCGCGACGACGCAGTGGCGCGTGAACCCCTTCCTCGATCCCGACGGCGCCCCGATCCAGAGCCGCCTGGCCGAAGAGGGTTCCCCGAACGCGACGATCACGCTCACCCCGCCGGACGCGGACACGGTCACCTTCAGTGCCTTGGGTCGAATCATCCCCAACGCGGACGCCTCTCCCACCCTCACCCAGGTGGACGTCGACAACCTGCTCATCCCGGTGGTGGCCGACCGCCGCAACCTGCGCCTCGTCATCCCTCCCGGGGGCGCCATCCGCCTGTGCGATCCCAAGGTCGCCGCGGGCGATCCCCGGTCCTGCTAGGAGCCCGAGCCATGGCCCCCAAACCCTCCAGCCAGCAGGGCGTCGTCCTCCTCGAGGCCCTCATCGGCATCCTCATCTTCTCGCTGGGCATCCTCGCGCTCGTCGCGATGCAGGCGGTGTCCGTGAGCAACGTCTCCAACGCCCGCTACCGCACCGAGGCCGCCTTCCTCGCGAACGAGATCATCAGCCAGGTCTGGGTGGACCGCGGCGCGGCCTACGGCAACGTGGCGAACTACGCGGTCGCCGCGGGCGCGGCGTCCTCGGCGCCGGCGCAGGCCTGGGTCCAGAAGGTGTACGCGCTGCTGCCGGGCAGCAACGCGAACCCGCCCGACGTCGCCGTGGCCACGCCGGCCACGGGAGGCCGCCAGCTGACGGTCACGGTCCGCTGGCGCGCGCCTGACGCCGTGGCCGTGAGCAACCACACCGCGGTCGCCTTCATCAGCGACCCCTAACCCGCCGGACTCGCACACATGAAAAACGGCCAATCCTCCCGACGGTCCCTCGGCTTCACGCTCGTCGAGCTGATGGTGGGCGTGCTGATCGGCCTCATCGGCACCGTCGTGATCTTCCAGGTGTTCGCGGTTTCCGAGAGCCAGAAGCGCACCACGACCGGGGGCAGCGACGCGCAGCAGAACGGCGTGTTCGGTCTCTTCCAGATCGAGCGCGACGTGCGCATGGCCGGCTACGGCCTGAACTACATGGCGCTCCTGGGCTGCCAGATCAACGGCTACTACGAGCCGGGCGGGCAGCCGATCTCCTTCAAGCTCGTGCCCGTGGAGATCATCAACGGTGTCGCCGGCGCGCCGGACCAGATCCGCCTCGCCTTCGGCGATTCCGACCTCTTCATGGCGCCGGCGAAGCTCCTGCAGACCATGCCCAGCCCGTCCGCCGTCTACAAGGTGGACAACCGCTTCGGCTTCCGCGAGGGCGACCTCGTGGTCGCGGCGGAGGCGGGGCAGCCCTGCACGCTCGCCCAGGCGAGCGGCATCCCCGGCACGCCGGGCAACTCCGACAACGTGATCCACAACAGCGGCAACTACACGAACTCCGAGGGCGCCAACGTGCCCACGCAGTACAACCGCCCGGGCGGGCTGCCGGCGCCGAACAACATCTCCTACAACGCGTGGAACCCCGCGACCAACACGGGCGGGCGGCTCTACAACCTGGGGGCCGCGCCGACGGTGGTCACCTACGCCATCCAGAACGGCCAGCTCGTCGCGATCAACAACCTCACCCCGGGAGCGCCGAACGCGGTGTTCGCGCTTTCCGACGGCGTGATCCAGTTGCAGGCGCAGTACGGCTACGACGGCAACGGGGACGGCAACGTCGCCACGAACGCGCCTTCCGTGGTGGACGTGAACCTCGGGAACAACGCCGACCAGTGGGCCGACAACATGCCCGCCGCCGCGACGGGCGCCAACTGGTCGCGCGTCATCGCCGTTCGCCTCGTCGTGACGGCCCGGAGCATCACCCCGGAGCGACGCGACCCCGGCACGGGCCTGTGCAACGCGACGACCGCGGACCCGCGCTGGATCTCGCCGGCCCCGGCCGCCGTGCCTCCCGGCATCGTGCTCGACGTGAGGAGCGCCTTCGCCGACCCGACCGAATGGCAGTGCTTCCGCTACCGCACCTTCGAGGTGGTGGTGCCCATCCGCAACATGGTGTGGTTCCCGCAGAACGCGTGACGCCCTAGAACCCGACTGGATCCCGGCCATGCCGAACATCTCCCGACTCTCCCGACATCGCGCCCGCCGCGGCCCCGCGCGCCGCGCCCAGGAAGGGCTCGTGCTCTTCATCGCCCTCATCGTCCTCGTGGCGATGACGCTCGCGGGCGTCTCCCTCATGCGCGCCGTGGACACCGGCCTCGTCGTCGCCGGCAACATGGCGTTCAAGCAGTCGGCCATCATGGTCGCCGACCGCGGCACCCAGGAGGCCGTGCAGTGGCTGCAGAACAACAGCGCCGGCCCGACGCTGCAGACCACCAACGCCGGCGTGGGCTACTTCTCCTCCCGCCCGGTGGTCGAGCCCAACTGGTTCGAGGCCGCGAGCTGGGGCGAGTCGGTCGCCGTGAACGGCGGCGCGCCCGACGCGGCGGGCAACGTGGTGCGCTTCGTGATCCACCGCATGTGCACCCAGCCCGACACCGCCTACAACGCCTCCAACGCCGGCGTGGCGAACGAGTGCGCGCTCTACTACGCGGCGAGCGCGGCCGCCGCCGGCGGCAGCATGGCGGTCGGCTCCCCGCAGTTCATCGGCTCGCCGCAGCTCTACTACCGCGTCACCACCCGCGTGGAAGGCCCGCGCGACACCGTCAGCGTCATCCAGACGAGCGTCCTCGTCGGAATCTGATACAGCCCCTTTCCCAGGAGCGACCCGCATGTCATCTCCCGCCCGACTTCGCCGCATCCTCGCCGCCGCCCTCGCGGTGGCCGCCACCGGCCTCGTGACCGTGCGCCACGCCGGCGCCGAGATCGCGGACCTCTCCACCGTCCCGCTGGCCAACTCGCCCTCGGACGCGGTGCTGCCGAACATGATGTACATCCTGGACGACTCGGGCTCCATGGCGTGGACCTACATGCCGGACCAGATCTTCCGCACGAGCGGCGGCTCCACCCTCTACAACTGCAAGAAGTGCACGAGCTCCAACTGCGGCACCTCGACCACGAGCAGGGGCCCCGGGGGAACCTCCTCCACGACGGGCAGCATCCCCTGCGCCAACACGGGCACGCCGGACACCGTGTCCACGTCGAACCCGCCCGAGTACGGCGAGGCGCCCTTCTATTCCAGCGACTTCAACAAGATCTGGTACAACCCGGACATCACCTACTCCCCGGGCGTCGACTCCACCGGCACGAGCCTGGGCAACGCGAACCCGGTCGCCGCGAGCAACGACGCCTATCTCAGCGGCCCGAAGACCAACCTCGTCAACGGATTCAGCGAGGTGGTCTACTGCAACGTCTCGAGTCCTTCCGGCGCCGACCTCGTGAACCCCGCGAGGTGCCGCAAGAACGGGATCCACAACGTCACGCCGTTCGCGACGGGCACCAACTACTTCCTCTACTGGGGCTCGAGCGGCGCCAACGTCGGCTTCCCGACCACGGACTACTGGAACAAGGAGCTCATCTCGAGCTCCAACGCGCACTATTTCACGATCACGCCGCACGAGTACTGCAGCGACGCGAACCTGGTGAACTGCGCCCTTGCCACCGCCGCGGGCGCCGCGCCCGGCTCGCCCAACACGATTCCCGCCCCCCTCCGGTGGTGCAAGACGGCCGTGGACGCGATCAGCACGGCGGTCGTCTCCGGCAACTCGGGCGCCACCCCGCGCTGCCAGAAGAAGTTCACCATCGGCAGCTACCGCTTCCCGCGCTACGGGCGGATGCGGCGCGTGGACATCGTCGCCACGACGCCCAGCTATCCCCAGGGCCCGGACTCCGTGCGCACCGACTGCGCCTCGGCGACCTCCTGCACCTACGCGGAGGAGATCCAGAACTTCGCCAACTGGTGGATGTACTACAGCAACCGCATGGCGCTCATGAAGACGGCGACCGGCCGCGCCTTCCTGCCGATCGACGACCGCTTCCGCATCGGCTTCATCACGATCAACCCCAACAACCCGGTCACCTCGGACAAGTACCAGGAGATCGGCAAGTTCGACGCCACCCAGAAGCTCGCCTTCTACACGAAGCTCTACAACCAGGACACCAACGGCAGCACGCCCAACCGCACGGCGCTCGACCGCGTCGGCCGGCACTACTCCGGCCTCACCAGCGGCGTGAACGCCGGGATGCCCAACGACCCGATCCAGTACTCCTGCCAGCAGAACTTCTCGCTCCTCACGACGGACGGCTACTGGAACGACAGCTTCTCCGGCGTCGGCAACGAGGACAACTCGAACAGCGGCTACACGACTCGGGCCTACGGCGCCTACGACGGGGGGCTCACCGGCGCCTCCAACACGCTCGCCGACGTGGCGGCCTACTACTACAAGACGGACCTGCGCACCTCCGGCCCGGTGTCCGAGAACAACGTGCCGACCACGGAGAAGGACCCGAATCCGGCCCAGCACATGGTGACCTTCACCCTCGGCCTCGGCCTCGAGGGCCTCATGGACTACCAGCCCGACTACGAGACGGCGCTCACGGGAGACTTCGCCAAGATCCGCGCGGGCACCAACAACGCCTGCTCGTGGACCAGCGGAACCTGCAACTGGCCGGTGCCGTCCTCCAACGCCCCCAGCACCCTGGACGACCTCTGGCACGCCGCCGTCAACGGGCGCGGGAAGTACTTCAGCGCCGCCGACCCCAACTCCCTCACCCAGGGCCTGCAGAGCGCGCTTGCGGCACTGAGGATCCAGACGGCGGCGGCCGCGGCCTCCGCGACCTCGAGCCCGAACATCACCGAGACGGACAACTTCATCTACAGCTCCACCTTCCGCACGGTGAAGTGGGACGGCGAGATCGTCGCGCAGAGGATCGACACCACTTCCGGCAACGTCCTCCCGGCGATCGCCTGGTCGGCGCAGGCGCTCCTCGACGGGCGCACGACGGCGGGCAGCGACACGCGCGACATCTTCACGATCGACGAGAGCGCCGGCGGCAAGAAGAAGCAGTTCACCTACACCAACCTCTCGAACTCCGTCGTGAGCGGCATCGCGGCCGAGCGCGCCTACTTCGACAACAAGTGCGTGGCGCTCTCCCAGTGCGCGCTCCTCACGGCCGCCCAGAAGGCGGTGGCCAACAACGGCAGCCGGCTGGTGAGCTACCTGCGCGGCTGGCGCCAGGACGAGAGCTTCACGCTGCCGGAAAGCAACCCGCCCTTCCGCGCCCGCGAGCACATCCTGGGCGACCCGGTGAACGCCACGCCCGCGTTCATGAAGGCGCCGCGCTTCGGCTTCGCCGACGCGGTGAGCCCGACCTACGCCGAATTCAAGCTCGCCAACGAATCGCGGCAGGCGACGCTCTTCATCGCCGCGAACGACGGCATGCTCCACGCCCTCAACGGCGACACGGGCCAGGAGCTGTGGGCCTACGTGCCTCGCATCGTGATGCCCAAGCTGCACAAGCTCGCGACCGAGAACTGGTCGGTGGTCCACGAGTTCAACGTGGACGGCTCGCCCCAGCTCATGGACGCCTACTTCGGCGGCGCCTGGAAGACCGTCCTCGTCTCGGGCCTGGATAGCGGCGGACGCGGCTACTACGCGCTCGACGTGACCAACCCCACGAGCCCCACCGTGCTCTGGGAAATCTGCCACGACTCCACGCTCTGCGCCGTGAGCGACCCGGACATCGGCTACACGCACACGAACCCGG
The DNA here is from genome assembly GCA_937898635.1 of uncultured Pseudomonadota bacterium. Taxonomy (GTDB): domain Bacteria; phylum Pseudomonadota; class Gammaproteobacteria; order Burkholderiales; family Usitatibacteraceae; genus FEB-7. Next base: position 10,894 of record CALEJW010000197.1, on the reverse strand, counting down.
TCATCACCAAGCGCGCGAGCGACGGCAAGTGGGTGGTGCTCCTCACCTCGGGCCTGAACAACGTCTCGCCGGGCACCGGGCGCGGCTACCTCTTCGTCGTGGACATCGCCACCGGCGCGATCCTGCAGAAGGTCGACACCGGGGTCGGCGACACGACGACGCCCTCGGGCCTCAATCACCTGAGCGCCTACGCGGACAACTTCAACATCGACAACACGGCGAAGTACGTCTACGGCGGCGACCTCTACGGCAACGTCTGGAAGTTCGACATGCAGACGGGCACGCCGACCGTCACGCGGCTCGCGACGCTCAGGGACGCGGGCGGCCGGCCCCAGTCCATCACCTCGCGGCCGGAGCTGGGCCTCATCGAGGGTTTCCCGATCGTCTTCGTGGGCACCGGGCGCTACCTGGGCACCGACGACCTCGTCGACCCCGCGACCCTCGTCCCGCCGAACCCGTGGGCCTACGAGCAGTCCCTCTACGCCATCAAGGACAAGGGCGTGTCCTACGGGAACTTCCGCGCGGCCAACGTGCTCGTGAACACGATCATCCCGAACGGGCCGACCTCGCGCACGACGAACAACCGCACCGACTTCGACTGGAACACCTACGACGGCTGGTACCTCGACTTCAACCCGGGCGGCGACTCCCCCGGCGAGCGCGTGAACCTCGACCCGCAGCTGGTCCAGGGAACGCTCATCGTCGTGACCAACGTGCCGAACAACAGCGCCTGCGCGGTGGGCGGCGACAGCTGGATCTACCAGTTCAACTACAAGACGGGCACCTTCGTGCCGTCCGCGGCCCTGAACCAGGCGGGCCAGAAGTTCACCGGCCAGATCACGGTCGGCCTCGTGGTGGTGCGCCTGCCCAGCGGCGTCTTCAAGGGCATCGCGACGGGCGCGACGGGCACCAAGACGCCGTTCGCGGTGAACATCGGCGGCGGCGGCGGCAGCGCGCGGCGCATCTCGTGGCGCGAGCTCCTGCAGCGATGAGCGCCCGGCGACTCGCGATCGCGGCGATCGCCGTCCTGGCGGCGGGCCTCGCGCCCGTCGCCGGGGCCCAGATGCCGACCTACGAGCCGCAGCGCCGGCTTCGCACGGCGCTGGACGTCTGCGGCAAGAACGAGGTGATGCGGGAGGCCTACTGCGTGAGGAAGTGCGCGGCGGACTTCCGCATGGACCTCTCCGGGAAGACCCCGAAGTGCGTGGGGCTCAAGGCGAGCGCCAGGTACACGCCGCCGCAGCCCAATTTCGAGCCGCCGGCCCGGCGCGCGGCGCCCAAGCCCGGCGCCTAGAGGCCCGCCGGCGCCTTCGCGATGGAGCGGGGCAACGGGAAGGTCACGCTCTCGGTGATGCCCTCGAGTTCGCGCACGCGGGCCGCGCCCAGGCGCTGCAGCGTCGCGATCACGTCCTGCACCAGCACTTCCGGGGCGGAAGCGCCCGCGGTGACCCCGATCGTCCGCGCCCCGGCGAGCCATTCCGGCCGCACCTCCTCGGCGCGGTCCACGAGATAGGCCTGGCGCCCGAGGTTCTGCGCCACTTCCCGCAGGCGGTTGGAGTTGGAGCTGTTGGGCGAGCCCACGACGATCACCACGTCGCAGCGCGGCGCCATGAACTTCACCGCGTCCTGGCGGTTCTGCGTGGCGTAGCAGATGTCGTCCTTCTTCGGGCCCTGGATCGCGGGGAAGCGCAGCCGGAGCGCCGCCACGATGCGCGCGGCGTCGTCCATCGAGAGCGTGGTCTGCGTCACGTAGGCGAGGTTCGCGGCGTCCTTCACCTCGAGGCGCGCGACGTCCTCCTCGTCCTCCACGAGGTACATCCCCGTGTCGGACTGCCCCAGGGTGCCCTCGGCTTCCGGGTGGCCCTCGTGGCCGATCATCACGACCTCGCGGCCCTGCTGGCGCATGCGCGCGACCTCCGCGTGCACCTTGGTCACCAGGGGGCATGTGGCGTCGAAGACGCGCAGCCCGCGGGAGTCGGCCTCGCGGCGGACCGCGAGCGAGACGCCGTGGGCGGAAAAGATGACCGTGCCGCCGGCCGGCACCTCGGCGAGCTCCTCCACGAAGACCGCGCCCTTGGCGCGCAGGTCCTCGACCACGAACTTGTTGTGGACGATCTCGTGGCGCACGTAGATGGGCGCGCCGTGCACGGCGAGCGCCCGCTCCACGATGGCGATGGCGCGGTCCACGCCGGCGCAGAAGCCGCGGGGCTTGGCGAGGACGACTTCGATCGTATCGTCGGTCATGGGAAAGGTCCGGTGCGGGCTAGCGCTCGCCGGGACGGGCCCCGGCCCCGCGGGCGGTGCGGGCCTCCCGGAAGCCGTCCAGGAGGAGGAGCACGACGCCCACGGTGATCGCCGAGTCCGCGACGTTGAAGGCAGGCCAATAGTATCCCCCGGCGTGCAGCTGCACGAAATCCACCACGTGCCCGAGCGTGACGCGGTCCCAGAGGTTGCCCGCCGCCCCGCCCAGCACGAGGGAAAGGGCGGTCGCGAGCAGCCGGTTCGTCCCCGCCCGGCGCAGCATCACGAGGAGCGCCGCGCCGATCGCGAGGGTGAGGACGATGAAGAACCAGCGCTGCCAGCCCCCGGCGCCCGCGAGGAAGCTGAAGGCGGCGCCGGGGTTGTGCCAGAGCACGAGGTTCAGGAAAGGCGTCACCACGTGGACATCCCCGGGCTCGAAGGCGGCGCTCACCCAGGCCTTGGTCGCGAGGTCGGCCGCGGCGACGGCGGCCGAGAGCGCGAGCCAGCGGTGCCAGGGGGCGCCGGCGCCCTCAGGCATGGCGGCGCTCCTCGCCCGGGCCCTCGATGTTGGCGACGCAGCGGCCGCAGATGCCCGGATGGCGCGCATCCGCGCCCACGTCCTCGCGGTAGTGCCAGCAGCGCTCGCACTTCGCGTGGGGGCTCGGGTTTGCGCGCACCTCGAGCGCCTCGCCCGGCACGACGGTGGCGGTGGAGGTGATGAGGACGAAGCGCAGGTCCGCGCCCAGGCTCGCGAGGAGCTCGCGGTCGGCCTCCGGCGCGGCGATCGAGACCTCGGCCTGCAGCGACGAACCGATGGCGCCGGACTGGCGAAGCGCTTCGAGGCTCTTCTGCACCGCCGCGCGGATCTCGCGCAGGCGCCGCCAGCGGGCGAGGAGCTGCGCCTCGCCGGCCTGCTCCGGCAGCACGCCGTCCCAGGTGTGGAAGAAGACGCTCCCGTCGCCGTCGGGTTCGAGGACGGACCAGGCCTCCTCGGCCGTGAAGGAGAGGATCGGCGCCATGAGCGGCAGCAGGATGCGGGTGACGTGGTGCAGCGCCGACTGGGCGGCGCGCCGCGCGGCGGAATCGCGCCCGCAGGTGTAGAGCCGGTCCTTCAGGATGTCGAGGTAGAAGCCGCCGAGGTCCTCGGAGCAGAAGGTCTGCAGGCGCTGCGCGACGAGGTGGAACTCGAAGCGGGCGTAGTCCGCCGTGGCGGCCGCGGCCATCTCGCGCGTCATCGCGAGCGCGTAGCGGTCGAGCTCCGTCCACCGCCCGGGGGGCAGCAGGTCCTTCGCGGCGTCGAAGTCGGCGGTGTTGGCCAGCAGGAAACGCAGCGTGTTGCGGATGCGCCGGTAGCTCTCCACCACGCGCTTGAGGATCTCGTCGGAGATGTAGAGCTCGCCCGAGTAGTCGGCGGAGGCGACCCACAGGCGGATGATCTCGGCGCCCAGGGTGTCCGAGACCTTCTGGGGCGCGATCACGTTGCCGAGCGACTTCGACATCTTGCGCCCCTGCCCGTCCACCACGAAGCCGTGGGTGAGGAGCGAGTCGTAGGGCGCCCTCCCGTGCATCGCGCAGCCCGTGAGCAGGCTCGACTGGAACCAGCCGCGGTGCTGGTCGCTTCCCTCGAGGTAGATGTCGGCGGGCCACTTCTGCCCGGCGAGGCCGCGCAGGACGGAGAAGTGCGTGGTGCCGGAATCGAACCAGACGTCCACGGTGTCGGTGAGCTTGCGATACTTCGCGGGATCGACGCCGAAGTCCTCGCAGCTCGCCGCGAACCACGCCTCGACGCCGCCCTTCGCGACCCGAGCGGCCGCCTCCTCCAGGAGCCGCTCGGTCTCCGGGTGGGGCTCCTCCGTCTCGCGGTCGAGGAAGAAGGGCAGGGGGACTCCCCAGTTGCGCTGCCGGGAGAGCGTCCAGTCGGGGCGCCCGGCGATCATCGCCTCCATGCGCGAGCGGCCCCAGGCGGGATAGAACCGCGTCTGCGCGACCGCGCGAAGGGCCGTCTCGCGCAGCGTCGATCCCGCCTGCCCCGGCTCGCCGGCCGAAGGCCTGTCCATGCCGATGAACCACTGGACGGTCGCCCGGAAGATGATCGGCGTCTTGTGGCGCCAGCAATGGGGATAGCTGTGGCGGAAGGGCTCGTTCCGGAGCAGGGCATCGTTCGCGGCGAGCCGCTCGAGGATCGGCTTCTCGGCCTCGCGCACGCCGAGCCCCGCGAAATGCGGCACGCCCTCCTTGAAGCGCCCGCGGTCGTCCACGGGCTGGTCGAGCGGCAGGCCGTACTCGACGCCGGCGTCGAAGTCCTCGGCGCCGTGCGCGGGCGCCGTGTGCACGAGGCCCGTCCCCGCTTCGAGCGTCACGTGCTCGCCCAGGATCACCGGCACGTCCCGCTCTTCCAGCGGATGGCGGAAGGCGAGCCCCGCGATCGCCTTGCCCGCCACGCGGCCCAGGACGCGCACGGGCCCGAGGCCGTAGCGCTCGAGGCAGGCCGCGCGCAGCTCGGCGGCGAGAATGAGGGCGCCGCGTTCCGTCGCGACGAGCTCGTAGTCGTGGCCGGGGTGGGCGGCGATGGCCTGGTTGCCGGGCAGCGTCCACGGCGTGGTGGTCCAGATGACGGCGAGCACGGTCGCCGGCGCCTCGGCGGCGCCGAAGGCGCGCGCGACGGCGGCGGCATCGGCGGCGCGGAACGCGACGTCGATCGCGGCCGAGGTCTTGTCCTCGTACTCGACCTCGGCCTCGGCGAGCGCGGAGCCGCACTCGATGCACCAGTTGACGGGCTTGAGGCCGCGGTAGAGCAGGCCCTTCTTCCAGACGATCGCGAGCGCGCGGATCTCGGCGGCCTCCGTCGCGAAGTCCATGGTCTTGTAGGGGTGGTCCCAGTCGCCCAGCACGCCCAGGCGCCGGAAGTCCGCCTTCTGCCGCTCGATCTGCTCGGCGGCGTACTCGCGGCACAGGCGCCTCGCCTCGTTGCCGTCGAGGTGGCGGCCGTGCTTCTTCTCGATCATGTGCTCGATCGGCAGCCCGTGGCAGTCCCACCCCGGCGTGTACGGCGCGTCGAACCCGGCCAGGGTCTTCGACTTGACCACCATGTCCTTGAGGACCTTGTTGACCGCGTGGCCGATGTGGATGTCGTTGTTGGCGTAGGGCGGGCCGTCGTGGAGCACGAAGAGGGGGCGGCCCTTGCAGGCGTCGCGCAGGCGCGCGTAGAGCCCCTTCTCCTGCCACGCGCGCAGCCAGCCCGGCTCGCGCTTCGCGAGGTCGCCCCGCATGGGGAAGGGCGTGTCGGGGAGGTTCAGGGTCTGCTTGTAGTCGGTCTTCGTTTCGTTCGCCATCATGTCCCCGATTCGCGGAAATAGGCCCGCGCCGCGTCGCAGTCCAGGCGGATCTGCGAAACCAGCTCGTCGATCGAGGCGAATTTCGCCTCGTCGCGCAGCTTCTTCAGGAACTCGATGGAGAGGCGACGCCCGTAGAGGTCGCCCGAGAAGTCGAAGAGGAACGCTTCGAGAGTCGCCGGGCCGTTGCTCGCCACGACCGGCTTGTATCCCAGGCTCGCCACTCCCTCGAGTCCGCGAGTTGCCGCACCCGCGCATCTTACCGCAAACACCCCCGTCATCACGGGGCGTCCCGGCGGGAGCGCGATGTTCGCCGTGGGGTAGCCGAGGTTGCGGCCCAGCTTGGCGCCGTGGACCACGCGGCCGCAGATGGCGTAGGGCTGGCCGAGGAGGCGGGAGGCGAGGGCGAGGTCGCCGGCGGCCAGCGCCTCGCGCACGCGGGTGCTCGAAACGCGCTCGGCGTCGTCGGCCACCGTGGGCAGGGTCTCGACCTCGAAGCCCAGGCGCGCGCCCTCGGCCGCGAGGAAGGCGACGTCGCCGGCGCGCCTGGCCCCGAAGCGGAAGTCGCGCCCGACCAGGACGCGGCGTGCGCCGTGGACCCGGCGCAGGCGAAGGGCGAACTCCGCGGGCGAGAGCGCCGCGAAGGCGCGCGTGAAGCGGCAGAGGTAGGCGATCTCGATGCCCGCGTCCGCGAAGGCGTGCAGCTTGGCCGAGAGCGTGGACAGCCGCGGCGGGGCGCGGTCGGGGAAGAGGAGCTCCCGGGGCAGCGGCTCGAAGGTGAGCACCGCGGGGGCGACCCCGAGCGCGGAGGCTTCCTCGACCACCCGCGCGAGGAGCGCGCGGTGCCCGCGGTGCACGCCGTCGAAGCTGCCGATGGCGAGCACGGCGTCGCGCGCGCCCGGGCGGGGGTCGCGGATGACCGAGAGCTTCATTCCTGGCGCGAGAACTGCCGGAGCCGGAAGCCGAGCGCCCAGAGCGTGGCGAAGTAGGCGAGCATCGCGCCCGCGATCACGGCGGCGAGCCTGAGCGCGCGGGTGGCCGCGGGAATCGCGAACCAGGACTGCTCGGAGCCCATGCCGTACCAGATCACCCCGCCCATCAGGTAGAGCGCCACGCCCACCTTCAGGAGGAAGGCGCCCCAGTCCGGCGCCGCCCGCCAGGCGCCCGAGCGGCGCATGAGCCACCACAGCCACGCGGCGTTGAAGGTGGCGCCCACCGAGATCGCCGCCGCGAGCCCGGCGTGCCGGAGCCAGGGCACGAGCGCGAGGTTCGCGAGCTGGGTCACGGCGAGCGTCGCGAGCGCCACCTTCACGGGCGTGCGGATGTTCTGCCGGGCGTAGAACCCGGGCGCGAGGATCTTCACGAGGACGATCCCGGCGAGGCCGAAGGCGTAGGCGATGAGCGCCGAGCGCGTCATGAGCACGTCGTGGCGCGTGAACTCGCCGTGCCAGAAGAGCGTGGCCACGAGGGGCACGGCGAGGAGCGCGAGCCCCACCGCGGCGGGAAGCGCGATGAGGAGCGTGAGCCGCAGGCCCCAGTCGAGCAGCCGCGAATAGGCTTCCGGGTCGTTGTTGCTGTGGTGGCGCACGAGCGAGGGCAGCAGGACCGTCCCCAGGGCGACGCCGAGCAGCGCCGAGGGGAACTCCATGAGCCGGTCGGCGAAGTAGAGCCAGGACACGGGCCCGTCGCCGAGCCACGAGGCGATGTGCGTGTTGATGACGAGGCTCAGCTGCGCGACCGAGACGCCGAGCGCGGCCGGCGCCATGAGCTTGAGGACGCGCAGCACGCCCTCGTCCCTCGGGTCCCAGGCGGGCGCCGGCAGCATGCGGATGCGAAGGAGAAAGGGCACCTGGAAGGCGAGCTGCAGCACGCCGCCGGCGAACACCGCCCAGGCGAGCGCGAGGATGGGGCGCTCGAAGTAGGGCGTGGCGAGGAGCGCGAAGCCGATGAGCGAGAGGTTCAGGAGCACCGGCGTGAAGGCCGGCACCTTGAAGTGCCCCCAGGTGTTGAGGATCCCGGCGGCGAAGCTGGTGAGGGAGATGAAGAAGATGTAGGGAAAGCAGATCCTCAGCATCGTCACCGTGAGGGCGAACTTGTCCGCGTCCTTCGCGAAGCCCCAGGCGCTCGCGTAGACGAGGAGGGGCGCGGCGACGACCCCGACGGCCGTCGCGACCAGGAGCGCCACGGAGAGCGCGCCCAGGACCCGCGCGGCCAGCGCCCGCGTCGCCTCTTCCCCGCGGCGGGCGCGGTACTCGCCCAGGATCGGCACGAAGGCCTGGGAGAAGGCGCCCTCGGCGAAGAGCCGGCGGAGCAGGTTCGGGAGCCGGAAGGCGACCACGAAGGCGTCCATCGCGAATCCCGCCCCGAAGAGGATGGCCATGAGCGTGTCGCGGGCGAAGCCGGTGATGCGCGAGACGAGGGTCATCGCGCTCACCGAGGCGGCGGTCTTCAGGAGGTTCATGGTTTCGGGGGCGGGCAGCGGGCCGCCGCAGGCCGGAAACGCGGGGGCGAAGCTAGGACTTTGTTTTGACAGGACAAGCGCTGTATAATATCAGGCTTCGTTTTCGAAACCCCCGACTCCAGGACCCCAGAACATGGCCAACTCCAAGCAGGCCGCGAAGCGCGCCAAGCAGGCGGACAAGCACCGCACCGCCAACATGGGACTTCGCACGACCCTTCGCACCGCCATCAAGAAGGTGCGGACCGCCATCGCCGCGGGCGACGCCAAGGCCGCGCAGGCCGCCTTCGACGCGAACGTCTCCACGATCGACCGCATCGCGGAGAAGAAGATCATCCACAAGAACAAGGCCGCCCGTCACAAGAGCCGCCTCGCGCAGCAGGTCAAGGCGCTCGCCGGCCGCGCCTAGGCGGGCCCCCGGGCGCGCCCCGGGTCCGCGCGGTTGCGGCACCGCCGCGATTTGCCGATAATCCCCCACACCATCCACGGCGGCGCGAGGCCGCCGTGATCGTTTCTGCGAGGCGTCCATGACAGCCGCCCACCTCATGAAGACCTATTCGCCCCAGCCCGTGGCGTTCGTCCGCGGCGAGGGGGCGTGGCTGTGGGACGCGCAGGGCAAGCGCTACCTCGACGCGCTCGCGGGCATCGCGGTGAACGGCCTCGGGCACGCCCACCCGGGGCTCGTGAAGGCGATCGCCGGGCAGGCCGCGAAGCTCATCCACACTTCCAACCTCTTCGAGGTGCCGGAACAGGAGCGCCTCGCGGAGAGGGTCTGCGCCCTGGCCGGCATGGACAACGCCTTCTTCTGCAATTCCGGGGCGGAGGCGAACGAGTGCGCGATCAAGATCGCGCGCCTGCACGGCCACCAGCGCGGCATCGAGAACCCCTCCATCGTGGTGATGGAGAAGGCCTGGCACGGGCGCACCCTCGCCACGCTCTCGGCCACGGGCTCGCGCAAGGCGCAGGCCGGCTTCGAGCCGCTCATGGGCGGGTTCCTGCGCGTGCCCTACAACGACGCGGGAGCCGTCGAGCGCCTGAGCGAGCACCCGTCCGTCGTCGCGATCCTGATGGAGGTCCTCCAGGGCGAGGGCGGCATCAACGTCGCCGACGCGGACTACGTGCGCAAGCTGCGCGAGATCTGCGACCGCCGCCAGTGGCTGCTCATGATCGACGAGGTGCAGAGCGGCATCGGGAGGACCGGCAAGTGGTTCGCGCACCAGTGGGCCGGCGTGGTCCCGGACGTGATGCCGCTCGCGAAGGGCCTGGGCTCGGGCGTGCCCATCGGCGCCTGTCTCGCGCGCGGCGTCGCGGCGCAGGTGTTCAAGCCGGGCAACCACGGCACCACCTTCGGCGGCGGCCCGCTCGTGAGCGTCGCGGGGCTCGCGACGCTGGAGGCGATCGAGAAGGAAGGGCTCCTCGAGAACGCGACGCGCCAGGGCGAGGCGATCCGGCAGGGGCTCGCCCGCGAGCTCGCCGGCGTGGCCGGCGTGAAGGAGATCCGCGGCATGGGCCTCATGATCGGCATGGAGCTCGACCGGCCCTGCGGGGACATCGTCCGCCGCGGGCTCGAGGCGGGCATCGTCGTGAACGTGACGGCCGACCGCGTCGTGCGCCTCCTGCCTCCCCTCGTCTTCCGCGACGCGGAGTCGGCCGAGCTCGTCGCCCGACTCGCCCCGCTGGTGAAGACCTTCCTCGCCGAGGCGCCGGCGCCGGCCTCGGACTAGCGGCGATGCGGCACTTCCTGCAGCTTCGCGACTTCTCCGCGGAGGAGATCGGGCACCTCTTCAAGCGCACGCGGACGATCAAGGAGCGGTTCAAGAACTACATCGCCTACCAGCCGCTCGCCGACCGGATGCTCGCCCTGGTGTTCGAGAAGAGCTCGACGAGGACGCGCGTGTCCTTCGAGGCGGGCATGTTCCAGCTGGGCGGCGCCTCGATCGTCCTCAACATGGGCGAGACGCAGCTCGGGCGCGGCGAGCCCATCGAGGACGTCGCGCGCGTGGTCTCGCGGATGGTCGACATCGTGATGATCCGCACCTACGAGCAGGCGATCATCGAGCGCTTCGCGGCCCACTCGCGCGTGCCCGTCATCAACGGGCTCACCAACGAATACCACCCCTGCCAGGTGCTCGCCGACATCTACACCTACGTCGAGCAGCGCGGTCCCATCGCCGGGAAGACGGTGGCCTGGATCGGCGACAGCAACAACATGTGCAACACGTGGCTCCAGGCCGCCACACTCCTCGGCTTCAAGCTGAACGTCGCGAGCCCCCCGGGCTACGAGCTGGAGCCCGCCCGCGTGGCGGGCATCGGGCGCGAGCACCTCGAGCTCTTCGGCGACCCGCACGCGGCCGCGACCCGGGCCGACCTCGTGACCACCGACGTCTGGACCAGCATGGGCTGGGAGGCGGAAGCCGACGCGAGGAAGGACGCCTTCGCCGCCTTCACGGTGGATGCCGGGATGATGGCCGTCGCCCGCGAGGACGCGCTCTTCATGCACTGCCTGCCCGCCCACCGGGGCGAGGAGGTCTCCGCCGAGGTTCTTGACGGAGCGCAGAGCGTGGTCTGGGAGGAGGCGGAAAATCGCCTGCACGCCCAGAAGGCGCTGATGGAGTACCTGCTCCTGGGGCGCGTCGATTCCTAGAGACTCCCGTCCGACTTCCGAAAGCGCGACACCCATGAAAAAGGTTTCCAAGGTCGTCCTCGCCTATTCCGGCGGCCTCGACACGTCCGTGATCCTCAAGTGGCTGCAGGACACCTACGGCTGCGAGGTCATCACCTTCACCGCCGACATCGGCCAGGGCGAGGAGCTCGAGCCCGCGCGCAGGAAGGCGAAGATGCTCGGCGTGAAGAAGATCTTCGT
>CALEJW010000196.1 GCA_937898635.1 uncultured Pseudomonadota bacterium | reverse complement strand
GGAAAAGCTCCACGCCGCCACCGCGAGCATCGCCAGCATGGCGGCCGCGAGCCACAGCGGGAAGCGGGCGCGGTCGACGATCATCCTGGCAGCGCGCGCGCCGCTGCCGAGCGCCGTGCGGGAGCGGCGGCAGGCGGCGAAACTTCGTCGGGGGAGGCGCCGGGAATGCGGGGCATTCCCGGATTCTAGTGGGTGGCGGAGCTTCCGGGGCCGGCGGCCCTACCCGGTGCCGTCAGCGTCCCGAGCCCGCGTTGGGGAAGAAGAGCTGCTCGCCGCCGATCCTGTAGGCGGCGATCGCGGACTGGCCGGCGGGCGAGACGAGCCAGTCGATGAACTTCTGCCCCGCCTCCTTCTTCACGTGCGCGTGCTTCGCGGGGTTGACGAGCATGACGCCGTACTGGTTGAAGAGGCGCGTGTCGCCCTCGACCAGGATCACGAGATCCCCGCGGTTCCTGAAGTTGAGCCAGGTGCCGCGGTCGGCGAGCGCGTAGGCGTTCATGCCCGAGGCGGTGTTGAGCGTGGGACCCATGCCCGAGCCCGTCTCGCGGTACCACGGGCCCTTGTCCTTCGCCATGTCCATGCCCGCGGCCTTCCAGTAGCGAAGCTCGGCCGCGTGGGTGCCGCTCTTGTCGGCGCGCGAGGCGAAGGGCGCCCGGGCGGCGGCGATCGCCTTCAGGCCCGCGACCACGTCGCTGCCCCGCGCCTTCGCCGGGTCCGCCTTCGGGCCCACGATCACGAAGTCGTTGTACATCACCTCGAAGCGCTTCACGCCGAAGCCGTCGGCCACGAATTTCTCCTCGGCGACCTTGTCGTGCACGAAGAGCACGTCGGCGTCGCCGCGGCGCCCCATGTCGAGCGCCTGCCCGGTGCCCAGGGCCACCACGCGCGCCTGGATGCCGCTCGCCTTCTCGAACTCCGGCAGGAGCTGCTTGAAGAGCCCCGACTGCTCCGTGGAGGTGGTCGAGGCCACGGTGATGAAGGTGTCCGCGGCGCGCGCGGGCGCGAGGGCGAGGAGGGCGGCGGTGGCCGCGGCGGCGGCAAGGCCCGCGAGGCGGGCGCGGGGAAGGATCATTTCCATGGCAGTTCTCCTTGGAGGAAGAGGCTGGCTTCGTGCGAGCCGGGTTGCGCGAAGAACCGGTCGGCGGCGGTGCGTTCCGTCACGCGGCCGGCGTGGAGGAAGACGATCTCGTCGGCCAGGCGCCGTGCCTGGCCGAGGTTGTGCGTGGTCATGACGATGCGCGTGCCTTCGGCCGCCATCGCGCCGATGGCGCGCTCGATCTCCGCGGTGGCGCCCGGGTCGAGGCTGGAGGTGGGCTCGTCCAGGAAGAGCACCTCGGGGCCGAGCGACCAGGCGCGGGCGAGGGCGAGGCGCTGCTGCTCGCCGCCGGAGAGCACGCGCGCGGGGCGGGAGGCGATCGCCGAGAGGCCCATGCGCTCCAGCGCCTCGGCGGCGCGGCGCGAGCGCTGCGGCTCGGGGACGCCGTTCACCGCGAGCGCGTAGCTCACGTTCGCGAGCGCCGAGCGGCGCAGCATCACGGGACGCTGGAAGACCATGGCCTGGCGCGGGGGGCGGCCGCCGGGCCCGTCCCAGGCGAGGCTTCCCGACGCGGGACGCAGCAACCCGTGCAGGGTGCGCAGCAGCACGCTCTTGCCCGCGCCGTTGGGCCCGAGGACGACGGAGCGCAGCCCGGGCTCGAGGAAGAGATCGAGGCGGTCGAGGGCGCGCACGCCGCCCAGCACGACGGTGAGCTCGCGGGCCCGCAACGCGAAGGGCGCCCGCTCAGCCATGGCGGCGCGCGCTCCATTCGCGGATCGCGTAGGCCCCCGCGTTCACCGCGAGGACCACGGCGATGAGGACGATGCCGAGGGCGAGCGCGAGCGGCAGGTCGCCCTTGCTCGTCTCCAGCGCGATCGCGGTCGTCATGACGCGCGTCACGCCGTCGATGTTGCCGCCCACGATCATCACCGCACCGACCTCCGAGGAGGCCCGGCCGAAGCCGGCGAGGGCGACCGTGAGGAGGGAAAAGCGCGCGTCCCACAGGATGGTGGGCACGGCGCGCAGGCGCGACACGCCCAGGGAGGCGAGCTGCTCCTCGTACTCGCGCCACGCGTCCTCGCAGACCTGGCGCGCGAGGGCGGCGACGATGGGGGCGACGAGGACGGTCTGCGCGATGACGATGGCGGCGGGCGTGAAGAGGATGCCCATCGACCCGAGGGGCCCGGCGCGGGAGAGGAGGAGGTAGGCCACGAGGCCCACGACCACGCTCGGCAGCCCCAGCAGCGCGTTGAGGAAGACAATGACCGCCCGCCGCCCGGGAAAGCGCCCCACGCCGACCAGCGCGCCCAGCGGGAGGCCGATGGCCGCCCCGGCCACGGAGGCGAGGAGGGAGAGCTCGAGCGAGAGCCCGACGATGCCGGCGAGCTCGGGATCGCCCCCCGTGATCAGCTCGAGCGCGAGGCCGAAGCTTGCAAGAATTTCAAACATCGGGCAATTTTACCAAGCCCGTGGAAATCTCTCCTTGACCCGCGACCGGAGACCCCGCCCATGCCGACCGCCGCCCCCGCCCGCCTCACCGTCGCCGAGGTCGCCCGCCACCTCCGGCTCGGCACGCGCAAGGTGTACGACCTGGTCGCGCGCAAGGGCCTGCCGCACGCGCGGGCGGGCGGAAAGCTCCTCTTCGAGCTCGCCGAGGTGGAGCGCTGGCTCGCGCGGACGGCTTCCGGCGCGGCGCCCGGCGGCCTCCCCCCGCCGACCCTCGGGGGGAGCCACGACCCGCTGCTCGAATGGGCGGTGCGCGAATCGCGCTGCGGGCTCGCGCTCCTCACCCAGGGCAGCGGCGACGGGCTTGCGAGGCTCGCGCGCGGGGAGGTGTCGGGGGCGCTCATGCACCTGCCCAGCGCGGACCTCTCGGACTTCAACCGCGCCGAGGCCGGGGAGCACCTGCGCGGGCGCAACGTGGCCCTCGTGGAGTGGGCGAGGCGCGAGCAGGGGCTGCTGGTCGCGCGAGGCAATCCGCGCAAGGTCCGCACGGTGGCCGACCTCGCGCGGCGCGGCGTGCGCGTGGCGATGCGCCAGCCCGGGGCGGGCAGCGCCGCGCTCCTCGAGCGGCTCCTCGCGAAGGAGGGCCTGGAGCGGCGCCAGCTCAAGGCGGGGCCCACCTGCATGGGCGAGAACGACCTCGCGAGCGCGGTGAAGTCGGGCGAGGCGGACGCCGGGCTGGGCGCGCGCGCGGCGGCGCTCACCCTGGGGCTCGGCTTCGTGCCGCTGGCCGTCGAGCGCCTGGACCTGGGGGTGTCGCGCGCGGCCTGGTTCGAGCCGCCCCTCGGCGCGCTCTTCGCCTTCGCCCGCGGCAAGCGCTTCGCCGAGCACGCCCGGGCGCTCGGCGGCTACGACATCGCCGGCCTCGGCACCATCACCTGGAACGATCCGCTCTGAAGGGGACGCTACCCTTCGTTTTTTCTTTCGCTGCTGCCAACGAAGGGTAGCGTCCCCTTCAATCGGGCATGAGGTGGATGCCGTCGCGCAGGAGGGAGACGACGACCTCGGCGCCGGCCTCGAGGCCGTTGCGGCGGGCCACGTGGAGCGGGAAGGTGACCTGGAGGTGCTCGCCCGTCGCCTCGACGCGGATCACGGTGCTCACGATCTCGCCCAGCGCGAGGAAGTCGGCGATGGCGCCGCGCACGGGGTTCTCGCGCTCGCCCCGCGAGGGCCGGTCGCGGCGGTGCAGGATCACGTGGGAGCCGGGGATCGCCCAGGAGACCTCCGCGCCGGGGGCGAAGCGCCCGTCCTGGAGGCACTCGAGCCGCTGGCCCATCGCGTCGATCAGCGTGGCGCCCGTGGCGGGATCGTGCGAGTGCACCCGCGCGCGGAACACGTTCTTCAGGTCCACGAGCCGCGCCACCAGGGAATTGGCCGGCCGCGCCATCAGCTCGTGGGGCGGGGCGTCCTGCAGCGTACGCCCCCGGTGCAGGATGCTCATGCGGTCGGAGAGCATCGCGGCCTCGTCGAGGTCGTGCGTGACCAGCACCATCGGCATGGCGAGGTCGCGGCGCAGCGCGGCGAGCTCGCGGTAGAGGATCTGGCGCGTGCTGCGGTCCACCGCGGAGAAGGGCTCGTCGAGGAGGAGCGCGCGCGGGTCGCGGGCGAGCGCGCGGGCCACGGCGACCCGCTGCTGCTGCCCGCCCGAGAGCTCCCAGGGACGGCGCGACTCGAGCCCCTTCAGGTTCACGCGGTCGAGGAGCGCGCGGGCGCGCTCCGCCCGTCCGGCGGCGGGCACGTGGCCCAGCGCGGCCTCCACGTTCGCGACCGCGCTCATGTGCGGAAAGAGCGCGTAGTTCTGGAAGACGAAGCCCACGCCGCGGCGCTGGGGCGGGAGCGAGACGCCCGCGGCCGCGTCGAACCAGGTCTCGCCGCCCACGCGGATCGCCCCGGCCTTCGCGCGGATCACCCCGGCGATGCAGCGCAGCACCGTGGACTTGCCGCTGCCCGAGGGCCCCACCAGCGCGAGCACCTCGCCCGCGGCGCAGGAGAGCGACACCTCGAGCGGGATCGGCCCCGCCTGCGCGAGGCGCACCTCGAGGCCGCCGCCGCGCTCAGCCACGGCGCGACTCCCGCCGCGAGCCCGTCGCGTACACCACCGCCATCGCCAGCAGCGACAGGCCCAGGAGCACGGCGGACATGACACCCGCGGCGGCGTTGTCGAAGGCCTGCACGCTGTCGTAGATCGCGATCGCGACGGTGCGCGTCTCGCCGGGGATGCTTCCGCCCACCATGAGCACGACGCCGAACTCGCCCAGGGTGTGCGCGAAGGTCATCACCATGCCCGAGAGGATCCCGGGCCAGGCGAGCGGCAGCTCGATCCTGAGGAGCGCCTGCCAGCGGGAGAGGCCGCAGCAGGCCGCGGCGTCGCGCACGTCCCGGGGGATCGCCTCGAAGGCGCGCTGCATCGGCTGGATCGCGAAGGGGAGGTTGAAGACCACGGAGGCGACGAGCAGGCCCTCGAAGCTGAAGACGAGGGCGCGGCCGAAGACCGACTCGAACCACTGGCCGACGGGCGAGGCCGCCCCCAGGCTCACCAGCAGGTAGTAGCCGAGCACCGTGGGCGGCAGCACCAGGGGCAGGGCGAGGACGCCCTCGGCGAGCGGCTTCCACGCGAAGCGCCGCCACGCGAGGACGCGCCCGAGCGCGATGCCCACGGGAAGCAGGACCAGCATGGTCCACGCGGCGAGCTCGAGCGAAAGCCGGAGCGCGGTCCAGTCCATCACGGCCCCGGGAGCGTGAACCCGTAGCGCGCGAAGACCGCCCGCGCCGCCGCGCCCTGCAGGTGCCGATAGAAGGCGCGCGCTTCGCGCCCCGCGCCCTTCACGAGCGCCATGCGCTGGCGCAGCGGCTCGTGGGCCTCCCCGGGCACCAGCGCGAAGCGCCCGCCCGCGCCGACCGCGGGCGAGAAGGTGAGCGAATAGGCGAAGAGCCCGGCGGCCGCGTTCCCCGAGACCGCGAACTGCGCGGCCTGGGAGACGTTCTCGCCGAGCACGAGGCGCCCCTGGAGCGCTTCCCAGGCGCCGGCGCGCTCGAGCGCCTGGCGGGCCGCGCGCCCGTAGGGCGCGTGCAGCGGGTTGGCGATCGCGAAACGGCTCACGCCGCGCTCGCGCGCGAGCGCGGCGAGGCCCGCGAGGCCCTTCTCCGGATCCACCGGCGAGCCCGCGGGCGCGAAGAGCACCAGGCGCCCGACGGCGTAGAGCGTGCCCTCGTCCTCCAGGCGCCCCTCCCGCGCGAGCGCGAGGACATAGGACTCGTCGGCGGAGAGGAAGACCTCGAAGGGCGCGCCCTCGGCGATCTGGCGGCGGAAGTTGCCCGAGGAGCCGTAGGACAGGCGAAGCGCGGTGCCCGTCTCGCGCGTGAAGTCGCGGGCGATCTCGTCCAGCGCGAACTTGAGGTCGGAGGCGGCGGCGACGCCGGGCGCGGGGCCGGCCGGGGAGGGGCCCGGCGCGAGCGAAAGCGCGAGGGCGAGGGCGGCGAGGAAGCGCGGCATGCGCGGGACCCCGCCGCGGCTTCGGCTCAGGAAGGCTTCTTCACGCTCTCGAGCAGCTTCTGCAGCTCGCCGCTCTGGTACATCTCGCGCAGGATGTCGGAGCCGCCGACGAACTCCCCGTTCACGTAGAGCTGCGGGATCGTCGGCCAGTTGGCGTATTCCTTCACGCCCTGGCGGATCTCGGGGTCCTGGAGCACGTCCACGGAGACGAAGTTCTCGACGCCGCAGAGGTTGAGGAGCTGCGTGGCCGTGGCCGAGAAGCCGCACATCGGCGCCTGCGGCGAGCCCTTCATGAAGAGGACCACGGGGTTGGAGGTGACGGTGCTGCGGATCTTGTCCTGGGCGCTCATGGAGTTTTCTCTCGGATTGTCGGTTGGAACGGAAGCAGGCGGACATGATACGACGCGCCCGCCGGGATTCGGTTCGCGGCCCATCCCCCCGGGGGGCATGGGGCTATTCGAGGCGGCCCCCGGCCACGCGCGGGATGCCCGCGAGGTCCGGCAGAGATACCGTTCCCGCGAAGCCCGCTTCCTCGAGGAGCGCGCGCACGGCCGCGGCCTGGTCGTACCCATGCTCAATGAGGAGCCAGCCGCCCTTTTTCAAGTGCCCGCGGGCCCCGGAGACGATCGCGCGGAGGGAGTCCAGGCCGTCGGCGCTGCCGTCGGTGAGGGCGCCGCGGGGCTCGAAGCGCAGGTCGCCGCGATCGAGGTGGGGGTCGCGCGCGGCGACGTAGGGCGGGTTGGCGGCGACCAGGTCGAAGCGCCGCTCCCCGAGGGGGGCGTACCAGTCGCCGAGGAGGAACTCCACCCGCGCGCCGTGGCGCCCCGCATTGGCGCGTGCCACGGCGAGGGCCTCGGCGGAACTGTCCGTCGCGACGACCGCCGCCCCGGGGCGCTCGCAGGCGAGGCTCACGGCGATGGCGCCGCTGCCGGTGCCCAGGTCGAGCGCCGTCCCGCCCTCGGGCAGGCGCTCGAGGGCGGCGGCGACGAGGGTCTCGGTCTCGGGGCGCGGGATCAGCACCTCGGGGCCCACGGCGAAGTCGCGGCCGTAGAACTCGCGGGAGCCGACGAGGTAGGCCACGGGATGGCCGAGGGTGCGCAGCGCCACCAGGGAATCGAAGCGCGCGTCCTCGGCCTCCGAGAGGACGTGCATGGGATGGGCCGCGAGCCAGGCGCGCTCCACGCCCAGGAGGTGGCAGGCGAGCACGCGCGCGTCCACGCGGCCGACGTCGCAGGCCGCCTCGTCGAGCGCGGCCGCCACCGTGCGCCTCACGGCCCCTCGGCCAGCCCCGCGAGCAGCTCCGCCTGGTGCTCGGCCATCAGCGCGCCGGTGAGCTCCTCCAGGTCGCCGTCCATGATCGCGTCGATCCGGTAGAGCGTGAGGTTGATGCGGTGGTCGGTGACGCGGCCCTGCGGGAAGTTGTAGGTGCGGATGCGGTCGGAGCGGTCGCCGGTGCCCACGAGGCTCTTCCGCTCGCTCGCCTCCTTCGCCTGCTGCTCGCGCACCTGCTTGTCCTTGATGCGCGCGGCGAGCACGCGCCAGGCCTGCTCGCGGTTCTTGTGCTGGCTCCTCGCGTCCTGGCACTCGACCACGATGCCCGTGGGCAGGTGCGTGAGGCGCACCGCGGAGTCGGTCTTGTTCACGTGCTGGCCGCCGGCGCCGCTCGCCCGGTAGGTGTCCACGCGCACGTCCGCGGGATTGACCACGACCCCGCCCGCGTCGTCCGCCTCGGGCATCACCGCGACGGTGGCGGCCGAGGTGTGGATGCGGCCCTGGGTCTCGGTGGCCGGCACGCGCTGCACGCGGTGGCCGCCGGACTCGAACTTCAGGCGCGAGTAGGCGCCCTGGCCCACGATGCGGGCGATGATCTCCTTGTAGCCGCCGGCGTCGCCGGCACTCTCGGAGACCACCTCCACCTGCCAGCGGTTCCTCTCGGCGAAGCGCGCGTACATGCGGAAGAGGTCGCCCGCGAAGAGCGCGCTCTCGTCCCCGCCGGTGCCGGCGCGGATCTCGAGGAAGAGGTTCCTCTCGTCGTTGGGGTCCTTCGGCAGGAGCATGCGCTGGATGTCGGCGGCGATCGCCTCGAGCCTCGCGCGGCCCGCCTCGATCTCGGACTGCGCGAACTCGCGCATCCCGGGCTCCTTCGCCATGTCCTCGGCCGTCGCGATGTCCGCCTCGGCCGCGGCGTACTCGCCGTAGCGCTCGACCACCGGCGCGATCTCGGCGTGCTCGCGCGAGAGCTTGCGGTAGTTGTCCAGGTTCGCGGTGACCCCCGGGTCGGCGAGGAGCGCGTCGAGCTCCCTCGCCCGGCTCACCAGGTTCGCGAGCTTCGCGGCGACGCTCGCCTTCATCGCGGGCCCGGCTCTTCGCCGCCGTTGCCGTTGTCGGGGAAGAGGGTCTCGACGGCGCGCACGAGGGAGTCGCGCTCGCCCTCGGCGGCGCGGTTCAGGGCCTGGGTCGGGTGGTGCAGGATCTTGTTCACGAGCCCGGCGGCGAGCCCCTCGAGGACCCGCGCGGGGTCGTCGCCCTTCGCGAGGCGGGCCTTCGCCTTGGCGAGCTCCGCGGCGCGGTACTCGTCGGCCCTGGCGCGCAGCTGCACGATCGCGGGCACGGCGCCGCGCGCGGCGAGCCAGGCGCGGAAGGCCTCCACCTGGCGGTCCACGATCACCTCGGCCTCGGCGACCGCGGCCTGGCGCTGGCCCGCGCCGTCCTGGACGATCGAGCCGAGGTCGTCGATGGTGTAGAGGAAGAGGTCCTCGAGCTCGGCCGCGTCGGGCTCCACGTCGCGGGGAACGGCGAAGTCCACGACGAACATGGGGCGGTAGCGCCTCGCCTTGAGGGCGCGCTCGAAGGCGCCGCGGGAGAGGATGGGCAGCGTCGAGGCGGTGCCGGTGATCACGATGTCGAAGTCGTGCAGGCGCTCGGGCAGCTGCTCCAGGGCGATCGCGGTGCCGCTGAAGCGGTCGGCGAAGGCCTCGCCGCGCGCGAGCGTGCGGTTGGCCACCACCACGGACTGCGGCCCCTGGGCCACG
The DNA here is from genome assembly GCA_937898635.1 of uncultured Pseudomonadota bacterium. Classification (GTDB taxonomy): domain Bacteria; phylum Pseudomonadota; class Gammaproteobacteria; order Burkholderiales; family Usitatibacteraceae; genus FEB-7. Next base: position 6,758 of record CALEJW010000196.1, on the reverse strand, counting down.
AAGTAGGTCGCGGCGAGCTCCACCATCTCGCCCACGCCGATGAGCAGCATCTTCGTGCGCGAGATGTCGCCGAAGACGTTCTGCGCGAGCTTGAGCGCCGCGGCGGACATGGAGATCGACTGCGCCCCGATCGCGGTCTGGGTGCGCACTTCCTTCGCCACCGAGAAGGTGTGCTGGAAGAGGCGGTTCAGGGTCGAGCCCAGGGTGCCGCTGTGCCCGGCGCTGCGCACCGACTGCTTCACCTGCCCGAGGATCTGCGGCTCGCCCAGGACCATGGAGTCCAGGCCCGAGGCGACGCGGAAGGCGTGGCGGACGGCCTCGGCCTCGCTGTGGGCGTAGAGGTGGCTCTCGATGTCGAGCCCGGCCCGGCCCGCCGCCTCCTTCAGCCACGCGCGCACCACGCCCGCGTCGTCGGCGCGGCAGTAGACCTCGGTGCGGTTGCAGGTGGAGACGAGCACGGCCTCGGCCACGCCGGGGCGGGCCGCGAGATCGGTGAGCGCGTCGGCCTGGGTCTCGGGGGGAAAGGCGAGCTTTTCCCGGACCTCGAGCGGCGCGCTGTGGTGGTTGATGCCGAGAACGTGCAGGGGCATGGGCCGTGATGCCACGCCGGGCGCCGGCGGGCAATTCGAGAGCGCGGATTATACCCGCGGGTCCCCGGGCCCCCTTGCGGGATTCGGGGTCGCATCGGGCGGCGCGCGTCCTGCGTATCATGGAGGCGTATCCGTCCCCCCCGGGAATCCCGTGCGCCCGAGCCTTGCCGCCGCCCTCGTCCTTGCCGCCACCGCCGCCCTGCCGGCCGCCGCCGCCTGCCCGCAGCTCCTGGACCACCGCGTCGCCTCGATCCGGGGCGAGCCCGTGGACCTCTGCCGCTACGCGGGACAGGTGGTGCTGGTGGTGAACACGGCGAGCTATTGCGGCTATACCGAGCAGTACCGGGGGCTCGAGTCGCTCTACCAGCGCTACCGGGAGCGCGGGCTCGTGGTGCTGGGCGTGCCCTCGAACGACTTCGGGGCCCAGGAGCCGGGCAGCGACGCCCAGGTGGCCGACTTCTGCGAGCGGACCTACAAGGTGCGCTTCCCCATGCTCGCCAAGGCTGCGGTCACCGGGCCGGGGGCCCTGCCGCTCTACCGGCAGCTCGGCGAGCGCACGGGGCTGGTTCCGCGCTGGAACTTCCACAAGTACCTGCTCGGGCGCGACGGCGCTCCCGCGGGGAGCTTCCCCAGCGCGGTCGCCCCGGAGGACCCGCGACTGGTGTCCGCGGTGGAGAAGGCGCTCGCCGCGCCCTGAGGCGTTTCGGGCCGTGGCGGAAGGGCGCCCGCCGCATTCTTTACAACAAGAACGAAAAAGGTGCACTATTGCGTTGATTTAAAGGAATCTTTTCAATGTCCGCTGCCCCCGGAACCTTCAGCGCCCTCGGTCGCGCCCTCGTCCAGCAGGGCCGCCTGGTGCAGGCCGACGCCACGGCGATCCAGCTCGAGGCGTCCAAGGCGGGCATTTCGTTCGTCCAGCAGCTCGTCCTGTCGCGAAAGCTCTCGGCGCGCGAGGTCTCGAAATTCGCCGCGGGCGCCTTCGGCTACCCGCAGCTCGACCTCGCGGCGGTGGACACCGACCAGCTCCCCCTGAACCTCATCGACAACAAGATCGTCGCCAACCACCGCGTGATCGCGCTGGGCAAGCGCGGCAACCGCCTCTTCGTGGGCATGTCGGACCCCACCAACGAGGAGGTGATGCAGGAGGTGAAGTTCGCCACCGGCATGACGATGGAGCCGGTGGTGGTCGAGGACGACAAGCTCTCGATCATCGTGAAGAAGCTCTCGGACAACTCGGGCAAGGTGCTCGAGATGGCCGCGGAGGACGTGGACCTCTCCGGCGTGGAGGTGATCGAGGGCGAGATGCAGCCCGAGATCGTCACCGAGGAGATCGACGACGCGCCGGTGGTGAAGTACGTGCAGAAGATCCTCCTCGACGCGATCAACAGCGGCGCCTCCGACATCCACTTCGAGCCCTACGAGAAGTTCTACCGCATCCGCTACCGCCAGGACGGCGTGCTCTACGACATCTCCCAGCCGCCGCTCGCCATCAAGGAGAAGATCGCCTCGCGCATCAAGGTGGTCTCGCGGCTCGACATCTCGGAGAAGCGCGTCCCGCAGGACGGGCGCATGAAGATCGTGCTCTCCAAGACCCGCGCCATCGACTTCCGCGTCTCGACGCTGCCCACGCTCCACGGCGAGAAGATCTGCATGCGGATCCTCGACCCCTCGAGCGCGACGCTCGGGATCGAGGCGCTGGGCTACGAGCCCGAGCAGAAGGAATCGCTGATGAGCGCGATCCAGCGCCCCTACGGCATGGTGCTGGTGACCGGCCCCACGGGCTCCGGGAAGACCGTCTCGCTCTACACGTGCCTCAACATCCTGAACAAGCCGGGCATCAACATCTCCACCGCCGAGGATCCCGCGGAAATCAACCTGCCGGGCATCAACCAGGTGAACATGAACGACAAGGCGGGGCTCACCTTCTCCGTGGCGCTCAAGGCGTTCCTGCGCCAGGACCCGGACATCATCATGGTGGGCGAGATCCGCGACCTGGAGACGGGCGAGATCGCGATCAAGGCCGCGCAGACGGGGCACATGGTGCTCTCGACGCTGCACACCAACGACGCGCCCTCGACGCTCACCCGGCTCATGAACATGGGGATCGCGCCCTTCAACATCGCCTCCTCGGTGATCCTCATCACCGCGCAGCGCCTGGCGAGGAAGCTCTGCACGTGCAAGCGGCCCGTGTCCATCCCCGAGGAGGCCCTGGTGCGGGCCGGCTTCCGGGAGGAGGAGCTCGACGGCTCCTGGCAGACCTACGAGCCGGTCGGCTGCGAGGTGTGCAAGAATACCGGCTACAAGGGCCGGGTCGGCATCTACCAGGTGATGCCCGTCTCCGACGAGATCGAGCGCATCATCATGAAGAACGGGACGGCCATCGACGTGGCCGACCAGGCGCAGGCCGACGGCGTGCGCGACCTGCGCCAGTCGGGGCTTCTCAAGGTGAAGAAGGGGCTCACCTCTCTCGAAGAGGTCGAGGCCGTCACGAACGAGTAGGGGGGACTGACATGGCAGCGCTGGCCAAGAAGGACACGAAGGACGTCAAGCTCTACAACTATTCGTGGAGCGGCAAGGACAAGTCCGGCAAGGTCGTGAAGGGCGAGGTGCGCGCCGGCGGCGAGCACGTCGTCATGGCGACCCTGCGCCGGCAGGGGATCCAGGTCTCCAGCGTGAAGAAGGTGTCGCAGCGCGGGGGCTCCAAGGTCACCGACAAGGACATCACGATCTTCACGCGCCAGCTCGCGGTGATGATGAAGGCCGGGGTGCCGCTGCTGCAGGCCTTCGACATCGTCGGCAAGGGCCACTCCAACCCGGCCGTGGGCAAGCTCCTCCTCGACATCAAGACGGAGGTCGAGACGGGCTCCTCGCTCTCGATGGCCTTCCGCAAGTACCCGCAGCACTTCGACGCCCTCTTCTGCAACCTCGTGGGCGCGGGCGAGCAGGCGGGCATCCTCGACACGCTCCTCGAGCGCCTGGCGACCTACAAGGAGAAGATCCTCGCCATCAAGGGCAAGATCAAGAGCGCGCTCTTCTACCCGGTGTCCATCATCGTGGTGGCGCTCGTGATCACCGCGGTGATCATGATCTTCGTGATCCCGACCTTCAAGGACCTCTTCAAGGGCTTCGGCGCGGACCTCCCGGTGCCCACGCAGGTGGTCATGTCGATCTCGGACTACTTCGTCGCCAACTGGTACTTCATCTTCGGCGGCATCTTCGCCGCCGTCTGGTTCTTCATCTACTCGTACAAGCGCTCGACGAAGATGCAGAACGGGCTCGACCGGCTGATGCTGAGGATCCCCGTCTTCGGCGACGTGATCCGCAAGGCCTCGATCGCGCGCTGGTGCCGCACGCTCTCGACCATGTTCGCCGCGGGCGTGCCGCTGGTGGAGTCCCTCGATTCGGTCGCGGGCGCCGCCGGCAACTACGTGTACTACGAGGCGACCAAGCGCATCCAGTCGGAGGTCTCGACGGGCACGGGCCTCACGGTGGCGATGCAGAACACCAACGTCTTCCCGAGCATGGTGCTGCAGATGACGGCGATCGGCGAGGAATCCGGCGCGCTCGACTCGATGCTCTCCAAGGTGGCCGACTTCTTCGAGGCGGAGGTGGACGAGGCGGTGGACGCGCTCTCCTCCCTCATGGAGCCCCTCATCATGGTGGTGCTGGGCGGCCTCATCGGCGGCCTGGTGATCGCGATGTACCTGCCGATCTTCAAGATGGGTTCCGCGGTCTGACCCGGGGCCGGACGACGAGGCGGGCGCGGGGAGCGATTTCCGCGCCCGCTTCCTTTTGAGGCGAACCGATGGACCTCTCCCCGCTGCAGCACTCCCCCGCGCTCCTCGCGCTCGCCGTCGGGGTCCTGGGTCTCGCCGTGGGCTCGTTCCTCAACGTGGTGATCCACCGGCTGCCCCTCATGATGGACGCCGAGTGGCGCGCCGACTGCGCGGAGCTCGAGGGCCGCGAGGCCCCGCCCGCCGAGAAACTGAGCCTCCTCTTTCCGCGCTCGCGCTGCCCTTCCTGCGGCGCGCCGGTCACCGCCGCGCAGAACATCCCCATCGCGAGCTGGATCGCGCTGGGCGGCAAGTGCGCCGCCTGCAAGGCGCCCATCGGCGTGCGCTATCCGCTGGTCGAGGCCTTCACGGGAATCGTCTCGGCCTTCCTCGCCTGGCGCCTCGGCTGGGGGGCGGCGCTCCCGGCCGCGCTCGTCTTCGCGTGGGCGCTGATCGCCGCCTCGGCGATCGACCTCGACACGCAGTTCCTGCCCGACCGCATCACGCTGCCGCTCCTGTGGCTGGGGCTTCTCGTGAACGTCTTCGGGCTCTTCGTGGACCTGCGCTCGGCGGTGCTCGGCGCGGCGGGCGGCTACCTCATGCTCTGGACGGTCTACTGGGGCTTCCGGCTCCTCGCCGGCAAGGAGGGCATGGGCTTCGGCGACTTCAAGCTGCTCGCGGCGCTGGGCGCGTGGACGGGCTGGCAGACGCTGCCGCTCATCCTGCTGGTCAGCGCGGGCGCCGGCGCGGTGATCGGCATCGCGATGATCGTCTTCGCGGGCAAGGGCCGGGAGGCCCGCATCCCCTTCGGCCCCTACCTCGCCGCCGGCGGGCTGGTCGCGATCCTCTGGGGACGCGAGGCGGTCATCGCCTACCTGGGCCGCTTTCCCGCGTGATCCCCGTCGTCGGACTCACCGGCGGCATCGGCTCGGGGAAGTCCACGGCCGCGGGCTTCCTCGCCGAGCTGGGCGCCGCGGTGGTCGACGCGGACGAGGTCTCGCGCGAGATCACCGCCGCGGGGGGCGCCGCGCTGCCGGCGCTGCGCGAGGCCTTCGGGGAGGCGCTGGTGCCGAGGGACGGCGGCCTGGACCGCGGGGCGATGCGCGATCTCGCATTCTCCGATCCCGCCGCGCGCGCGCGGCTGGAGGCGATCCTGCACCCGCGCATCCGCGAGGAGACCGAGCGCCGTCTCGCGGCGGCGTCGGGTCCCTACGCGGTGCTCGTCGTCCCGCTCCTCTTCGAGACCGGCTTCCGCGCCGGGCGGGTGGAGCGCGTAGTCGTGGTGGACCTCGACGAGGCGCTCCAGGTGCGGCGCGCCGCCGAACGCTCGGGGATGGCGCCCGGGGCGGTGCGCGCGATCATGGCGGCGCAGTGGCCGCGCTGGCGCCGGCTGCAGGCGGCCGACGAGGTGCTGTGGAACGGCGGCGACCCGCGGCAGCTGCGCGAGCAGTGCGCGCGCCTGGACGGGCGGCTGCGCGAGGCCTTCGCGGCCCGCTAGGGCGGCGGATTTGTCAAGGACGGGGCCCATGCCCCACAATCCCCGCGTATTCCTCCTGGCGTCCAGGCACCCGGGGTCCCCGCGGCCGTGATCACCTACGAATATCCCCTGAACGAGCGAGTGCGAACCCTGCTCCGCCTGGAGGATCTCTACGATCGCGTCCACTTCTTCCTCCAGCACGACAGCCCCCACGACCACCACGCCTGCCTCACGGGGATCTTCGAGATCCTGGACGTCGCGAGCCGCGCGGACCTGAAGAGCGACCTGCTGCAGGAGCTCGACCGCCAGCGGACCTTCCTCGACGCGCTGCGCGCGAACCCGGCGATCTCGGAGGAGAAGCTCGACCACATCCTGGCCGAGATCGACAGCGCCTTCACCAACCTGCACGGCTACTCCGGCAAGACCGGCCAGAACCTGCGCGAGAACGAGTGGCTCATGGCGATCAAGCAGCGCGCCGGGATCCCGGGCGGCACGAGCGAGTTCGACCTGCCCTCCTACCACTACTGGATGCACCGCCCCGTGGACGCGCGCCGGGCCGACCTCGTGGCGTGGATCCGCGCCATCGACGCGGTGCACGCCGCGCTCGCCATCGTGCTGCGGGTGCTGCGCGAGAGCGGGCGCACGGTCTCGCTCGTGGCGGCCCAGGGCGTCTACCAGCAGGGCCCGACCGACAAGCCCGCGCAGATGCTGCGGCTCGCCCTTCCCGAGGCGATCGCCTGCGTGCCCGAGATCAGCGCCAACAAGTACGCGCTCAACATCCGCTTCCTCATCCCCGAGGGGGTGCAGAAGAGCCGGGTGTTCGAGCACGACGTGGCCTTCGACCTCTCCTTCTGCAACCTGTGAGCGCCCCGCCCGCACCGCCCCGAAGGCGCGTCGCCTGCCCGGGCTGCGGGGCGA
>CALEJW010000195.1 GCA_937898635.1 uncultured Pseudomonadota bacterium | reverse complement strand
CTTCAGCGGGCCGGCAGCTCGCTGAAGGGAAGCGTCCCCTTCCTTTTCAGCGGGCGTCGGCCCAGGATCCGGCGGTGCCGGCGATGCGTTCCACGTAGCGGGCGCGGTAGAGGAGACGCTCGCGGCCGGGCTCGTCCTCGAAGGCGCTGCGCTCGTGCAGGACGTTGTTGCAGACGAGGCCCATGCCCGGCGCGAGCCGCGTGCGCACGACGCACCCGGTGTCCTCCTCGAGGATGCCGAGCAGCCTCGCCGCGGCCGCCGCGGTGGCCGCGTCGTCCTTCCACGCGACGCTGCGGGTGCGCGCCGTGTAGCGCATGTGGAGGTCGCCCGTTTCCGGTTCCACGCAGAACACGGGCCCCGTGGCCGCCGGCCGCGCCACGCCGTCCTCGTCCAGGCGCTCGGGGATGGCGAGCGCGTCGGGCCGCATGAGCGCCGCCACGTGCGCCGGGTCCTCGTCGCGCAGCAGCAGGTAGGCGAGCTCGTGGTCGAGGAGCGCCGTCTCGCCGCCGCGCGCGGCATCGCGCACGCAGTGCAGGAGCATGGCGCGGATGCGCAGCGCGGGCGGGTTGTAGTAGCCGTCCGTGTGCCAGCGGATGCGGTGGGTCGTGTAGGGGATGAAGCCCGCCTTCGCCTTGGCGCCGGTCACGGCGATGCTCGTGATGCCGTCCTCGTCGGCGAGGAAGTTGGCATCGAGCGTGCGCAGCCCCAGCTGCTCGCCCACGCGGCGGGGGATCGCCTTGTCCTCCCCGGCGACCGGGCTCGCGTAGATCGCCATGTTGCGCAGCCGGCAGTGGCGCACGATCTCCGCGGCCTCCGCCGGGCTCAGGTCGCGCGGATCGCGCACTTCCACCACGAGGTCCCGCGGGGAGCGGGCGCGCGTGGCGAGCTTGCGCTCGCGCCAGCGGGCGTAGGCGGCGTCGTTGCCCGGCAGGAAGGGGGAGTCGGGCGAGTTCACCGGGACGGCGGCCAAGGGCTCATTCCCCGGCCGAGGCCGGCCGGCGCGCCCGCCGGGGCGTCGTGTCGAAGAGGCCCGCCACGCTCTTCGTCACCGTGGCGGCGGCCTCGGGACCCTCGATCGCGATCACCTGGTCCCAGGTCCAGCGCCGGTCCTTGTCGGGCATGAGCTCCGAGACGACGGTGGCGAAATAGCGCAGGAACGCGAAGTCCGGCCCCTCGGGGCCGAACCCGAAGTCGGCGTACTCGGCGGTGCGCCGGTTCAGGAGGTCGATGAAGCGCGCCTTGATCGCGGCGGGCTCCTCGTCGCCCAGCAGCCGCGCGCGGTTCTCGGCGAGCTCGTCGCCGGTGCGGTTGGCGAGCGCGGTCATGAAGTCGGCGCGTCCCGCGTCGTCGTAGCGCGGGTGGACGAGACGCCAGGCGACCTGGATCGAGAAGATCACGCCCTCGGCGAGGAAGTCGAAGTACTGCGGCCCCGGGTCGATGTCGAACTCGGCCCGGCGCATGCTCTTCAGCATGTTCTGGGCGACCCGCCAGATGATGAAGGCGAGCGCGCCGGCCACCTCCGTCGCGCCCCGGGGGCGCCCCGGGCGGAACCAGGTGCTCTTGACGCGGATGGGCGTTCGCCGGGACGTGCTCAACGCTTGCGCAGGTAGAACTCGAAGGCGCCGCCGCCCGCGCCCGCGGTGCTCACGATCTCCAGGTGCGTCGCCTCGGCCCACCCGGCGATGTCGTCGCGCACGCCGGGGCAGTCGCTCACGAGCTTGAGGACCTCCCCGGACCGCATGCCCTTCAGGAGCTGGCGCGCCTCGACGATCGGGCCGGGGCAGGAGACGCCGCGCAGGTCCAGTCGCACGTGGGCGGCGATCGCCCCGCTGCGGCCCTTGCGCACGAAGTACCCGGTGGCGCCGCGCTCGCGCGGCTCGGTGTGGATCACCTCGTTGCCGGTCTGCTTCGCCCACGCGAAGAGGTCGTCGCGCGTGCCCGGGCAGTCGGAGAGGAGCAGCAGCACCTGGCCGTCGCGCAGCCCCTCGAGGATCTCGCGGGCGCCGAGGATGGGGCCGGGGCAGGTGAGGCCGGTGAGGTCGACCATGGCGGCCGGTTCGCCGTGCACGGGGGAGGTCATGCGGTCGTGTCTCCTGGGGTCGCCTACTCGGCGGCGACGATGGTCTTGTGGGGAACGAGGAGGCCGCAGCCGACCGGCTGGCCGCGCCCCAGCCCCGCGCGCTGCAGCAGGAGCGAGTCGGCCTCGCGCAGGTCGTGGACGGCGACGGGGAAGGCTGCGGCGGGTCCCTCCTCGAGGCCGACCTCCACGCGCCGCCCGCAGATGAGGCGGGCGCGCACGCCGAGGGCGGCGAGCTCCTCCTCGATCTGCTCGAGGAAGCGGACCTCGTCCGCCTCGCCGGTGCTCACGCGGGGCGAATAGAGCGTCGGCGAGGGCTTGTGCTTGCGGAACGTCCCTTCGCCCAGCGTGAGCGAGGCTTCGCCCACCTCGAGCGACTCCCGCTCGAGCGCGCTCGCGGAGCAGACGCGGTCGCGCGGCAGGCGGATCACCACGCTCGAGCGGTGGGTGATCATCACGCCGCCCTCGGCGGTGCGCGGGCCCCGCATCGGCAGGATGCCGGCGCGGGGCGTCTTCGCGATCCAGGGCACCACGCGGGCGACCGCGCGGAAGAGCGCCCACTCGTGGCCCCGGGGCAGGTTCCCGCCGGTCACGCCGAAGACCACGTCGACCATTTCCGGGAGCTGCGCGGCGGCGGGACCGCAGCCCGGGCCGAGGGAGCCGGCGGCGATCACGACGGGCCCCCGGGCTGCGAGCGGCCCCAGGCCTGCAGGGCCTCTCCCCAGGCGGCGGCCGTGCCGGGATCGATGTCGAAGACGGTGAAGCGGCTGCCCTCGCGGATGCGCACGCGAAGCAGGCTCATGCCCCCGGCGGCGTGGTCGATCTGGTGCATCTCGATCTGCTGGCCGCCCAGCGGGACGGTGAGCCGGACGACGGGGGCGGGGTGATCCATGGGGAGGGCGGGATGGACGGTTCGGGCGGGAGCGAAGGACCCCCATTACGCGCCCCCCGCCCGGCGGCCGTCTACCCCCCGGGCGAAGGACGGCCGGCATAACCCAAACGGGTAGTCTTCACCCTCCCCATCGGAGAACGCCCCCCACCGTCGGAGGGATGGCGGAGCCCCGGGGGGCATCGTAGGATCGGTCGCATCCGGGAGAGTCCGACTCCGCCCGGCGCCGTGGCATAACGACTACCCGAGGAGGCCGCATATGGCAAAGAAAATGCACGCGACGCCCATGCTCGACGAACTCGAGACCGGCCCCTGGCCGAGCTTCGTGACGGGGCTCAAGCGCCTGGCGAAGGACAACGACATGATGGTCGACCTCCTGGGCCAGCTCGAGACCTCGTACAAGACGAAGAAGGGCTACTGGAAGGGCGGCACCGTGAGCGTCTTCGGCTACGGCGGCGGCATCATCCCGCGCTTCACGGAGTTGAAGGACGCCGCGGGCAAGCCGCAGTTCCCCGACGCGGCGGAGTTCCACACGCTGCGCGTGATGCCCCCGCCCGGCATGCACTACAACACCGACATCCTGAGGAAGCTCTGCGATTCCTGGGAGCGCCACGGCTCCGGCCTCATCGCCCTGCACGGGCAGAGCGGCGACATCATGTTCCAGGGTGTCCGCACCGACAAGGTGCAGGACGCCTTCGACGAGATCAACGAGCTCGGCTTCGACCTGGGCGGCGCGGGGCCGGCGGTGCGCACCTCGATGTCCTGCGTGGGCGCGGCGCGCTGCGAGCAGTCCTGCTACGACGAGGCGAGCGCGCACCGCACCGTGCTCAACAACTTCCTCGACGACATCCACCGCCCGTCGCTGCCCTACAAGTTCAAGTTCAAGTTCTCCGGCTGCCCGAACGACTGCATGAACTCGATCCAGCGCTCGGACATGGCGGTGATCGGCACCTGGCGCGACAACATCCGCACCGACGAGAAGCTCGCGCGGGCCTACTTCGCCAAGCAGGGCCTCAACAACCTCGTGAACGACGTGGTGAGCCGCTGCCCGACGAAGGCCATCCAGCTGGTGGACGCCTCGAAGATCCCGTCGGGCCCGACGATCTCGGCGGTCAAGGTCTCCGACGACAAGGCCATCTGCATCGAGAACCGCGACTGCGTGCGCTGCATGCACTGCATCAACGTGATCACCGGCGGCCTCGCGCCCGGCAAGGACAAGGGCGCGACGATCCTCGTCGGCGGCAAGCGCACCCTCAAGATCGGCGACCTCATGGGCACCGTGGTCGTGCCGTTCATGAAGCTCGAGACGGACGAGGACCGCGAGAAGCTCGTGGACCTGGGCCAGCGGATCGTCGACTTCTTCGCCGAGAACGCCCTGGAGCACGAGCGCATCGGCGAGACGATCGAGCGCATCGG
>CALEJW010000194.1 GCA_937898635.1 uncultured Pseudomonadota bacterium | reverse complement strand
CGCGAGCGCCGCGCGCGTCTCGGCGCCCACGGGATCGGCCGCGGCGGCGTAGGCCGGGTGGTCGACGCCGACGGAAAGGGCCACGCCGTACTTGAGGGCCTCGGCCATCTCCCGCGTGAGGTCGAAGCGCAGGAAGTGCACCGAAGAGGTCTTCTGCTCGTTCTCGCGCTCCAGGTCCTCGTCGGCGATCGCGTAGACGCGGGGCGATCCCTCGACCTGCACCCAAACGCGGTCCTCGATGCCCTTCAACTTCGCGAGGGCGGCGCGGCGCTCGTCCTCGTCCTCGTACTCGATGAGCATCGTGGCCTTGAGGTTGCGCCCGTCGGGGACGAGCGGGTTGTAGACGTCGAGCTCGTCCTGGATGAGCGCCTCCTCGAAGGTCTTCTCGATCCTGAGCATCTCCTGGATCTGGTAGCGGATGGTGAGCTCGTCCTCGAAGAGGAGGGTCACGTGCTCGCCCAGGTGGACCGAGCGAGGCTTCTTGTGCGCGATCACCTTCGCGCGGAAGTCCTTGCGGGCCTTGGCGTAGGCCTCGAGGGTCATGAGGGAGTCGCGGGAGATCTTCGGCATGGCGAACATGGCTTTCCTGTCTGGGGTCGGGCGGGTGCGCTGCGAACGGGATCCGCCGCCGCGCGTCGGGTTCAGTCGGGCAGGCCGTAGGCCATCCGCAGGAGCGTGAGGGGGTGCTTCAGCTGCGCCTTGCCCAGCGTCTCGCCCATGCCCTGCTCGATGTGGCGGCCGCCGAGCTGGCAGTCGGAACTGATCCAGTCCGGCTGCGGCTCCGCCATGGCGCGGAACACCGGGCGGCCGATCTTCATCGCCATCGCGTGGAATTCCTTCTTGCAGCCCCAGGTGCCCGAGTGTCCCGAGCAGCGCTCGACGGTGGTCACCGTCGTCCCGGGAACCATCTCGAGGGCCTCGCGCGTCTTCTGGCCCACGTTCTGCACGCGCGAATGGCAGGGGATGTGGTACGAGACCTTGCCGAGCGGAACCGGAAATCCGGTCTTCAGCAGCTCGTCCCTGCGGCGCGCGACGAGATACTCGAAGGGATCGAACATCGCCTCCTGCACGGCCTTCACGTCGGCGTCCTCCGGGAACATGAGCGGGAGTTCCTGCTTGAACATGAGCGTGCAGGAGGGGATGGGCGTCACGATGGCGTAGCCCTCGCGCGCGAGCTTCGCGAGCGGCGGGATGTTCCTCTCCTTGCTCTGCGCCACGGCGTCGAGGTCGCCCAGCTCGAGCTTCGGCATGCCGCAGCACGCCTCCTTCTCGACGATCACGTAGGGGATCTCGTTGTGCGCGAGGATCTTCACCAGGTCGTGGCCGATGCCCGGCTCGTTGTAGTTGATGTAGCAGGTGGAGAAGATCGCCACCTTGCCGGGCGTGCGGCTGCCGTCCTTCACCGCGTGCGCGGCGCTGGGCGCCGCGTTGGGGCGGAACCTGCGGGGCGCATACGAGGGTATCCACGCGTTGCGGTCCACGCCGAGCGCGCTTTCCATCGCGCCCCGGGCGAGCGCCGTCGAGTTCACCGCGTTGGCGACCTGCACCACGACCGGGATCGTGGCGAGCTTGCCCAGCGCGTCCGTCGCGGCGAGGAGCTTGTCGCGCAAGGCCACCTTGCCGGTCGCGAACTTCACCGCCTTCGCGCGCAGCATCAGGTGCGGGAAGTCGAGGTTCCACGGGTGCGGCGGGACATAGGGGCACTTCGTCATGTAGCAGACGTCGCACAGGTAGCACTGGTCGGCCACCTCGACGTACTTCTCCTTCGGCACGCCGTCCAGTTCCCCGGTGGGCCCCTCGTCGATCATGTCGAAGAGCGCCGGGAAGGACCCGCACAGGCTCACGCAGCGCCGGCAGGTGTGGCAGATGTCGAAGACGCGCTCCATTTCCGCGTGGAGCTTCGCCTCGTCGTAGAACTCGGGGTTCTTCCAGTCGAGGGGGTGGCGGGTCGGGGCCTCGAGACTGCCTTCTCTCACGCTCATGGCACTTTGGTCCTATGGGGCAATTCAGCGAAAAGGGGCGGTCGCCCGCCCCTTTCGGTTACAACTCGCGTCGGGGCGCAGCCCGTCAGTCGGTGAGCGCGTCCAGTGCCTTCTGGAAGCGGTTGGCGTGGGAGCGCTCCGCCTTCGCGAGCGTCTCGAACCAGTCGGCGATCTCCTCGAAGCCCTCGTCGCGGGCGCTCTTGGCCATGCCGGGGTACATGTCGGTGTACTCGTGCGTCTCGCCGGCCACCGCGGCCTTGAGGTTCTGGCGCGAGGAGCCGATCGGCAGGTCGGTCGCGGGGTCGCCCACCTGGGCGAGGTAGTCGAGGTGGCCGTGGGCATGGCCGGTCTCGCCTTCGGCGGTCGAGCGGAAGAGCGCGGCGACGTCGTTCTGGCCCTCCACGTCCGCCTTGTTGGCGAAGTACAGGTAGCGGCGGTTCGCCTGGGACTCGCCGGCGAAGGCGGCCTTCAGGTTGTCGTGGGTCTTGGTGCCTTTGAGGGGTTTCATGCGGGCCTCCTGGTTGGGTGAGGATGGCGGAAAACCATCCATCGGGTGATCAACTCGTCCGGAGGAAATGATAGGCGCCGCCGAGAGGCAGCGTCCAATTGATTGTTCCGATTCGCCCGATAGGGGCCGCCAATTCAGGGCGGCCGGCGCGGGGCCGCGCCCGACCTATTTCAGGTGGCTCTCGATGAGGCGGGCCACCTGCATCGTGTCGACGCGGTTCGTGTTCTTCGGGCGCGAGAAGGTCACGGTGACGAGGAGCTTTCCCTTGCGGAACATGCCGGACTTGTTGGCCTCGAGCCAGAAGGCGCGGTCGCCGACGCTGTCCACCCACTCGACCTTGCGGCGGTAGATCTTCTCCAGGTTCTCCCGCTCGTACTGAAGCTCGTTTTCCGCCGCGTACTGGACCTCGCGGATCCTCACGACGAGGACCGCGGCGCGGCGCGAGTCCTCGAAGGCGCACTCGGTGGGATTGCCGCTCTTCCTCGGGGAGATCTTCGTGGCCGCGCCCCCGGCGATCGTGTTCACCTCGTCGATGGAGATCACCGAGCAGGCATCGGGCGGCGCCGCGAGGGCGGTCGTGGCGGCGGCGCTGGCGAGGAGGGCGACAAGGGTCGTGGGTTTCATGTCGGGTGGTCCGGGTCGTGGCGAGTCGGTGCGTATCGTAACCCATGGCGCGGCGGCGGTGGCGCCGCCAGCGCGAGGCCGAGATCCCGGAGGGAGTCGATGTTGTGCGCCGGCAGGAACTCGTCGGCGTGCGGCCGCATCGCGCGGATGCCCGAGGCGCGAGGCTCGAACCCCTCGTAGCGAAGCAGCGGGTTCAGCCACACCAGCCGCCGGCACGAGCGCGCGAGCCGCGCCATCTCCTCGCCCAGCCTCGACTCGTCGTCCCGGTCGAGGCCGTCGGTCACCAGGAGCACGCAGGCGTTCTGGCCCAGGAGACGGCGCGACCAGCGCCAGTTGAACTCGCGCAGGCACGCGCCGATCCGGGTTCCCCCGGCCCAGTCTCCCACGGCATCGGAGGCGCGGCTCACGGCCTCGTCCGCGTCGCGGCCGCGCAGTTGCCGGGTCACGTTCGTGAGGCGAGTGCCGAAGAGGAAGACGGACACCCTGTCGCGGCGGCTCGCGAGCGCGTGCAGGAAGTGCAGGAACATGCGCGAGTAGCGGTACATGGAGCCGGAGATGTCGCACAGGACCACGAGGGGAGGGGCGCGCCGGCGGCGCGAGCG
>CALEJW010000193.1 GCA_937898635.1 uncultured Pseudomonadota bacterium | reverse complement strand
CGGGGGTGAAGCGGGTGCTGCGCAAGCCCTACCGCATGCAGCAGATCGGCGAGGCCCTCGGGCCCTTCTTTCCGGAGGGCTGACGCCGGCCACGGGGCCGGCAGGCCCCGGCCGTCGCGCCGAGGCGGGCCCGCGCACGCCGCCAAATGCTACCGCCCGTTCCGTCCGATATTCGTCCACCAGACCTGCTCGCATTTCCTTCGTGTCAATGAGCCGGACGGCCTAGATTGGCCTTTCCGTCCCGCCGGGGGAGACGCGCCATGGCCCGCATCGCGAAGAAGCGCCGCACCAACGCAAGCATTGCCGGCAATGGCAGGAAGTCGCGCGATTTGCCCGCCCGCCGATCCCGCCGCAATCCGAATGCGCTCCAGCGGCTGATCCTCGGGTTAGGCGAAACCCTGCTGGGCGTGCTCCCGCGTTCCCGCCGGACTCGCGCCGCCAACGATCCCGAGGCCTAGAACCTCGTGCGCGGCTCCGAGCGTGAGAATTTCACATCCGCCCCGTCCGATCTTCCCGGGCACGCTCGCGCAATTGTTCAACGACGCCGGGCGGGCGCCTGCGTAGTCTGACTCGAGCGCACCAGGGAAGGCGGCACGCACGGAAGTGAACGCGATGCGCCCCGACGAACCGCCCTACAGGAGACACAAATGGACCTCTTTCACGAATATGCGTTGCTGGTCGCGGTCGCGATCCCCTTCCTCGTGCTCGTGGGGCTCAACGTCTTCCTGTGGCTCGCGGGAGAGCGCGGTACTCTCATTCTGCCCAGCTCGCGCACCCGCCCTGCGGCTTCGCAGATGATCGAGGCAGAAGCGCTGATGGCGCCTCCGATCGACCGGACGCCCCCGGCGAATGCCGGGTCCAGGCCGGCCGCATCCGAAGCCGATGGGCGCGAGCCAGCCAATGACCCGCAGGTCCGGGACGCGGCATGACCCCAGGGCCGGGCAATACCGCTTCCCACATCGCCGGGCGAGGAGAATAATCGCCGAACGCCTCGCCCGGCGGGCGCCAGCCCGACCGGCGCGTGGAGGAGAAGGAGCGACCGGCCCGCGGCAGCGTCAAGGGAGGCGCCCATGGATCGAGCCCGGCGAAAGACCATGACCGGCACGGCGGCCGCCCTGCTCGCCCCTCGGCTTGCGCGCGGCGCAACGGCGGCACGCATCCCGCTTGTTCCCGAGCCGGCCATACCAACCGGGTAATCCGGTGACCCGCCCGCGAGCCGGCCTCTTTCTCAAGTACTCCGCGTTCATCGTCCTGCTGGTGAGCGTGGGATTGCTGGCGAGCGGTGCGATCGGGCTGTATTTCTCCTACGGGGAGACGAGAAACTCGGTCGTCAGCCTCCAGCGCGAGAAGGCGTTGACGGCCGCGGTGCGCATCGAGCAGTTCCTGCGCGACATCGAGAGCCACCTCGCATGGACGGCGCTGCCGCTGGTCGCCGCAGGCCAGTCGCCGATGGACTCCCGCAGGCTCGATTTCCTCAGACTCCTGCGCCAGGCGCCGGCCATCTCGGACGCGAGCCACCTCGACGGGAAGGGCCGCGAGCAGCTCAAGGTCTCGCGCCTCGCGATGGACACGACGGGCAGCAACACGGACTACTCGACGGACCCGCGGTTCGTCGAGGCGCGCAAGGGCAAGACCTGGTTCGGGCCGGTGTACTTCCGCAAGGAGACCGAGCCCTACATGACCATCTCGATCCCCGAAGCGCGCGACCGCCCCGGCGTGACGGTGGTCGAGGTGAACCTGAAGTTCATCTGGGACGTGGTCTCGCGAATCCGGGTCGGCCAGACGGGCCATGCGTACGTGGTGGACGGGAAGGGCTACCTCGTGGCGCACCCGGACATCAGCATGGTGCTCAAGAAGGTCGACCTCTCGACGCTGCCGCAGGTGAAGGAGGCGCTTGCCGCAGGGCCGGAAGCGCAGTGGCGGGAACCCGCGCAAGCCCGCGACCAGGACGGCCAACCGATGCTTTCCGCGTGGGCGCCCGTCGGAGTCACCGGCTGGCGGGTGTTCGTGGAAGAGCCGCAACGGGCGGTGTTCGCCCCGCTCTACGACGCGATCCTCCGCACGGTGTTCCTGTTGCTCGCCGGTGTCGTGATCTCGGTGCTCGCGAGCCTTTTCCTCGCAAGGCGCATGGTGAAGCCGGTGCAGGCCCTTCAAGCAGGGGCGGAGCGCATCGGCGCAGGGGATCTCTCGAGCTCCATCGAGATACGCACGGGCGACGAGCTGGAGGACCTGGCCGGCAGGTTCAACACGATGACGGCGCAGTTGCGCGAGTCGTACGCCGACCTGGAGCGCAAGGTGGAGGAGCGCACGGCGGAGCTGCGCGAGACGCTGGGCCAGCAGACGGCCACCGGCGAGATCCTGCGGGTGACGAGCAGCTCGCCCTCGGACGTGATGCCGGTCTTCGAGGCCATCGCGAGGGCGGCGGCCAATCTCGGCGACGCGGCCGGCGCAACCGTGTTCCGGTACGACGGCGAGCGCATCCATTTCGTCACCAGCACCATCACGACGCCTGCGTGGCTCGAGCGCGTTCGGGAGAATTCACCCTGGCTCCCGAGCCCCTCGACGGTCTCGGGACGCGTCGTGCTCGAAAGGCGCGTGATCCAGGTCGAGGACCGCGCCTCCGACCCGGGACTGGATCCGCGGGGAGACGCCTTCGGGACGAGCCACTCCGCCATCGGCGTGCCCATGATGCGCGACGGGCAACCGATCGGCGCCCTGACCGTCTCCTGGCGCGACCCGGGACCCGTCCCGGAGAAGTACGTCCGCCTGCTGCAGACCTTCGCCGACCAGGCGGTGATCGCGATCGAGAACGTCCGGTTGTTCAACGAGATCCGGGAGAAGAGCCGCCAGCTAGAGGCCGCGAACAAGCACAAGAGCGAGTTCCTCGCCAACATGTCGCACGAGCTGAGGACGCCGCTCAACGCGATCATCGGCTTCGCCGAGGTGATGCTCACCGGGATGGCGGGTCCCATGGATGGGAAGCAGAAGGAATTCGTGGGCGACATCCGCGATTCCGGCCGGCACCTGCTGCAGCTCATCAACGACATCCTCGACCTTTCGAAGATCGAGGCGGGACGCATGGAGCTCGACGTCGCGCGCTTCGTCGTGCGCGGGGCGCTGGACGGCGCCATGACGCTCGTGAGCGGCCGCGCGGCGCGGGGCGGCGTCGACTTGATGGCGGAGATCTCGCCCGAGGTGGCCGAGTACGACGGCGACGAGCGCAAGTTCAAGCAGGTCGTGCTGAACCTGCTCTCCAACGCGGTCAAGTTCACGCCGGAGGGTGGCACGGTGACGCTCGCGGCGCGGCGCGCCAACGGCGCCTACGAAGTGGCCGTGCGCGACACCGGC
>CALEJW010000192.1 GCA_937898635.1 uncultured Pseudomonadota bacterium | reverse complement strand
CCTTCAGCCCATCGCGCGGGCCATGCGCTCCATCGCCTTCTTCAGGTTCTCCATCGAGGTGGCGAAGGAGATGCGCAGGTAGCCCTCGAGGCCGAAGGCGGAGCCGGGCACGGCGGCCACGGCCTCGTCCTGCTCCATGAGGTAGTCGCAGAGCGCGAGGTCGGTCGGCGCCTTGAGCTTGCCCGCCGCGGCGAGCCGCTTGATGGCCTCGCGGCAATCGGGGAAGACGTAGAAGGCGCCCGCGGGCTTCAGGCACTTCACGCCCGGGATGCGGTTCAGGGCCCCGGCGACGAAGGCGCCGCGCTCCTTGAACGCCGCCACCATCGGCGCGATGCAGGACTGGTCGCCGTTCAGCGCCGCCTCCGCCGCGTACTGCGAGATGGAGGTGGGGTTGGAGGTCGAGTGCGACTGGATGTTCTCCATCGCCTCGATGAGCGGGGCGGGGCCGCCGCAGTAGCCGATGCGCCAGCCGGTCATCGAGTAGGCCTTGGAGACGCCGTTCTCCACGACGGTGCGGTCGTAGAGGTCCGGGCAGGCGTCGAGGATGTTCACGAACTTCGAGCCGTCGAGGAGGATGTGCTCGTACATGTCGTCGCTCGCGATGACGATGCGCGGGTGCTTGCGAAGCACCTCGCCCAGGGCCTTGAGCTCCTCCAGCGTGTACACCGCCGCCGAGGGGTTCGACGGGCTGTTGATGAAGAAGAGCCGGGACTTCGGCGTGATGGCCTTCTCCAGCTGCGCCGCGGTGATCTTGAAGCCCTGCTCGATGCCGGCCTCGACGAAGACGGGCTTCGCGTCGGCCACCATCGCCATGTCCGGGTAGCTCACCCAGTAGGGCGCGGGGATGATCACCTCGTCGCCCGGGTTCAGGAGCGCGAGGCACAGGTTGAAGGAGGTCTGCTTGCCGCCGCAGGAGACGAGGACCTGCTTCTCGGTGTAGTCGAGGCCGTTGTCGCGCTTGAACTTCGCGATGATGGCCTTCTTGAGCGTGGCCGTCCCGCCGGCGGGCGTGTACTTGGTCAGTCCCTTGTTCATCGCCGCGATGGCGGCGTCCTTGATGAACTGGGGCGTGTCGAAATCCGGCTCCCCGGCCCCCAGGCCGATGATGTCCTTGCCCTCGCCCTTCAGGCGCGCGGCGCGGGCGGAGACGGCGAGGGTGGGGGAAGCCTTGATGGACGAGAGGCGGGCGGCGACGAGCGACATGGAATCTCCGGGGCGGGAAGGGCAAAAACCGACAGTGTGCCCGGCATTTTACCGGGGCTGTTGCGCTGCAGCAAAGACGGCGGCCTTCGCCGGCCCGGCGCGGGCGCGGGAGCCTTCGGGTCGCGCGATTGCTAGAATTGCGGATTCGCCGTCCGCTTCGCCCCCATGCCCGACATCCTCACCTACCCCGGAAGCCCCTTTCGCCTGCACCGGCCCTTCGAGCCCGCCGGGGACCAGCCCGCCGCCATCGAAGCGCTGGTCGAGGGCCTGAACGACGGGCTCGCCTACCAGACGCTCCTGGGCGTCACCGGGTCCGGCAAGACCTTCACGATGGCCAACGTGATCGCGCGCACCGGGCGCCCGGCGCTCGTGATCGCCCCGAACAAGACGCTCGCCGCACAGCTCTACGCGGAGATGCGCGAGTTCTTCCCGGAGAACGCGGTCGAGTACTTCGTCTCCTACTACGACTACTACCAGCCCGAGGCCTACGTGCCCTCGCGCGACCTCTACATCGAGAAGGACAGCTCGATCAACGAGCACATCGAGCAGCTGCGCCTCTCGGCCACC
The DNA here is from genome assembly GCA_937898635.1 of uncultured Pseudomonadota bacterium. Taxonomy (GTDB): domain Bacteria; phylum Pseudomonadota; class Gammaproteobacteria; order Burkholderiales; family Usitatibacteraceae; genus FEB-7. The sequence continues at coordinate 5,297 of CALEJW010000192.1, read as the reverse complement.
AAGAGCGTGCTCGAGCGCCCCGACACGGTGATCGTGGCCACGGTGTCGTGCATCTACGGCATCGGCGACCCCGAGGACTACCAGGAGATGCGGCTCATCCTGCGCGAGCGCGACCCCGTGCCGCAGCGCGACCTCCTGCGGCGCCTGGCGGGAATGCAGTACACGCGAAACGACCTCGACTTCCGGCGCGGGACCTTCCGCGTGCGCGGCGACACGATCGACATCTTCCCGGCGGAGCTCGGCGAGACGGCGCTTCGCGTCTCGCTCTTCGACGACGAGATCGAGAGCCTCACGCTCTTCGACCCGCTCACCGGCCGGCTCGGGCAGAAGGTGCCGCGCTTCACCGTGTACGCGAAGAGCCACTACGTCACGCCGCGGGAGACGGTCCTCAAGGCGATCGAGGCGATCAAGGCGGAGCTTCGCGAGCGGCTCGACTTCTTCCAGAAGGAGGGCCGGCTCCTGGAGCTGCAGCGCCTGCAGCAGCGCACCCACTTCGACCTCGAGATGCTCTCCGAGCTGGGCTTCTGCAAGGGCATCGAGAACTACTCGCGCCACCTCTCCGGCCGCGCCCCGGGCGAGCCTCCGCCGACCCTCATCGACTACCTTCCCGCGAACGCGATCCTCGTGGTCGACGAGAGCCACGTGACGATCCCGCAGGTGGGCGGCATGTACAACGGCGACCGCTCGCGCAAGGAGACGCTCGTCGCCTACGGCTTCCGCCTGCCCTCGGCGCTCGACAACCGCCCGCTCAAGTTCGCGGAATTCGAGCGCCAGATGCGCCAGGCGATCTTCGTCTCGGCCACCCCCGCCGACTACGAGCAGAAGCACGCCTCGCAGGTGGTGGAGCAGGTGGTGCGGCCCACGGGCCTCGTGGACCCGGGGGTGATCGTGCGCCCGGCGAGCTCGCAGGTGGACGACCTCCTCTCGGAGGTGACGAAGCGCACGGCCGTGAACGAGCGCGTGCTCGTCACCACGCTCACCAAGCGCATGGCCGAGGACCTGACGGACTACCTCGCCGAGCACGGCGTGAAGGTGCGCTACCTGCACTCCGACATCGACACCGTCGAGCGGGTCGAGATCATCCGCGACCTGAGGAAGGGCCTCTTCGACGTGCTCGTGGGCATCAACCTGCTGCGCGAGGGCCTCGACCTCCCGGAAGTCTCGCTCGTGGCGATCCTCGACGCCGACAAGGAAGGGTTCCTGCGCTCGGCGCGCTCGCTCATCCAGACCATCGGGCGCGCGGCCCGGCACATCAACGGCACGGCGATCCTCTACGCCGACACCATGACGGAATCCATGAAGGCCGCCATCGGCGAGACCGAGCGCAGGCGGGCGAAGCAGGTGGCCTTCAACCTCGCCCACGGCATCGAGCCCCGGGGCGTGGTGAAGCGCATCAAGGACCTGATCGACGGCGTCTACGACGCGGACGGGGCGAAGGAGTCCCGGCGCCTCGCGAAGGAGGCCGCCGCGATCGAGGCCCTGGGCGAGAAGCAGCTCGACCAGCGCGTGAGGAAGCTCGAGAAGGAGATGCTGGAGGCGGCGAGGAACCTCGAGTTCGAGCGCGCGGCGAGCCTGCGCGACGAGCTGCGCCTCGCCCGCGAGCGGCTGATGGAGGTGGGCGGTGGCTGAGCGGCCCTTCGGCGTCCTCTTCGTGTGCACCGGCAACATCTGCCGCTCGCCCACCGCCGAGGGCGTCCTGCGCGAGCTCGCGCGGCGGCGCGGCGCGCTCGCCCGGGTGCGCATCGACTCCGCGGGCACGCACGATTACCACGTGGGGGAGGCGCCGGACCCGCGCGCCGTCGCGCACGCGGCACGGCGCGGCTACGACCTCTCGCCCCTGAGGGCACGGCAGGTCTCGCCGCGCGACTTCCTCGAGTTCGACCGCGTCCTCGCGATGGACCGGGGGCACCTGAGGCTCCTCGAGGCGATCGCGCCGGCGGGTTCCCCCGCGAGCCTCGCGATGTTCCTCGACCACTCGGCGCAGTGGCGCGGCCGGGACGTGCCCGATCCCTACTACGGAGGCGCGCGCGGGTTCGAGGAGGTGCTGGACATGGTGGAGGAGGCCTCCGGGCGGCTGCTCGAGGAGATCCTCGCCGGAACGGATCGTTGACGACCAGGAGGCGAACATGAGCAAGCATTCCCCGAGCCGGTTCCCGGTGCCGAATCTCTCCGAGCTCCCCGAGGACATCCGCGAGCGCATCGCCAAGGTCCAGGAGAAGGCGGGCTTCGTGCCCAACGTCTTCGTGGTGCTCGCGCACCGACCGGACGAGTTCCGCGCCTTCTTCGCCTACCACGACGCGCTCATGCTGCGCGCGGGAAACCTCACCAAGGCGGAAAAGGAGATGATCGTGGTCGCGACCTCCGCCGCGAACCGCTGCCTGTACTGCATCGTGGCCCACGGGGCGATCCTGCGGGCGTACTCGAAGAAGCCGCTCATCGCCGACCAGGTGGCGGGCAACTACCTCAAGGCGGACCTCTCGCCGCGGGAGCGGGCGATCCTCGACTTCGCGATGAAGGTGGCGCTGGAGGCGCACCGCGTGGAGGACGAGGACTTCGCGCCCCTGCGCGCCCAGGGGCTCTCCGACGAGGACGTGTGGGACGTGGGCGCGATCGCGGCCTTCTTCGCGCTCTCCAACCGCATGGCGAACCTCACGGCCATGCGGCCCAACGACGAGTTCTACGCCATGGCGCGCTAGGGGCGCGCGCGCCTCAGGCGGGGCGCTTCTCCTGCATGAGGGCGAGGAGGTTGCCTTCCGTGTCGCGCAGGAACGCCATCCACAGCTCGTGGTCCGGCATCGCCGCCACCAGGTGCGGCGCCGCCTCGAAGGCCGCGCCCCGGGCGACCATCGCCGCGTGGGTGGCGTCGAGGTCGGCCACCTTGTAGTAGATGATGGAGCCCGGGTGGTCGTGCTCGGGCTTCTCCGGGGGCGAGAGCATCAGGCGCACGCCGCCGCACTGGAAGAAGGCGAGGTCGCGGCCGGCGTCGAAGAGGTGCCGCAGCCCGAGCACGTCCCGGTAGAAGGCCCGCGCCCGGGCCGTGTCCTTCACGTTGACGGCGATCTGGCCGATGGACTCGATCGAGGGTGCCTGCGCCATGCTTGCCTCCCTTTCCGGTTGCGGGCATGATAGTTAGCGTGGCTAACTATACACCCGCGCGGACGTGACGCAAGCCCCCGCCGCCCTCGCCGAGGCCCTGCACCGCGCGGCCCTGCGGCTGCTGCGCCGCCTGCGCCGGGAGGACGACGCGAGCGGACTTTCCGCGCCCCGGCTCTCGGCCCTCTCGGTGCTCGTCTTCCGCGGCCCGCAGACCCTCGGGGCGCTCGCGGCCGCCGAGCAGGTGAAGCGCCCGACCATGACGCGCCTCGTCCAGGGTCTCGAGCGCGACGGGCTGGTGCGGCGCGCGGGCCATCCCGGCGACGCCCGCAGCTTCGTGATCGAGGCGACGTCCCGGGGCCGCGTGGTGATGGAAAGGGGAAAGGCGCGCCGCGTGGCGCGCCTCGAGGGATGGATCCGGAAGCTTCCCGCGGCCGAGCGCTCCGCCCTCGGCGCGGCGGTGGCCGTCATGCTCGGCCTGGGCGAGGAGGGGGCTACCAGCCGCCCGAACGCATCCACTCCTCCATCATCGGGATCCGGTCCACGCCCCAGAAGGGCTCCCCGTCCACGATGAAGTGGGGCGAGCCGAAGACGCCGGACTTCATGGCCCGGTCGACCTGGGCCTTCACGCGTTCCTTGATCGCCTCGCCCTTCAGGGGTTCGGCGAGCGCCCCGGCGTCGGCGCCGCTCGCCGAGGCGAGCGCAAGCACCTCCGCGATATCGGCCACGTCGCGCCCTTCGGCGAAGTAGGCCCGGTAGACGCGGCGGGCGAAGTCGCGCGCGCGCGCCGGATCGTCGTCGGCGATGAGGTAGAAGGCCCGCGCGGCCACCTGCGTACCCACCGGAAAGTTCGCCGGCAGGCGGAACGCCACCTTGTGGTGGCGCGCCGTCCGCGCGAAGTCGATCCTCGCGTAGTCGCCCTTGATGGGCAGCAGCGCAAGCGGCGCCGTGCCCACGGCCTTGAAGATCGGACCGAGCAGGATCGGGTACCGGTTCACTTCCCGCCCGTGCCGCGCGGCCACCTCGTCGATCAGCTCCGAGGCGATGTAGCCGTAGGGCGAGGAGAAGTCGAACCAGAACTCGATCGGCGCGGGCATCGCGCCTCAGGCCTGCGCGGGCGGGTTGTCGCCGGCCGGCGCCGAGGCGCCGGGCGCGGTCTCCACGAGCTGCAACGGCTCCTCGGGGATCGCGTCGAGCGAACGGCGCCGGCGGCGCACCGGCGGGCGCGGCGCCTCGTCCTCGAAGACGGCGGCCGGGACGACCTTGTCGCTCGCCGTCTCCACGAGCTGCAGCGGCTCGGCGGGCGCGACGTCACCGGCGCTCTCGCGGCGCTTGCGCACCGGCCGCGTCGGCTCGCCGCCGATCTCGTCCACCTCGCTCACGACGCGATAGGTGGCCGGCGGCGGGGCGAAGGAGGCGATGACCTGCGGCGGGTGGGGCAAGGGCTCGCCGACGGGAAGCGGTGGCGGGGCGACCCGCTCCACGGCGGGTTCCACGGGCCTCGCTGCAGCGGGCGCTTCGGGCGCCTCGGGTGCGCGAGCCTGGGCGACGGGCGCTTCGGCAATGTCGCTCCACGCGGGCGGCGCCGGGGACTCGGGCTCGACCGCGGGCATGCGCTCGGCGGCTGCCGCCGGGCGCGGGGCTTCCACGGGCTCGACGGCGGGACGCCCGCGAGGCGGCCTCGAGGGCGCGGCCTCGTCGACTTCCTCGGCCGGAAAGTCGGCCCTGAGCTCCGCGAGTGTTTCCTGCGGCCGCTCGGCACGGTCGCCGCGGCCGCGTCCGCGTCCACGACGGCGCCGGCGTCCGCCTTCACCCTCGGCGACCGGCGCATCCGCACCGGGGACCACGGCGTGCGCCGTCAGCGCGGACACGGGTTCGTTCGCGCCGGCGGTGGGCACTTCGGGTTCCCGGGGCACGCGCGGCTCGCCGCCGCGCTGGCCGCGCCGGCGGCCGTCCTGGCGGCCTTCGCCGCGAGCCTCGCCGCGGCCTTCGCCACGGCCTTCACCGCGCGCCTCGCCGCGGCCTTCGCCGCGGCCTTCGCTTCGGCCTTCGCCGCGCGCCTCGCCTCGGCCTTCACCGCGGCCTTCACCGCGGCCTTCGCCACGAGCCTCGCCTCGGCCTTCGCCGCGACGGCCATCGCCGCGGCCACGACCCTCGCCGCGTCCGCGTCCGTCACCACGACCTTCGCCACGACCTTCGCCACG
>CALEJW010000191.1 GCA_937898635.1 uncultured Pseudomonadota bacterium | reverse complement strand
CTGACCCCATTAATCTCGGGGCTTGCGGCCGGCGCGGGCGAAGGCCGCATCGAAGAGGGCGTTGGGCAGGATCGCGAGCAGGCGCGCCACGATCGCCATGGGCCAGGGGATGACCGCGTAGTCCTTGCCCGCGTCGAGCGCGCGCGCGAAGCGGCGGGCGAAGTCGTCGGCGCCGATGATGAAGGGCATCGGGTACGGGTTCTTCTCCGTCATCGGCGTGGCGATGTAGCCGGGGCAGACGGTCGCCACGCGCAGCCCCGTGCCGCGCAGCTCCACGCGCAGGCTCTCGAGGTAGCGGATGGCGGCGGCCTTCGAGGCGCTGTAGGCGCCCGACCCGGGCATGCCCCGGTAGCCCGCCACGCTCGCCACGCCCGCCAGCGTGCCGCGCCCGGCCTTGCGCATCGGCGCGAGGAAGGGCTGGAAGGTGTTCACGATCCCCACGACGTTCACCTCGAGGATGTGGCGGAAGGTCTCCGAATCGGCCGCATGCTCGGTGAGGGTGCCGCGGGAAATCCCGGCATTGGCGATCACGAGGTCCGGCGGACCGTGCCTCGCGAGGAAGTCGGCCGCCGCGGCCTGCAGGGCGCCGAGGTCGCGGACGTCGGCGATGTAGGTCTCCGCCCCGCCGGGCAGCGAATCCCGCAGCGCCTCCAGCCGCTCGCCGCGCCGCGCGACGAGGCCGAGCTTGGCGCCCCGCGAGGCATAGTGGCGCGCGAGCGCCTCGCCGATGCCGCTGCTCGCGCCGGTGAGGAAGACGACCATGAAAGGGAACGGGGCCGGGATACTTCGGCGGAAAGTATCCCGGCCCCGCTCGAGGCAATCCCTATTTCTTGAGGGAGGCGGGCTTCGCGGCGGGCGCGCCGGCGACCATGTCCTTGCGCGCCATCGCGATCAGCTGATCGACCACGCCGACCACGGCCTCGGGGCTGCCCGCGTGGGTGGTGGAGGTCACGTAGCGGCCGTTCACGACGAGCATCGGCACGCCGTCGACCTTGTAGGCGCCCATGAGCTGGCCGGCGCGGGAGATCTTCGACTGCACGGTGAAGGACTTCTCCACCGCGCCGTACTGGGCCACGTCCAGGCCCTGCTTCGCGAGCCAGGACTCGCGCACCTTCGGGTTCGCGAGGTTGGTGTTCTCCTTGTGGATCGCGTCGAAGGCCTTCGCGTGCACGGTGTCGAGCTTGCCCATCGCCTCGAGCGAGTAGAAGAGGAGCCCGAGCTGCGTCCACGCGCCGCTGCCCACGCCGGGCACGCGCTTGAAGCTCACGTCCGCGGGGAGCTTCTTCGCCCAGCTCTCGAGGAAGGGCTCGAGCTTGTAGCAGTGGCCGCAGGCGTAGGAGAAGAACTCGATCACCTCGACCTTGCCGCCGCCTTCGGTGGACTGCGGCGGGTTGAGGAGCGTGTACTGCTGGCCCTCGCGGAGCTGGGCCTGGGCGCCGGCGGCGACGAAGCCGAGGGCGGCGAGGGCGAGGGAAAGGATGCGGCGCAGGGACATGGGTGGACTCCGTCAGCGGTTCTTGGCTTCGTCGGTGCGGATGATGGTGGCGCCGACCCCGTTCTGGGACAGCGTGGCCTTGATTCGGTTCACGGCGTCGAGGCTCTGGTAGGGGCCGAGGCGGACGCGGTGCAGCACCCCCTTGCCGGGGATGTCCACGGGCTTCACCGTGGCTTCGAGCCCCGTGAAGGCGATCTTCGCCTTCAGGTTGTCGGCGTCCTTCTCCTCGGCGAAGGCGCCGGCCTGCAGCCAGTAGGTCTCGCCGGAATAGGGCTTGGGCTGCGAGGGCGAGGAGCCGGGGCCGCCCTTGGCGGGCGGGGCGGCGGCGGATTTCGCCTCCTTGTCCGTGACTTCCTTCTCGCCGGGCAGCATCGTGTAGAACTCGAAGCGCGGCCGGTCGGTCCGCGGCTTCTCCGGCGCGGCCTTCGCGGCGGCGCCCTTCTCCTCGGGCCGCGGCGGCTGCGTCGGGCCGATCTTGGCGAGGGGTTCGATGGGCTTCGCCTGGTCCACGAAGGGGCTCGAGAGGCGGTTGAGCCACAGCGCCACGCCGAGCGCGAGCACGATGCCCATGAGCAGGCCGATGATCATCCCGAGCAGCATGGGGTGCGCCGTGCGGCCGGATTCGCGCGGCGACGGGCTGTTCTTGAAATCCTTGGGCATCTACATCCTCTCCGGCGCGCTCACGCCCAGCACGGCGAGGCCGTTGGCGAGAACCTGTCGCGTCGCGGCGACAAGGGCGAGCCGCGCGAGCTTCACCTTCCCGTCCTCGACGAGGAAGCGCTCGGCATTGTAGTAGGTATGCAGGCGGGCCGCCAATTCGTCGTGCAGGTAGAACGACACGAGGTGCGGCGAGAACTCGCGCGCGGCGCGCTCGACCACCTCGGGGAATTGCGCCAGCGCCTGCGCGAGGGCGGCCTCGTGCGCGGAGCCGAGCGGGGAGAGGTCGGCCGCCGCGAGTTCCGCCTCGGCCCCGCCCCATTCGCGCAGCACCGAGGAGAGCCGCGCGTGCGCGTACTGCACGTAGTACACCGGGTTCTCGTCGCCCTGGGTCTTGGCGAGGTCGATGTCGAAGACGAGGTGCGAGTCGGACTTGCGCATGAGGAAGAACCAGCGCACCGCGTCGCGGCCCGCCTCCTCGACGAGGTCGCGCACCGTCACGTAGGAGCCCGCGCGCTTGGAGATCTTCATCTCCTCGCCGCCCTTCATCACCGTGACCATCTGGTGCAGCACGTAGTCGGGGTAGCCGCGCGGGATCCCCGCGTCGAGCGCCTGCAGCCCCGCGCGCACGCGCGTGACCGTCGAGTGGTGGTCCGCGCCCTGCACGTTCACCGCGGCGGCGTAGCCGCGGCGGAACTTCCCGAGGTGGTAGGCCACGTCCGGCACGAAGTAGGTGTAGGTGCCGTCGGACTTGCGCAT
>CALEJW010000190.1 GCA_937898635.1 uncultured Pseudomonadota bacterium | reverse complement strand
ATCGAGAAGGCGATCGCGGAGATCCAGAGCGCGATCCGCAAGGTTCCCCGCTAGCCAGCCGAAAGAACGCCATGACCCGCTTCCAGGACCGCCCGGCGGACGCGCTGCGTCCCGTCCGCCTCACGCGCCGCTTCACCCGCCACGCCGAGGGCTCCGTGCTGGTGGAGTTCGGCGAGACGCGCGTGCTGTGCACCGCGAGCGTGGAGGAGAAGGTGCCCGCCTTCCTCAAGGGCAAGGGCTCCGGCTGGGTCACCGCCGAGTACGGAATGCTGCCGCGCGCCACCCACACGCGGGGCGCGCGCGAGGCGGCCGCCGGCAAGCAGTCGGGCCGCACGCAGGAGATCCAGCGCCTCGTGGGACGCGCGCTGCGCGCCGTGACGGATCTCGGGGCCCTGGGCGAGCGCCAGGTCACCCTGGACTGCGACGTGCTGCAGGCCGACGGCGGCACGCGCTGCGCGGCGATCACGGGCGCCATGGTGGCGCTCGCCGACGCGGTCGCGTGGCTGAAGGGCAAGGGCCTCGTCACGCGCGAGCCCCTGCGCGACTTCGTGGCCGCGGTCTCCGTGGGCATCGTGGGCGGCGCGGCCTGCCTCGACCTGGACTACGCCGAGGACTCCGCCTGCGACACCGACATGAACGTGGTGATGACCGGCGCCGGCGGGTTCGTCGAGATCCAGGGCACCGCCGAGGGCGCGCCCTTCTCGCGCGAGGAGATGGAGCGCCTGCTCGCGCTCGCGCAGAAGGGGATCGCGCAGATCGTCGCGATGCAGAAGGCGGCCCTCGCATGATCACCCTCATCCCCGACCCTTCTCCCAAGGGAGAAGGGAGAACTTGCTCCCCTCTCCCTTGGGAGAGGGGCCGGGGGTGAGGGCATGACGACGCGCCTTGCTATCGCGTCCAACAACGCCGGCAAGCTGCGCGAGCTCCACGCGATCCTCGCGCCGCTCGGCTTCGAGACCGTGTCCCAGGGCGAGCTCGGCGTGCCCGAGGCCGAGGAGCCGCACCCCACCTTCGTCGAGAACGCGCTCGCCAAGGCGAGGAACTGCGCGCTCCACACGGGCCTCGCCGCGCTCGCCGACGATTCCGGCCTTTGCGTGGACGCACTGGGCGGCGCCCCCGGCGTGCACTCGGCGTACTTCGCCGGGAGACTCGGCACCCGCGAGGAGCGAGACCGCGCGAACAACGCCCTCCTCGTCGAGCGGCTCGAGGGCCGCGAGGACCGCGCCGCGCACTATGTCTGCGTGATCGTCCTCGTGCGCCGCGCGGACGACCCGGAGCCCGCTATCGCCGAGGGACGCTGGCACGGCGAGATCGCGCGCGCGCCGCGGGGCGAGGGCGGCTTCGGCTACGACCCCCACTTCCTCCTGCCCGCGCTCGGCAAGACCGCGGCGGAGCTCTCGGCCGCGGAGAAGAACCGGCTGAGCCACCGCGCCCTCGCGGCCAGGCTGCTCGCCGACCGGCTGCGCGGCGGGAGCCCGGCGGCGCCGTGAAGCCCGTGGCCGTCGCCGCGCCGGGGCGCATCCGCCTCGCGGCCCCGCCGCCCCTCACGCTCTACGTGCACATCCCGTGGTGCCTGAAGAAGTGCCCGTACTGCGACTTCAACTCCCACGAGGCGCGGGGCGAGGTGCCCGAGGCGCGCTACGTGGAGGCGGTGATCGCCGACCTCGAGGCGAGCGTGCCGCGGGTCTGGGGCCGGCGGGTGCACGCGATCTTCTTCGGTGGCGGCACGCCGAGCCTCTTCTCCGCGGGCTCCATCGAGCGCCTGCTCGTCGCCGCGCGCACGCTCCTCGTGGTCGAGCCCGACGCGGAGGTGACGCTCGAGGCGAACCCGGGCACCTTCGAGCAGGAGAAGTTCCGCGACTTCCGCGCGGCGGGCGTGAACCGGCTCTCCGTGGGCATCCAGAGCTTCGACGACGCGAGCCTCGCGGCGATCGGCCGCGTGCACGACGCGGGCGAGGCGCGGCGCGCGGCGGCGATGGCGATGGAGACCTTCGCCAACGTGAACCTCGACCTCATGTACGCGCTGCCGGGGCAGGATCCCGAAGGGGCGGCTGCGGACCTGCGCACCGCCCTCGCCTTCGCGCCTGCGCACCTCTCGGCCTACCACCTCACGCTCGAACCCAACACGCTCTTCCACCGCCACCCGCCGCCGCTGCCCGGCGACGACGAGGCGGCGAGCATGCAGGAGGAAATCGAGGGCGCGCTCGGCGCGGCCGGGTACGAGCACTACGAGACCTCGGCCTTCGCGAAGCCGGGCAAGGGCTCGCGCCACAACCTCAACTACTGGCGCTTCGGGGACTACCTCGGCGTGGGCGCGGGCGCGCACTCGAAGCTTTCCTTCGCCGGGGGCATCACGCGGGAGGCCCGCTACCGCCAGCCCAAGGCCTACCAGGAGCGCGCGCTCGCGGGCGACGCGGTGGAGGAAAGGCGCGAGCTCGACGCGGCGGACGCGGCCTTCGAGTTCATGATGAACGCGCTGAGGCTCACGGAGGGCTTCCCGGTGCCGCTCCTCGCCGAGCGCACCGGGCTCGCGCTCGCCTCGCTCGAGGCGCCCCTGGCCCGCGCCGAGGCCCTGGGGCTCCTCGAGCGCGACGCCTTCACGGTGCGGCCCAGCCCCCGCGGCCGGCGCTTCCTGAACGACCTCCTGGGCTTGTTCCTGCCGGAGGCGCGATCGCCCCGGAAAGTGTAAATTCGGGGCTCAGAAGGTCGCAGACCCCCGGATACCAGCCCTCCCCTCCCGCGAATCGACGATCCTCCCCGGCGGAGGACCGCGCCGACAACAGACGGAGAAATGCATCGTGCCGAAGTACACCACCGAATCCATCCACACCCTCGCCCTCGTCGGACACGGCGGCTCCGGCAAGACCACGCTCGCCGAGACCCTCCTCTGGAAGGCCGGGGCGATCGCCTCCCCCGGCACCGTCGAGAAGGGCTCCACGGTCTGCGACTTCGACCCGATGGAGAAGGAATACGGGCATTCGCTCACCTCCTCGCTCGTGAACTTCGCCTGGGAGGACATGCACATCCACCTCGTGGACACGCCCGGCATGCCCGACTTCGCCGGCCAGTCGATCGCGGCCCTCGCGGCGGTGGAGACCGCCATCGTCGTGATCAACGCGCAGAACGGCATCGAGCTGAACACCACGCGCATGATGAAGTGGGCGAAGAACCGGGGCCTGTGCCGCATGATCGTGGTGAACAAGATCGACGCGGAAAACGTGGACCTGCCGGGGCTGCTCCGGAAGATCCAGGATCACTTCGGCAAGGAGTGCCTGCCGATCAACCTGCCGGCCCACGACCGGGCGGACGTGGTGGACTGCTTCTTCACCCCCGACGGCGACAGCGATTTCGTGGGGGTGAAGGCGGCGCACACGGCGATCGTCGAGCAGGTGGTCGAGGTGGACGAGGAGCTCATGAACCTCTACCTCGAGCAGGGCGACGAGATCCGGCCCGAGCAGCTGCACGGGCCCTTCGAGAAGGCGCTGCGCGAGGGCCACCTCGTGCCCGTGTGCTTCACCTCGGCGAAGACCGGCGCGGGCATCCCGCAGTTCCTGGAGATCCTCTCGCGCCTCGCGCCCAACGCGACCGAGGGCAACCCCCCGCCCTTCGTGAGGAGCGACACGACCGAGGGCGAGGAATTCCACGCCGAGCCCGACCCCGCCAAGCACGTGCTGGCGCACGTCTTCAAGATCGTGATGGACCCCTACGTGGGCAAGGTCGCCTTCTTCCGCGTCCACCAGGGCACCATCACCAAGGACTCCCAGCTCTACATCGGCGACGGCAAGCGCCCCTTCAAGGTGGGCCACCTCTACTCGGTGCAGGGCAAGGATTACGTCGAGGTGGGCGAGCTCGTGCCGGGCGACCTGGGCGCCATCGCGAAGGTGGACGACATCGAGTTCAACGCGGTGCTCCACGACTCCCACGACGAGGACGCGATCCGCCTGCGCTCCCTCGACTTCCCGACGCCCATGCACTCGATCGCGGTGGAGACGAAGAAGAAGGGCGACGAGCAGCGCCTCTTCGACGTGCTGCACAAGCTGGAGGTCGAGGACCCCTGCCTGTGGATCGAGCGCCACCCGACCACCCACGAGACGGTCGTGCGCGGGCTGGGGGAACTGCACATGCGGGTGAAGCTGGAGAAGATGAGCACGCAGTACAAGCTCGAGGTGGACACGAAGCCCCCCAAGATCCCCTACCGCGAGACGATCACGAAGAAGGCCGAGGGCCACTGCCGCCACAAGAAGCAGACGGGCGGGGCGGGCCAGTTCGGCGAGGTCTACCTCAAGGTCGAGCCGCTCTCCCGCGGCAGCGGCTTCGAGTTCGTGGACCAGGTGAAGGGCGGCGTGATCCCCACGGTCTTCATCCCCGCGGTGGAGAAGGGCGTGAAGCAGGCGCTCGACAACGGGGTCATCGCGGGCCATCCCGTGGAGGACATCCGCGTGATCGTCTACGACGGCAAGAGCCACGCCGTGGACTCCAAGGAGATCGCCTTCGTGACCGCGGGCCGCAAGGCGGTGATCGACGCGATCCTCAAGGCCGGCGCGATCATCCTCGAGCCCATCGTGAACATCACCATCACCGCGCCCGACCGCTTCGTGGGCGACATGACGAGCGACATCTCCTCGCGGCGCGGGCAGATCACCGGCACGGAATCCTCCGGCGGCGACCTCATGTCGATCTCCGGCCAGGTGCCGCTCTCGGAGGTGACCGAGTACCAGTCGCGCCTGCGCAGCGTCACCGGCGGCCAGGGCTCCTACCAGATCGAGTACAGCCACTACGCGATGGTGCCCCCGCAGACGCAGGCGGCGCTCACTTCGCAGTTCAAGCTGGCGAAGGAAGAGGACTAGCCTTCCGCGCGAAGGCCTTGCGCTTCGCGGCCTTGCGCCGCGAAGCTCGAGCGCGTTCTCAACTCCGCGCCCGCGCCCCGCGCGGCGGCCGGCGCGCCTTGCTGCGGCGCATCAAGAAAATTCCGCGATTTCGCGTTGACACGGTCCCCACCGGTTGGCAATTTCGGTTCCTCGAACACACCCGCGGGTCTCCCGCGGCGGCGGCGCCAACGCGACGGGAGGGGGGACAAGGCCATGATCGAGATCCGCGACCAGCAGCTGCGCCTGCTCTTCCTCACGCACCTCATCCGCGAGCTGCAGCGAAGCGCCGACGAGAGCCGTCCCGCGCCGCCGGGCCTGAGCGACGCGCAGTTCGCGGAGCTGCGCTCGCTCTCCACCGACGACCTCGTGCGCCTCTCGGAGATGCAGGAGCCGCGCGTGGCGGTGCAGATCGACGCGGGCTCCTTCGAGCACGGCATCCGCCAGGTGGGCTACATCGGCAAGCGATCGCGCCAGATCGAGCACTTCATCCGCCACGGCGCCACCTCGGCGATGCTCACCAAGCTCTTCCGCATCTCCTCGACCGACGTGACCCTCAAGCGCCGGCTCTTCGCCGGCACCCACGAGAAGCTGCGCCGGCCCGCCATGCCCGCGCCCGCGGTGCGCGAGGCGATCCAGAAGCGCTGGTGGGAGATCCGCAAGGGCAAGGAGCGCGAGCCCCTGCGCCCCGAGGACTACGAGGCCCTGCACGCGGACTTCCCCGCGCACACCTACGCGACCCTCTGGGCGGTGGTGCACGAGTTCCCGGCCTGAGGCGCCACGCGCTGTCCGCTTGAGTCGCGTCAAGCGCCGCCCGGCGCCATCTGCCATGCTGTTCCCGTGTGCGACTCCCGCCACGGGGCGCCTGGAGGCCGCTATGGACGATTTCGCAAGAACCTGCCGGGGCGCGTGCCTCGGGCTCCTGCTGGGCTTCGCGCCGTTCGCGACCGCTTCACCGGGGATCGGCGAATGCCCGCAGCCGCGCTTCACCGGCAAGGCGCCCGACGAGTACTACAACCGGCCCAACCCGCTCACCGCCACGCCGGAGAACCTCGCCCTGGGCGAGGAGGCGTACCGGGGAGAGCCGCGGCGCATCTCCTGCGCCACCTGCCACGGCCTGGAGGGCGACGGCAAGGGCCCGCTCGCGAGCCAGTTCGAGCCGCCGCCGCGCAACTTCGCGTGCGCCCAGACGATCAAGGGCGTGCCCGACGGCCAGCTCTTCTGGATCATCCGCTTCGGCTCGCCGGAGACGTCGATGCCGCCGCACCGCAAGCTCTCCGACGAGCGGATCTGGCAGCTCGTCCTGCACCTGCGCCACCTCGCGCGCTAGGGGCGCGCCGGCGGCCTAGAGGTGCCGCGCGACCTCGCGGCGCATGAACTCGTGGAAGTGGACCATGCCGTCCTCCATCGGGGACTGGTAGGGCCCGTGCTCCTCGCGTCCCTCGAGCCACAGCGCGCGCCGGCCCTGGGTCATGCGGTCGCAGATCTCCTTGTCCTCGAGGGCGGTCTCGTCGTAGGCCTTCTGTTCGGCCTCCACGAACTCGCGCTCGAAGAGCGCGATCTCCTCGGGGTAGTAGAACTCGACCACGTTCACGCACTTCCCGGGGCCGCGGGGCCAGAGCGTCGAGATGACCAGGACGTGCGGGTACCACTCGACCATGATGTTCGGGTAGTAGGTGAGCCAGATGGCGCCGTGGGGCGGCGGCGCGCCGCGGCGGAACTTGAGCACCTGCTCGTGCCACTTCGCGTAGACCGCGCTGCCGGGCTCGGCGAGCGCCTTGTTCACGCCGACGGTCTGCACGCTGTACCAGTCGCCGTATTCCCAGCGCAGGTCGTCGCAGGTGACGAAGTGGCCCAGGCCCGGGTGGAAGGGCGCGACGTGGTAGTCCTCGAGGTAGACCTCGATGAAGGTCTTCCAGTTGAAGTCGTAGTTCACGACCTCGATCTTGTCGAGGACGTAGCCCTCGAAGTCGAGGTCCTTCGCCGCGCCCATGGCGGCGAGGTCCCGGGCGACGTCGCGCGGCCCCTCGAAGAGCAGGCCCTGCCAGTGCTGGAGCCCGCGCCGCGGAAGGTCCAGGCAGGGGTGATCGGGGAACTGCGGCGCGCCGATGTGGCGGCCCTCGCCGTCGTAGGCCCAGCGGTGCACCGGACAGGTGATGGTGCCGCCGGGCAGCTGCCCCGCGCCCGAGAGCATCACGGCCTGGCGGTGGCGGCAGACGTTCGAGACCATGTCGTGGCGGCCGCCGTTGTTCACGAGGGCCCAGCCGGGGCCGGACTCGCGCCAGTCGAGCACGCGGTAGTCGCCGGGCTGCGGCGCCATCATGGCGTGGCCGACGTAGCCGGGGCCCTGGTCGAAGAGGATCCTGCGCTCGATTTCCGCGACCTTCGGGTCGAAGTACCACGAAAGGGGAAGCTGGGTGGGCGTGCGTGTGAGCGCCCGCTGGCTCGCCAAATCCGACATTATCCGCACCTCCGGTAAAGCCAAAGATGTAAACAACACCGGGCTAATCGAGTCAGCCAGCTTTTAACTCTGCAGCTCCGTCCCGAACATGCACAAGATGTGAGCAGGCCAGTTTGCCCAAAGTTCCCCTGATTTTCAACCTTTGTGGCGCCCGCGACCGGGGAATTTCAGGAGATGGATGAAGGACTTGCGAACGCGGCCCGATCCGCGCGCACATGACGCCGCCGCGCAATTGCGATAAGGTTCCGGTCCATGCCCCGCACCCCTGCTGCCGCCGACGACATCCCCTTCGAGAAGGCCCTCGAGGAACTCGAGGCCCTCGTCGCGCGCCTGGAGGACGGCAAGCTCCCCCTCGAGGAATCCCTCGCGGCCTACCAGCGCGGCGCGGAGCTGCTGCGCCACTGCGAGGGCAAGCTCTCCGCCGCCCAGGCGCGCATCAGCGTGCTCGAGGGCGAGGTGCTGAAGGACCTCCCGGCCGCCGAATCGTGAGCGCCGCGGATTTCCCCGCCTGGTCGCGCGAGGTGGCGGGCCGCATGGAGGGCGTGCTGGCGGAGCTCCTGCCCCCGGCGCGCATCGCTCCCTCGCGGCTGCACGACGCGATGCGCTACTGCTCGCTCGACGGCGGAAAGCGCGTGCGTCCCATGCTCGTCTTCGCCGCGGGGCTCCTCACCGATGCCCAGGCCTCGCGCCTCGAGGTCGCCGCCGCCGCCGTGGAACTGGTCCACGCCTACTCGCTCGCCCACGACGACCTGCCTTGCATGGACGACGACGTGCTCCGGCGCGGCAAGCCCACCTGCCACGTGGAGTTCGACGAGGCCACCGCGCTCCTCGCGGGAGATGCCCTGCAGAGCCTCGCCTTCCAGCTCCTCGCCGAGCACCGCCTCGCGGACGATCCCGACGTGCAGCTGCAGATGATCCAGCACTTCGCGCAGGCCTGCGGCTCGCGGGGCATGGCCGGGGGCCAGGCGATCGACCTCGACGCCGTGGGCCGCAGCCTCACCCTGCCCGAGCTCGAGAACATGCACATCCACAAGACGGGCGCCCTCATCCGCGCCAGCGTCACGCTGGGCGCCCTGTGCGGCCGGCCGCTCGCGCCGGAGCGCCGCGCGGACCTCGACCGCTACGCGCGCGCCGTGGGCCTCGCCTTCCAGGTGGTGGACGACGTGCTCGACGAGGAGAGCGACGCCGTGACCCTCGGCAAGACCGTGGGCAAGGACCGGGAGGCCGGCAAGCCGACCTACACGAGCCTGCTCGGCGTCCCCGACGCGAAACGCTTCGCCGCCGACCTCCTCGCCGAGGCCCACGAGTCCCTCGCCGCCTTCGACGATCGCGCCGGGCGCCTGCGCGAGCTGGCCGACTTCATCGTGAAGCGGGACCGCTAGGGCCCGGGAGGCCCCCTGCCCCGGGGCCCGGGGAATCGGCCCGGTCTTTGAGGTGGCGCAGGCGGGCATCGGCGACTTGCGGCAAAATGCCTCTCTCCGGCCGCGCGCCGGCTTCTCCCCATGAGCGCCTACCCCCTCCTCGAGACGATCAACGACCCGTCGGACCTCCGGCGGCTCGACCGCAAGCAGCTCCCGGCCCTCGCCGCGGAGCTGCGCCGCTTCATCGTCGCTTCCGTCGCGAACACCGGGGGGCACCTGTCCTCGAACCTGGGCACGGTGGAGCTCACCATCGCCCTGCACTACGTCTTCGCGACCCCCGAGGACCGGCTCATCTGGGACGTGGGCCACCAGACCTACGGGCACAAGATCCTCACCGGCCGGCGCGCGGGCATGGCGGGCCTGCGCCAGAAGGGCGGCATCGCGGGCTTTCCCCGCCGCGAGGAGTCGGTGTACGACACCTTCGGCACCGCGCACTCCTCCACCTCCATCTCCGCCGCCCTCGGCATGGCGGTGGCCGCGCGGCACCTGGACGGCGAGCGGCGCGCGATCGCGGTGATCGGCGACGGCGCCATGACCGCGGGGATGGCCTTCGAGGCGCTGAACAACGTGAAGCACTCCGGCGCGAACGTGATCGTGGTCCTGAACGACAACGACATGTCGATCTCGGAGAACGTGGGCGCGCTCAACAACTACCTCGCCAAGCTCATGAGCGGGCGCTTCTACGCGGCCACCAAGCGCACCGCCGACAAGATCCTCTCCGTGGCCCCGCCCGTGAAGGAGCTCGCCAAGCGCTTCGAGGGCCACGCCAAGGGCATGCTCACGCCCTCCACCCTCTTCGAGGAGTTCGGCCTGAACTACACGGGGCCCGTGGACGGGCACAACCTCGACGCGCTCGTGGACACGCTCACCAACGTGAAGCGCCTCGAGGGCCCGCAGTTCCTGCACGTGGTGACGAGGAAGGGCCAGGGCTACGCCTTCGCCGAGAACGACCCCATCGCCTACCACGGCCCCGGCCGCTTCGACCCGGGCGTGGGCCTCGTGAAGCCCGCGCCGGCGCCGGGCGCGAGGCCGCGCCCGACCTACACCCAGGTCTTCG
>CALEJW010000189.1 GCA_937898635.1 uncultured Pseudomonadota bacterium | reverse complement strand
CCGCCCCGCCGCTTCGCGAGTTCCCCGTCGCCCCGTCCCTGAAGCCGGACGCGATGGCCGCCTCGAAGCCGTACGTCGCCTCGGAGAAGATGCAGGAGGCGCTGGGCTTCCCCGGCGCGCTCGTCGAGGACTGGCACGACAAGGCGATCGCCAAGATGGGCGAGCTCGTCGGCAAGCACCGGTCGCTCCGCGTCTACCTGGACTCCTGCGTGCACTGCGGCGCCTGCTCGGACAAGTGCCACTACTTCCTCGGCACGGGGGACCCCAAGAACATGCCCGTGGCGCGCCAGGACCTGATGCGCGGGGTCTACCGGCGCCACTTCACGCTGCCGGGCAAGCTCTTCCCGCAGCTCGTCGGCGCGAAGGAGCTCACGCGCGAGGTCCTCGACGACTGGTACAAGTACTACAACCAGTGCTCCGAGTGCCGCCGCTGCTCGGTGTTCTGCCCCTACGGGATCGACACGGCCGAGGTGACCATGGCCGCGCGCGAGATCCTGGACACCGTGGGCTACGGCGCGAAGTACACGAACGAGATCATCGGCAAGGTCCACCGGATCGGCAACAACCTGGGACTGCCCGCGCCCGCGCTCGAGGACACGCTCCTCGGCCTCGAGGAGGACGTGAAGGACGAGACCGGCGCGGACGTGAAGTTCCCGCTCGACCGGAAGGGCGCGGAGGTCCTCCTCGTCACGCCCTCGGCGGACTTCTTCGCCGAGCCGCACGTGGACAGCCTGATCGGCTACGCGAAGGTCTTCCACGCGGCCGGCATCTCCTGGACGCTCTCCTCGAGCGCTTCCGAGGCCGCGAACTTCGGCCTCTTCATCGGCAACTACGAGCAGATGCGGGCCATCGCGCTGCGCGTGCGCGAGGCCGCGCTCGAGCTCGGCGTGAAGCGCATCGTCGTGGGCGAGTGCGGCCACGCCTGGCGGGTGGCCTACAGCTACTGGAACACGCTCGCGGGCATCGGCTCGGGCGGCGAGGACCGCTTCGCGCGGATGCTGCAGGACCAGCTCGACCACCGCTACCGCCAGCCGATGCACATCTGCGAGCTCACCTGGGACCTGGCGCGGGCGGGCGCGCTCGTGCTCGACAAGGAGGCGAACGACCACCGCGTCGTCACCTTCCACGATTCCTGCAACGTCGCGCGCGCCTCGCGCATGGGCGACGACCCCGGCGGGCAGTTCGAGATCCCGCGCGCGCTCATCCGCGCGGTGGCCAACCGCTACGTGGAGATGCGCCCCGGCACCACCCGCGAGGCCACCTTCTGCTGCGGCGGCGGCGGGGGGCTCCTCACCGACGAGATCCTCGACCTGCGGGTCAAGGGAGCGCTGCCCCGGATGGAGTCGCTGCGCGAGGTCGCCGATCGCCACGGCGTGAACTTCATGGCGACCATCTGCGCCATCTGCAAGGCGCAGTTCACCAAGGTCCTGCCCTACTACGGCTTCGACCGGAGCATGGTCGGCGGCATTCACCAGCTGGTGAGCACCGCGATCCGCCTCGGCGCGAAGTCCTAGCGGCGCGACCCCTTTCCACCCACGACACACAGAGGATCCCGTGGCCACCAACCCCCAGGACACCAAGCCGGGCACCGCCCTCAACTACCGGCGCTACAAGGACGGCGACTCCAAGCCGCCGGCCTGGCAGGAGGTGATCTTCCAGGCCTCCTGGTCGCACAAGTGCCCCACCTACATCCAGACGACGCCCCCGTGCCAGGGAAGCTGCCCCTCCGGCGAGGACATCCGCGGCTGGCTGCAGATCGTGCGCCAGACCGAGAAGCCGCCCCAGGGCGTGCCGTGGCAGGAGTACGCCTGGCGCCGCCTCACGGAGGCGAACCCGTTCCCCTCGGTCATGGGCCGGGTCTGCCCGGCGCCCTGCGAGACGGGCTGCAACCGCAACGTGGTCGAGGACCACGTCGGCATCAACTCCGTCGAGCACTTCCTCGGCGACTACGCGAACGCGAACAAGCTCGCGTACGCGAAGCCGACGAAGTCCACGGGCAAGAAGGTCGCCGTGCTGGGCGGGGGCCCCGCGGGGCTCTCCTGCGCCTACCAGCTGGCGATGATGGGCCACGCGGTCACGGTCTTCGACGACCACGAGCACCTGGGCGGCATGATGCGCTACGGCATCCCGGGCTTCCGCACGCCGCGCGAGACCCTCGACGCCGAGATCCAGCGCATCCTCGACCTGGGCATCGAGACGCGCCTGAAGTGCCGCGTCGGCACCGACATCTCCCTGGAAGAGGTCCGCAAGCAGTTCGACGCGGTCTTCCTCGGCATGGGCGCCCAGGGCGGCCGGCCGCTGCCCGTGGCCGACTCCCAGGCGCCCAACGTGGTGACGGCGACTTCCTTCCTGAAGGCCTTCAACGACGGGCGCCTGCGCCACGTGGGCAAGCGCGTCGTCGTGGTGGGCGGCGGCGACACCTCCATCGACGTGGCGACCGTCGCGCGCCGCCTGGGCCACATCGAGAACGCGAAGCCCACGGATTTCGAGGGCGCGATCGCCGGCCACATGGCGAGCGACGTGGCCCACGTATCGGCCAAGCAGGGCGCGGAGGTGACGCTCACCTCGGTCTTCCCCGTCGACAAGATGCAGGCGAACAGGCACGAGGTCGAGCAGGCCGCGGCGGAGGGAATCGAGATCCGCGGCGGGCTCGCGCCCGTGGGCCTGGTGAAGGGCGCGGACGGGCGCGCGACGGCGCTTCGCGTGGCGCGCTGCGAGGCCAAGTTCGTCGGCGGACGGCTGCAGATCGACATGGTGCCCGGCACCGAGGAGGACATTCCCGCCGACCTCATCGTCTCGGCGATCGGCCAGTCCGTGGACTTCACCGGCCTGGAGGAGTTCGACAACGGCAAGGGCGCCGTGAGCGCCGACCGCAACTACCGCGTGGCGGGCAAGGACGGCGTCTTCGCGGGCGGCGACGTGCTGCGCCCGCACCTGCTCACCACCGCCATCGGCCACGGCTCGATCGCCGCGGAGGGCATCGACCGGTTCCTGCGCGGCGAGGACCCCGAGAAGCGCCCGAAGATCGACGTGCACCAGTTCGACCTGGTGAGGAAGATGCTCGAGAAGGGACTCCCGGTCGAGAAGGCGACCGAGCCGATGCACGGGACCTGCGAGTCGAAGGCGGCCGTGCACAACTACGACAACCGCTCCGACCGCCACGTGATCACGCACGAGGAGCTCTTCCTCGGGCACTTCGGCTACACGCCGCGCGTGAAGCGCAAGTTCATCACCCTCACCAAGGAGACCGCGCTCGGCAACTTCGAGGAGCGCCTGGGCACCCTGGGCGAGGCCGAGGCCGTCGCCGAAGCCAAGCGCTGCATGAGCTGCGGCCTGTGCTTCGAGTGCGACAACTGCGTGGTCTACTGCCCGCAGACCGCGGTGTTCAAGGTGCCCAAGGCCAAGTCGACCACCGGGCGCTACGTGGACACGGACTACGACAAGTGCATCGGCTGCCACATCTGCGCGGATGTCTGCCCCACGGGCTACATCCAGATGGGGCTCGGGGAGTAGGGACGCCCGCGCCCATGGCCATGGCCGGATTCCCGCGAGGGTCCCTGCGTCCCGCCCTCGCCGCGGCGCTCCTCCTCGGGGCCGTCGCGGCGGGCGCCGGCGCGCTCGCGGCCGGGCCGTCGCTCGACCCGGCCCGCGCCGGGCCCTGCGTCGAGGACCCGAAGCTCATGCGCCGCTCGCACATGGACTTCCTCAAGCACGACCGCGACGACACGGTGCGCCGCGGGATCCGCCCCGCGAAGCACAGCCTCGCCGGCTGCGTGGACTGCCACGCCAACGCGAAGGACGGCCGCGTCCTCGGCTCCGACGGGCATTTCTGCCAGGGCTGCCACAGCTACGCGGCCGTGAAGCTCGACTGCTTCGACTGCCACGCCGCCACGGCGAGGCCGGCGCAGACGGCCTCGGCCGTCCCGGGAGCGGCGCGGTGAACCCGGTGGACAAGCGCCGTCGCGAGTTCCTCGGGGGCGCCGCGGCGCTCGCGGGCGCGATGATCGCGCCGGGCGTCTTCCTCTACGACTACGCGCAGGCCAAGGCTCCCGGCGAGCCGGCGAGCGGCAAGGTGCGCTGGGGCATGCTCGTCGACACCACGAAGTGCGAGAGCGGCTGCAACGATTGCGTCGTCGCCTGCAACACCGAGCACGGGCTTCCCGAAGCCACGCGCGCCACGGACGCGCAGTGGATCCGCAAGGTGGAGCTGAAGGACCTCCGGAGCGGCAAGGCGATCTCCGCCCCGGTGATGTGCCAGCACTGCGCCGAGCCGCCGTGCGTGGACGTCTGCCCGACCGGGGCCTCCTTCAAGCGCGAGGACGGCATCGTGCTGGTGGACCGCCACACCTGCATCGGCTGCCGCTATTGCATGATGGCCTGCCCGTACAACGCGAGGAGCTTCGTGCACGAGCCGACCACCGGGCAGAAGCCCGACGTGCCGCGCGGCAAGGGCTGCGTGGAGAGCTGCACGCTGTGCGTGCACAAGGTCGACCGCGGCGGCACGCCCTCCTGCGTCGAGGCCTGCGCGGCCGCGGGCCACGAAGCGATCCTCTTCGGCGACCTGAACGACCCGCAAAGCGAGATCTCGCGCCGGATCGCCTCCGTGGCGACCACGCAGCTGCGGGCCGACCTGCGCACCGACAACGGCGTGCGCTACCGGGGACTCTAGGCCATGGACGAGACACGGCGGCCGGCAGCGGCGGCACGGGCCTTCTGGACGCTGGCGGCGGCCGGCGCGGCGGTGCTCGCCCTCGCGCTCGGCGCCGCGCACTACATGGAACTCCACGGCCACGTCGTGACCGGGATGTCGAACCAGGTCGTGTGGGGCCTGCCGCACGTCTTCGCGATCTTCCTGATCGTCGCCGCCTCCGGGGCGCTCAACGTGGCCTCCATCGCCTCGGTCTTCGGGGAGGCCGACTACAAGCCGCTCTCGCCCCTGTCGGTGCTCCTCACCGTGGCGCTCCTCGCCGGGGGGCTCCTGGTGCTGGTCCTCGACCTGGGCCGGCCCGAGCGCCTGGTCGTCGCCGCGACCCACTACAACTTCCGCTCGATCTTCGCGTGGAACATGATCCTCTACAACGGGCTCTTCGCGATCTGCGCGCTCTACCTCTGGGCGCTCCTCGAGCGGCGCCTCGCCCCGCTCGCGAAGCCCGTGGGACTGGCCGCCTTCGCCTGGCGCGTCATCCTCACCACCGGCACCGGGTCCATCTTCGGCTTCCTCGTGGCGCGACAGGCCTACGCCTCGGGCGTGATCGCGCCCCTCTTCATCGCGCTCTCGCTCGCGTGGGGACTCGCGGCCTTCCACCTGGCGCAGGCCTTCTTCGCGCGCCTGGCCGGGGAGGCGATGGACGCGGCGATGCTCGTGCGGGTGCGAAGGCTCCTCGGGATCTTCGTGGTGGCCGCGCTCTACTTCGTGGCCGTGCACCACCTCACGAACCTCTACTGGGCGAAGCAGGCCGCCTTCGAGCGCTTCATCCTCGTGGGCGGCGCGCCGTACCCCGCGCTCTTCTGGATCGGCTTCGTCGGGCTGGGAAGCCTCGTGCCGCTGGCGCTGCTCTTCCACCCGCGCTTCGCCGGCGCGCGCGCGACGTCCGTCGCCGCCGCGCTGGTCGCGCTCGGCGCCTTCGCCTTCCTCTACGTCTTCATCATCGGCGGGCAGGTCTTCCCGCTGGAGATCTTCCCCGGCTACGAGGCGAGGAGCGCCTTCCACGACGGCCGCGTCGGAAGCTACGCGCCGAGCCTGCCGGAGTTCCTGCTCGGAACGGGCGGCCTTGCCGCTGCCTTCCTCGTGGCGCTCGTGGGCGCGCGGGCGCTGCCGATCCTCCCGGCCGCGGCCCCCGCGATCCCGGCGGCCGCGGCCAAGTAGGGCCGCGGCGCATCCCATGAGCGGGATCTTCGTCTCCGCCGCCGGACGGTCCTCGGGAAAGACGACGTTCACCACCGGGCTCGTCGCGGGCCTCGCCGCGCGGGGCCTCGCCGTGCAGGCCTTCAAGAAGGGCCCCGACTACATCGACCCGCAGTGGCTGGGCCTCGCCGCGGGCCGCCCCTGCCGCAACCTCGACCCGCACCTGCAGGGCGAGGCGGAAATCGCGGCGTACTGGGCGCGACACGCGGCCGGCTGCGACCTCGCCGTGGTCGAGGGAAACCTCGGCCTGCACGACGGGATGGACCTCGAGGGGGCGGACAGCAATGCGGCGCTCGCGAAGCGCCTCGGCCTGCCCGTGGTCCTGGTGATCGACTCGCGCGGCATGTCGCGCGGCGCCGCGGCGCTCCTGCACGGGCTCGCGAGCTTCGATCCCGGGGTGCGCGTGGCGGGCGTGGTCCTGAACCGGGTCGGCGGCGCCCGGCACGAGGCGAAGCTTCGCGCCGCCATCGAGCGCTACACCGGCATCCCGGTGCTGGGCGCGATCGGCGACGACCCCCGGCTCGCCCTCGTCGAGCGCCACCTCGGCCTGGTCCCGGCCGGCGAGCTCGGCGATGCGCTCGCGCGCGTGGCGGGCATGCGCGAGGCGGTCTGCGCGAGCGTCGACCTGGAGGCCCTCGTCGCGATCGCCCGCAGCGCGCGGGCGGTGGAGCCCGTGGCCGCCGTGCCGGCCCCTGCGCCCGTCTCGCCGGGCCTGCGGATCGGCATCGCGAGGGACCGCGCCTTCGGGTTCTACTACGCGGATGATCTCGACGCCCTGCGCGAAGGCGGCGCGGATCTCGTCGCCGTCGACACGCTCGCCGACGCGAGCCTGCCGGCGCTCGACGGCCTCTTCATCGGCGGCGGCTTCCCGGAAGTCGAGGCCGCGGGACTCGCCGCGAACCGCTCCTTCCGGGAGAGCCTGCGCCGCGAGATCGAGGACGGGCTCCCCGTGTACGCCGAATGCGGCGGGCTCATGTACCTCGCGCGCTCCATCACCTGGCGCGGCGAGACCCGCGAGATGGTCGGCGCGCTGCCCGCCGACGTGGTGATGCACGCGAAGCCCGTGGGCAAGGGCTACGTGCGGCTCGCCGAGACCGCCGCGCATCCCTGGGGCGCGGGAGAGGGCGCCGTGACCCGGGCCCACGAGTTCCACTACTCGACCCTCGCGCACGCCGCTCCCGGCCTCGCGCACGCCTGGCGCGTGGAGCGGGGCGAGGGCACCGGGGGGGGGCGCGACGGGATCGTCCACCGCAACGTGCTGGCCTCCTACTCGCACCAGCGCAGCGTCGGCGGCAACGACTGGGTGCGCCGCTTCCTTCGCCACGTCGCGCGCGTCAAGGCGGCCCGCGTGGGCGCGCTCGCCGCCGCCGCCGGCTGACGCGGTGCGATGCCGGGGGCGCAAACGATGATCACGCTCACGAAGGCGGCGGCGGAAAGGATCCGCCAGTCGGCGGCCGACGCGGGTATCGAGCCGCCGGTGCTCCGGGTCGCCGCCAAGGTCACCGAAGACGGTTCCCTCGACTTCGGCATGGGCTTCGACCTCACGCGCCCCGGGGACGAGACCGTGGACGTCGAGGGCATCGTGATCGTCGTGGCCGAGCCGAGCCGGGAACTGGTCGAGGGCACGCGCATCGACTTCGTCGAAATGGCCCCGGGGGAGTTCCGCTTCATCTTCGCCCCGGCGGACGAGGGTGGCGGCGCGGGCGCCGGATGAGCGGGACGGGCGAAGTCTTCCTGGTGGGGACCGGGCCGGGCGATCCCGAGCTCCTCACCGTCAAGGCGCTGCGCCTCATCCGCGAGGCCGACGTGGTCCTCTACGACAACCTCGTC
Source organism: uncultured Pseudomonadota bacterium (assembly GCA_937898635.1). GTDB lineage: Bacteria > Pseudomonadota > Gammaproteobacteria > Burkholderiales > Usitatibacteraceae > FEB-7. The sequence continues at coordinate 21,763 of CALEJW010000189.1, read as the reverse complement.
TCGCCCGAGATCATGGCGCTCGTGCCCGGGAAGACGGAGCGCATCTACGTCGGCAAGAAGCGCAGCGACCACGCGATGCGCCAGGAAGCGATCAACGAGCTCCTCGTGGACCTCGCGCGGAGCGGGCGGCGGGTCCTGCGCCTGAAGGCGGGAGACCCCTTCGTCTTCGGGCGCGGCGGCGAGGAGATCGAGACCCTCGGCGCGAACGGCGTGCGCTTCGAGGTGGTGCCCGGCATCACCGCGGCGCTGGGCGCGGCCTCCTACGCGGGCATTCCCTTGACGCACCGCGACTACGCCCAGTCCTGCGTCTTCGTCACCGGCAACACCCAGGACGGCTCGCTCCACGTCGACTGGGCGGCGATCGTGCGCCCGCGCCAGACGGTGGTGATCTACATGGGGTTCCAGAACCTCGCGGAGCTGTGCCGCGAGCTCGTCGCCCACGGCCTGGCGCCGTCGATGCCCGCCGCGATGGTCCAGCAGGCCACGACGAGCGGGCAGCGCGTCGTGAGCGCCGATCTCGCCACGCTCGCCGACCGGGCGCACGAGGCGGGGCTGAAACCCCCGACGCTCATCATCGTGGGCGAGGTGGTGCGGCTGCGCGAGCGCCTGGAGTGGTTCGACGCGAACCGCGCCGCCGAGGGCGCGGCCCCGGAAGCCTGAGGCGGGGGGCGCTGCGCGCCCCTCAGTGCGCGGAGCCGGAGAACTTGCGGCCCACCGCGTACACGGCGGCCTCGACGCGAGAGCTCAGGTTCAGCTTCGAGAGGATGTGGCGCACGTGCAGCTTCACCGTGTCGTGGCTGATGTCGAGCGCCTTCGCGATGCCCTTGTTGCTCATGCCCTGGGCGATGTAGCCCAGGATCTCCAGCTCGCGCTCGGTGAGGGCGCGGCCCTCGCCGCGCCCGGACTGCGCGCCGAGGAGGTGGGTGAGCTTCGTCGCCATGGCGGGCGCCACCACGAGCTCGCCCTTGAGCGCGCGCCGGATGGAGTCCACCACGTCGTCCGGATCCATGTCCTTGAGCAGGTAGCCCCGGACGCCGGCGCGAAGGGCGTTCGCGAGGTCGTCGTGGGAATCGCACATGGTGAGGATCACCACCGGCGTCTCCAGTCCCTCGTCGCGGATCCGCTTGAGGAGCGAGAAGCCGTGCATGGCGGGCATGCGCAGGTCCATGATCAGGAGGTCGGGCTTCAACTCGTGCACCAGGCGCAGGGCCGCGTCGGGCTCCCCGGTCGCGCCGACGACGCGGATGCCCGCGCGGTGCTCGAGGAGCTCGGCGAGCCCCCGCCGGCAGAGGCCGTGGTCGTCGATCAGCACGACGCGGATGGGGGATTCGCTCACGGCTCGCTCCGGGGCTCGCGGGACTGCGGGATGGACAGGCTCACCTGCGTGCCCTTGCCGGGCGCGCTCACGATGCGCAGCCGCCCGCCGATCCGGCGCGCGCGCTCGCGCATGATCTCGAGCCCGTAGTGCTCGTCCGGCGCGCCCGCGGCGCGGCGACGGGAGAAGCGCGCGCCGCTGCCGTCGTCCTCCACGCTCACGCGAAGCGACGTGGCCGTGCGCTCGAGCACCACGCGGGCGTTGCTCGCGCCCGCGTGCTTGATCACGTTGGCGAGCGCCTCGCGCACGATCTGGAAGACCTGGGCCTCCTGCTCGGCGGGCAGGCGCAGGTCGCGGGCCCGGTTCTCGATGCGAAGGGCCACGCCCGTGCGGTTGCGGAAGGTGCGCGCGGTGTTCTCCAGGGCGTGCACCAGCCCCTGGCGGTCGAGCGGCTGGCGGAAGTGCGTGATCAGCTCGCGCAGCCCCGCGTGGGCCTCCCCGAGGGAGTCCTGGATGTCGCGGAAGTACTTGAGCGCGTGGGTGGTTTCCCGCGAGCGGATCGCGTCCTGCAGCAGGCTCATGCGCATGCGCATGAACGCGAGCCCCTGGGCCAGGGAGTCGTGGATCTCGCTCGCGAACATCTGGCGTTCGGCGGAGAGCGTCGACTCGAGCCGTTCCTTCTCGAGGAGGGCGTTGTCCAGGACGAGGTCGAGCATCTCCGACACCGGTCCCAGCAGGCCCATGATGTCGGAGGGCAGGCGCCTCGCGCGGTCGAAGAACAGGTTGAAGACGCCGATCGTCTCGCCGCGGCAGTGCAGCGGAATCGCGAGCATGGGCCCCGTCCCGGCCCCCGTGGCGAACACGCCCATGCGCCGGGCGCAGTCGAGGGACGCATCCACGACCTGCACGTCGCCGGTCCGCAGCGCCGCGCCGCACATCCCGCAGCCGGGATCGACGAGGCTTTCCTTCGCGAGGACGTCCTCGGGCAGGCCCTCGGAGCAGACGAGCCGCATCGGCCCGCCTTCCGGGGGCGCCAGGCGGATCACGCCGCCGCGGGCGCCGGCCAGTGCGACGATCGCCTTCAGGCCCCTCTCGAGCAGGGCCTGGAGGTCGTGGCTGGAGGCCAGGTCGCAGACCCTGCCGGCGGGCGGGCAGGGGTCCGCGGCCGGCGCGTTCGCGGCGCTGGCCTTCCCCGGACGTGAATCGGATTGCTTCGTGTTCACGCGCTTTCGACCTCCGATTGGAACCTCGGGAGCCTTCCATGAGGCGCCATCTGGTGTTCCAATGACGATTCTACGAGAATTCGGGCCCTTCGTTCGGGCCTCCTCCGGCCAGGACTCCCCCATGTGGGTAGGGGGGCGTTCCCCCTTTCGGGAATAGACATTGCAGGCGCCCAGCTGCGGTAATAGGCGGTCCGCCCCCAGGGATTCCCCGGAAGGTCCGTTGCCCATGCCCGCGTGCGCGAGCCCCACGCCATGACGCAGCTCGCGCTGGTCATCGACCTGAACGTCTGCGTGGGCTGCCACGCCTGCGTCACGAGCTGCAAGGAGTGGAACACCTCGGGCGAGGCGGGCCCGCTGCCGGACACGAAGGCCTACGGCGAGCAGTACGCCGGCACCTTCTTCAACCGCGTCCAGACCTACGAGGTGGGGTGCTTCCCGGACACGGAGACGGTGCACTTCCCCAAGTCCTGCCTGCACTGCGAGGACCCGCCCTGCGTCCCCGTCTGCCCCACGGGGGCGTCGCACAAGCGCAAGGAGGACGGCATCGTCCTCGTGGACTACGACAAGTGCATCGGCTGCAAGTACTGCTCCTGGGCCTGTCCCTACGGCGCGCGCGAGCTCGACGACCACAACAAGGTCATGAAGAAGTGCACCCTCTGCGTCGATCGCATCTACGACGCCTCCCTGGAGCCGCGCGACCGCAAGCCCGCCTGCGTGCTCGCCTGCCCGACCTCGGCGCGCCTCTTCGGCGACATCCACGATCCCGCGAGCGAGGTCTCCCGGGCGATCCGCGAGGAGGGCGGCTACCCCCTCATGCCGGAGTGGGGCACGCACCCGGCCAACCACTACCTCCCGCGGAGGAAGACCCGCGTGAGCATCCACGCCGACGAGCTCGAGCGCGCCGACAACCCGCTCAAGGTGGACCGCCAGCAGCCGCGCCCCGCCAAGAGCGAGCCCACGCTCGACGACGCCGTCACCTGGTAGGACCGACATGCGTCCCGCGCTATCCGTGATCCTCCTCACCACCCTGCTCGGCGCCGGCCAGGGGCTCTTCCTCGCCGCGTTCGCCCACCAGGCGCTTTCCCTCTTCGGCGTGCTCGCCGCGGAAGGCGCCGGGGGCCTCTACGGGAGCGCGGCCGTGGCGTCCCTCGCGCTCCTCGCCGCGGGCCTGGTCGCCTCCTTCTTCCACCTGGGGCGCCCGGAACGCGCCTGGCGCTCGGCGGCGATGTGGCGCACCTCCTGGCTTTCCCGCGAAGTGATCGTGCTGCCGGCCTTCATGGGCACCGTTTTCCTCTACGCGGCGGCGCACCTCACCGGCGTGAACCCCGTGCTCGTGCGGTTCGCGGGCGGCGCCGCGGTGGATGCGAGCGCGGCCCTCGGGGCAGCGGGCGCCATCCTCGCGCTGGCGCTCTTCGTGTGCACCGGCATGATCTACGCGTGCCTGAAGTTCCTGCGCGAATGGCACAGCCCGCTCACGGTCGCCAACTACATCCTGCTCGGCACCGCGTCGGGATTCACCGCGGCGGCGGCGCTCGCCGCGTGGCGCGCGCCCGGGGCGACGGCCTTCTTCGCCGGCGGCGCGCTCGCCTTCACGCTCCTCGGCGCCGCCTCGCGCGGAGCCTCGCTCGTGAGGAATGCCCGGCTTCGCCCGGTGAGCACGACGCAGACGGCGATCGGCGTGCGCCATCCCGTCATCCGCCAGATCACGCAGGGCTACACGGCCGGCTCCTACAACACGCGCGAGTTCTTCCATGGGCAGGCGAAGGCGCTCGTGCGCCGCGTGAAGTGGATCTTCCTCGCCTTCGCGTTCGCCCTTCCCGCGGCCCTCGTGGCCGCGCATTTCGCCGGCGGCCCGCCGGGCCTGCTGGCCGCGGCGCTCGCGACGCAGATGGCGGGGCTCATGGCGGAGCGCTGGTTCTTCTTCGCGGAGGCGAACCACCCGCAGAACCTCTACTACCAGGCCGTGGCCTAGGGGCCGCGCGGCACGGGATCGACCAAGATGAAGGCAAGGGAGAGACGATGGCGCTGGTGAAACCCCATGGCGGCGGAGACCTCAAGCCCCTCGCGCTCGCGGGCGAGGCGGCGGCGGCGGAGCTCGCGCGCTCGCGCGGGATGCCGCGCCTCACCGTGAGCTCGCGCGAGAAGGGCGACCTCATCATGCTCGGCATCGGCGGCTTCACGCCGCTCGAGGGCTTCATGACGCACGCCGACTGGCAGGGGGTGTGCGACGGCATGCGCACCGCCTCGGGTCTCTTCTGGCCCATCCCGATCACGCTCTCGGCGGGCGCGGCCGAGGCCGCGGCCATCGCGGTCGGCGGCGAGGTGGCGCTTCTCGACCCCGACGACGGCGCGGTGCTCGCGACGATGCTCGTCACCGAGAAGTACGCGATCGACAAGGCGCACGAGTGCGCGAGCGTCTTCCGCACCGCCGACGCCGAGCACCCGGGCGTGCAGATGGTGATGAGCCAGGGCGAGGTGAACCTCGCCGGTCCCGTGAAGGTGCTCTCCGACGGCGGCTTCAAGGCGAAGTACGGGGCGCTCTTCCTGACGCCCGCGGAAACGCGCGCCGAGTTCGAGCGGCTGGGGTGGTCGAAGGTGGCCGCCTTCCAGACGCGCAACCCCATGCACCGCTCCCACGAATACCTCGCGAAGGTCGCGATCGAGGTGTGCGACGGCGTGCTCATCCACTCGCTGCTGGGAAACCTGAAGCCCGGCGACATCCCGGCGGACGTGCGCACCCGGGCCATCGCGGTCCTCACCGAGAAGTACTTCCTCGGCAAGACGGTGGTGCAGGCGGGCTACCCGCTGGACATGCGCTACGCGGGGCCGCGCGAGGCGCTGCTGCACGCGCTCTTCCGGCAGAACTACGGGTGCTCCCACCAGATCGTCGGGCGCGACCACGCGGGCGTGGGGAGCTACTACGGGCCCTTCGACGCGCACCACATCTTCGACCAGATCCCGCACGGCTCGCTCGAGACCCTCCCGCTCAAGATCGACTGGACCTTCTGGTGCTATCGCTGCGGGGGCATGGCCTCGGCGCGCACCTGCCCGCACGGCGACGAGGACCGGCTGCTGGTGTCGGGGACGAAGCTGCGCAAGTGGCTCTCCGAGGGCGCCGACGTGCCCGCGGAGTTCAGCCGCCCCGAGGTGCTCGAGATCCTGCGCGAGTACTACGCGGGACTCACGGAGAAGGTGGAAGTGAAGCTCGCGGGCCACTCCGCGCGCTAGGCTTCCCGCGCGGCTACCAGAGGACCTCGATCCGCTCGCCGGTGATCCGGTGCTCGAGCCGGTTGAGCGGGCTCGTGCCCTTGGCGATGCATTCCCCGGTCGCGAGGTCGAAGGCCCATTCGTGCTTCGGGCAGGTGAGCGTGAGCCCCTTCACCGCGAGCTCGGGGATGTTCGTGACCTGGTGCGGGCAGCGGCTGTCGTAGACGCGGATCTGCGCCGGCGTGCGCAGGATGAAGAGCCCGCGCTCGCCGCACTCGAAGCGCTTCACGCCGTCGGCCGGGAGCTCGGCGAGCGCGGCGACGTCGTGCCACGCGGGCACAGCCTTCCCGCCCAGCCGCTCCGGGTCGAAGCCCGGGATCTTCATCTCGAGGATGATGTCGACCGCCCACACGATCTTCGCGAGACCCAGGGCCGGGAAGGCCATGAGAAGCGCGTCGAGCACCTCGTCGGGCGAGGCGCCCTCGCGCAGCGCCCGTCCGAGGTACTGCTTGAAGCCGTTTCGCGTCTGCGAGTGGACCTTGGTGATCACGGAGATCAGGTTGCGGGTCTTCGGGTCGAGGTGGCGGCCGGCCTCCTTCAGGAAGGCGAGGTAGGGGCCGATCGCGGCGGGACGTGCCTTGACGAGGTAGTTGAGGGCGTCGCTCATGTCGGTTTCCGGGGTTGCTCGGGGGGATTGGCGATTCGCGGGAATTCCGGAGCATCATAATCGGCAATGCATTCGCGCAGGAAGGCGTGCCATGCCGATCACACGACCCGTGACGCTCGTCGCCGCACTCCTCCTGGCCGGGTGCGCGGCGGCGGGCCTGCAGCGTCTCGAGCCGGGCCGCTCCCGCGAGGGCGAGGTGCGCGCGGCACTCGGGGAGCCCGCGCTCGCCTTCGACGCGAGCGACGGCGGCCGCCAGCTGGTCTTTGCGCACGGGCCGGGGGGCACGGAAACCTGGATGGCGCACCTCGCGCCGGATGGGACCCTCGCGCGCCTGGAGCAGGCCCTGACCGAGGATCGCTTCCGCCTCATCGGCGCGGGCACGACCCGCGCGGAAGTCGAGCGCCTCATCGGGCCTCCCTGGCGGACGATCGACTTCCCGAACAAGCGGCAGGTGGCGTGGGACTACCGTTTCCGGGACGCCTGGGGCTACCTTTCGGAATTCTCGGTGATGCTGGACGAGCGGGGCGTCGTGGCCGGGACGGTGGCCGTGCGCCTCGGGGGAGAGTTCCCGGAGATCTCCCGCTAGCTCAGGGCGGTGGCGCCACGCAGAAGGCGCCGAGCGCCGTGTCGGCCACGCCCAGGGCCTGGGCGATGCCCGCCAGGGCGAGAACCACGATCAGGCCCCCGGCGAGGCGCCGGGCGGTCCGGCCCGGGAGGAGCGCGCCCGCGCGCGCGACGAGCCATCCCGCCCCCAGGAGCGCCGGCAGCGTCCCCAGGCCGAAGGCGAGCATCACCAGCGCCCCGCCCGTTGCGCCGCCGCTCACCAGCGCGAGCGGCAGGGCGGAATAGACGAGGGCGCACGGGGCCCAGCCCCAGAGCAAGCCGAGGCCCAGCCGCTTCGGCAGCGTGTCCGCCGGGCCCAGGCGGCGCGCCGCGGCCGTCGCGCGGCGCCAGACGGGATCGAGGAACGCGGCGCTCTCCGGCCTCGCCAGGCGAATCCCGGCGATGCGAAGCCCCGTCACCGCCAGGGCGAGGGCGGCGAGGGAAAAGAGGACTGCCTGGAAGCGGGCCGATCCCAGCAGGAGCGCGGGCGTGGCGCCGAGAGAGCCCGCGACGGCGCCGGCGCAGGCATAGGAGGCGAGCCGCCCGGAATGCATGAGCAGGGCCGCGAGGGCGCCCGATCCCGCCCGGCGTTCGCCCGCGAGGGGATGGAAGGCCGCGGCGACGAAGCCGCCGCACATGGCGGCGCAGTGGGCCGTCCCGAAAAGGGCGAGGAGGCAGGCGCTGAGCGCCAGGGGACCGGTCACCGGGCCTCGCCCTCGGGAGGCGCTAGATGATGCGCGAGTAGGCGACGCGCGCCTTGTCCTGCTCCCGGAGGTAGCGGTCGAAGACGGCGCCGACGGCGCGCACGAAGAAGCGGCCCTTCGGGGTCACGGCGATCGCGCCCGGCTCGCGCACGACGAGCCCGAGGTCCTCGAATTCGCGGAGCGCCTCCAGTTCGAAGGCGAAGTAGTCGTCGAACTTCACGCCGTGCGCGGCGCCGATCGCGTCGAAGGACACGCCGAACTGGCACATGAGCGCGACGATGACCGCGCGGCGCGCGAGGTCGTCCGCCGTGAGCTCGAGTCCGCGCACGACGGGCAGGCGTCCCTGGTCGAGGGTCTCGTAGTACGCGGGGAGGTCGCGGGCGTTCTGGCTGTAGGTGGGTCCCACCTTGCCGATCGCGGAGACGCCGAAGGAGAGCATGTCCCCGTCGGGCCCCACGGTGTAGCCCTGGAAGTTGCGCGTGAGCGTGCCGTCGCGCTGGGCGCGGGCGAGCTCGTCGTCGGGCAGGGCGAAGTGGTCCATGCCGATGTAGATGTAGCCCGCGCGGTTGAAGAGCTCGATCGCGCGCGCGAGGATGGAGAGCTTCTCGGGGGCGCTGGGCAGGTCGGCGTCGAGGATCCGCCGCTGCGGCTTGAAGCGCTGGGGCAGGTGCGCGTAGCTGTACAGGGCGATGCGGTCGGGGCGCAGCTCGAGCACGCGCTCCACGGTATCGGCGAAGCTCGACACGCTCTGCTTGGGCAGGCCGTAGATCAAGTCCACGTTGAGGGACCTGAAGCCGCTCGCGCGCGAGGCGGCCACGACGTCGCGCGTCATCTCGTAGGGCTGGATGCGGTTCACCGCGCGCTGCACCGCCGGGTCGAAGTCCTGCACGCCGAAGCTCGCGCGGTTGAACCCGAGCCCGGCCAGGAGCCGGATCGTCTCGGGCGAGCAGGAGCGCGGGTCGATCTCGATCGCGTACTCGCCGTCGGGGGCGAAGTCGAAGTTCGAGCGCAGGACGTCCCAGACCTGGCGCAGCTCCTCGTCGGAGAGGAAGGTGGGCGTGCCGCCGCCCCAGTGCATCTGGCGCACCCGGCGGGCGTCGCCCGCGAGCGCGGCCTGCATCGCGACCTCGCGGCCGAGGTAGTCCAGGTAGCGGGCGGCGCGCGACTTGTCGCGCGTGACGACCTTGTTGCAGCCGCAGTAGAAGCAGATCGTGTTGCAGAAGGGCAGGTGGACGTAGAGCGAAAGCGGCGCGCGGGAGCCGCCCGCGGCGCGCTCGCGCATGGCCCGCTCGAAATCCGCCGCGCCGAAGCCTTCCACGAAGCGGTCGGCGGTGGGGTAGCTCGTGTAGCGCGGCCCCAGCTTGTCGAAGCGGCTCACCAGGTCCAGGTCGATCTGGGCCGGCAGGGACTCCGGGCGGAGGGCCGAGGGGGGGGAGGGCGGTTGCGCGGTCGAAAGCATGGATCGCATCTTGCGTCAATGGGATGCACGGGAATTGATGGGGATCAAGGGTCGCCGGGCGCTTTCCTGCCGTCTACAATGCGCACCATGAACGAGCCCGCCCTCGGCACCCTCGCACGCCTGCGCACCGCCTGTTCCCAGTGCAGCCTGCGCGAGCTCTGCCTTCCCGTGGGGCTCGACGCGAGCGAGCTGGCGACGCTCGACACCCTGGTGTCCACCCGGCGCAAGGTGCGGCGCGGCGACAGCCTCTTCTACGGCGGGGAACCCTTCTCGGCCCTCTACGCCGTGCGCTTCGGGTTCTTCAAGAGCACCCTCACGAGCGGCGACGGGCGCGAGCAGGTGACCGGGTTCTACATGGCCGGCGAGATCCTCGGCATGGACGGCATCGGCGCCGACCGTCACACCTGCACGCTCACCGCGCTCGAGGACAGCGAGGTGTGCGTGATGCCCTTCGCGCGCGTGGAGGACCTCTCGCGCAGCTTCGAGCCCCTGCAGCGCCACTTCCACAAGGTGCTCTCCCGCGAGATCGTTCGCGACCAGGGCGTGATGATGCTGCTCGGGTCGATGCGCGCGGAGGAGCGCCTCGCGGCCTTCCTCGTGAACCTCTCGCAGCGGCTCACCGCCCGCGGCTTCTCCGCCTCGGAATTCGTGCTGCGCATGACGCGCGACGAGATCGGGAGCTACCTCGGCATGAAGCTCGAGACCGTGAGCCGCCTCTTCTCGCGCTTCCAGGAGGACGGCCTGATCGAGGTGCACCAGAAGCACGTGCGGATCCTGGACATCGCGGGCCTGAAGCGCGTGACGGCGCAGGCCCAGAACGCCTCCTGAAGCCCCTTCCGAGGGCGCCGCGGGCCGCTTGATCCCCGTCAAGGGGGGTGGGGGGTCGGCGCGTAGCATGGATTTCAGCACCCCCTTTCCCAGAGGAGACAGGCCATGTTCAGACGCATCCTGTGCGCCACCGATGGCTCGAAGCGCTCCGCAAACGCCGTGAAGACCGCCGCCGCGCTGGCGCACGGCTCCGGCGGGCTGCTGACCCTCGTCCACGTGACGCCCGACTACCGCACCCCCTACTACCCCGATGGCGTCATGATCGACTGGCCCTCGGAAAAGGACTACAAGCGCGACTGCAAGGCGGCCGCGGAAAAGGTCTTCGCGAAGGACGTGGCCGCGGCGCTCAAGGAAGGCGCCGAGGCCGAGACGCTGCACCTCTTCGGCGATTCCCCGGCGGAGCAGATCCTCTCGGCGGCCCGCAAGGCGAAGTCCGACCTGATCGTGATGGCCTCCCACGGCCGCAAGGGCTTCGAGGCGCTGCTCCTCGGCAGCGAGACGCAGAAGGTGCTCGCGCGCACGACGGTGCCGGTGCTCGTGGTCCGCTGATGGGTGCGCCTCCCGGCGCTGGCGGGCTCGATGCCCGCCAGCTCGCTCGCCTTCGCGATGCGCTCGCCCGGTTGAAGGGCGAGGCGCTCGCGGGCGTGCGCCGCTCCGCCGGGGAGCTGAGCGGCGAGGACGCGGAGCTCTTCCGCGACCTGGGCCTCACGGGCGACGGCGCGCTGGCGGAGGCGGAGTTCGGGCGCGACGTGGCCGGCGCGAGCCAGGTCCGCGCGGCCCTCCTCGCGATCGTGGAGGCCGAAAGGCGCCTCGCGAGCGGCGAGTACGGATTGTGCGAGGATTGCGGCGAGGCGATCGGCTTCGCCCGCCTCGAGGCCCAGCCGGCCGCCTCGAGGTGCGTGCGCTGCCAGGAGATCGCGGAGAAGCGCACCGGACCCTCGCACTTCACGGGATGAACCGCGACCATGAGCACCAAGCTGAGGAACCGCCTCGCCGCCAACCGCTTCCGGGTTCCTGACTCGGCGGCCGTTCCCGCCTCGCCGGGCATCTCCAAGCTGATCCACCCGCTCCACCCGCTGCTCTCCCCGGGCTCGGTCGCCCTGGTGGGGGCGAGCAAGCGGGCGGGCTCCCTCGGCCAGGTGGTGCTCTCGAACCTGCGCAACGGCGGCTTCCTCGGCCCCATCCACCTCGTGAACCCGAAGCATGCCGAGATCGACGGCGTGCCCTGCCACCCGAGCCTGGAGGCCCTGCCCCAGCCGGTGGACCTCGCGATCGTGACGGCGCCCGCGGCCGCCATCCCGAAGATCATCGCGCAGGCGGGAAGCGCCGGCGTGCCGGCGGCGATCGTCCTGTCGGCGGGCTTCGGCGAGACCGGCGAGGAGGGCAAGGCGCTCGAGACGCGCGTCCTCGAGATCGCCCGCGAGGCCGACGTGCGCATCCTCGGGCCCAATTGCGTCGGGATGCTGCGCCCCTCCATCGGGCTCAACGCCTCCTTCGCCCGGACCGCCTGCGAACCCGGCAGCATCGCCCTCGTGTCCCAGTCGGGCGCGATCTGCACGGCGCTCGTCGACTGGGCGGCGAGCACCAAGGTGGGACTGTCGAGCGTGATCTCCCTGGGCGCCGCGGCCGACGTCGACTTCGGCGACGTGCTCGACTACCTCCTCTTCGACCACAAGACCGAGAGCGTCCTGCTCTACGTGGAGGGCGTGCACCACGGCCGCACCTTCATCAGCAGCCTGCGCGCCATCGCCCGGGCGAAGCCCGTGATCGTCCTCAAGGTGGGCCGCTACGCCTCGGGCTCCCAGGCGGCCCGGTCCCACACCGGCGCGCTGGTCGGCAACGACGCGGTCTTCGACGCGGTGCTCGCCCGTTGCGGCGTCGTGCGCGTGCACAGCGCCCAGGACCTCTTCGCGGCCGCGCGGGCCCTGTCCTCGCGCCGCAGGCCGCATGGCGACCGCTTGGCGATCGTGACCAACGGGGGCGGCCCGGGCGTGCTCGCGGCCGACGCCGTGAGCTCCGAGGACCTGCGGCTCGCGACGCTCGCGCCGGAGACCATCGAGAAGCTGAACGGGGTGCTGCCCCGGCACTGGTCGCACGGCAATCCCGTCGACGTGATCGGGGACGCCGACGGCGAGCGCTTCGGCGGCGCCGCTTCGATCGTGGCCGAGGACCCGAACGTGGACGCCGTGCTCACCGTCTTCTGCCCCACGGGGATCGCGAGCGCCGAGTCGGTGGCCGACGGGATCCTTCCGGTGGCCAAGGAGTGCGCCAAGCCCTTCCTGACCGCCTGGCTGGGCGAGAGCGGCGTCGTGGACACGCGCCATCGCGTGGAGGCCGCCGGCATTCCCGCCTACCGGGCCGGCGAGGTCGCGGTGCAGGCCTTCGCCGCCCTCGCCTCCTACGTGAAGAACCAGAAGCTGCTCCTGGAATCGCCGCCCCCGAGGTCGACGGCCGCGGAGCACGGCATCCCGCAGGCCGAGCGCATCTTCCAGGCCGCCCTCGCCGAGGGCAGGACGCTTCTCAACGAGGTCGAGGCCAAGGGACTCCTCGCGGCATTCGGCATTCCCGTGCCGCCCTTCGCGGTGGCGGAGACCCGCGACGCCGCCGTCGCCGCCGCGGAGTCGATCGGCTACCCCGTGGTGCTCAAGATCCTCTCGCAGGACGTCTCGCACAAGTCGGACGTGAACGGCGTTCGCCTCAACGTGCGCGACGCGGAGGCCGTCGGCCAGCAGTTCGACGACATCATCGCGACCGTGAAGCGCCTGCGCCCCGAGGCCCGAGTGACCGGGGTGCTCGTCCAGTCCATGGTCGAGCGCCGCCACGGGCGCGAGCTCATGATCGGCGTGATGACCGACCCGGCCTTCGGCCCGGCGATCAGCTTCGGCTCCGGCGGCGTGGCGGTGGAGCTGCTGCGCGACAACGCCGTCGGTCTTCCGCCCCTCAACGTGACGCTCGCCGGGGCGCTGATCGACCGGACGAGGGCCGCACGGCTCCTCGGCGCCTACCGGAACGTTCCCGCGGCCAACCGCGAGGCGCTGATCGACGTCCTGCTGCGCGTCTCCGACCTCGTGTGCTCGCTTCCGTGGGTCGCGGAGATGGACATCAACCCGTTGCTGCTCGATCCCACGGGCGCCATCGCGCTCGACGCCCGCGTCGTCGTCGATCCGGACCACCGCAGGCTCGACAGCCGCTACTCGCACCTCGCGATCCACCCCTATCCGGCCGCGCTGGAGGCCGTGGAGCGCCTTCGCGACGGCACCGAGGTGACGATCCGCCCGATCCGCCCCGAGGACGCCGAGAAGGAGACCGCGTTCATCACCGCGCTCTCGGAGGAGTCGCGCTACCTGCGCTTCCTCTCGATCGTTCGCCACGTCACGCCGGAAATGGTGGCGCGCTTCACCCAGATCGACTACGACCGCGAGATGGCCCTCATCGCCACCTGCCGGGAGGCGGGGGGCGAGTCGATCATCGGGGTCGCGCGCTACGTGCGCGACCCCAATCCCGCGAGCGCCGAGTTCGCCGTCGTCATCGCCGACCGGGCCCAGCGCAAGGGGCTCGCCTCCAAGCTCATGGGCCGCCTCATGGCGCACGCGCGCTTCGCCGGCATCGAGCGCCTGCGCGGTCTCGTGCTGGCCTCGAACGACTCGATGCTGGAGCTCATGGACCGGCTGGGCTTCGAGGCCTACCCGGTGCCCGACGACCCGAGCCTCGTCGACGTCGTGAAGGTCCTCTAGGCGCGCCGGGGCGCGGCCGGGCGCCTCAGGCGCAGCCCGCGTCGCCGTCCCTCTTCGGGCAGCCCTCGGGACGGGCCACCGGCGGCAGCGGGCAGCGGTTCACTTCCCAGGGAGAGCGCTGCAGGAAGCAGGTGAGGAAGCTCGAGGCCGCGCCGACGCCCCAGAAGAGGAAGAAGCCCACGGAGTAGACCGTCATGCGGCTCGCCTCGACCGGCTGCCCGAAGAGGTGCAGGTCCGCGGGGTCGAAGAGGGTGAAGAAGACGACCTCCATCGCGCAGGCGACGAGGAACGCCGGCCAGAGGATCCAGGCGATGCGCTGAGTGAGCATGGGTCTTCCCTTTCCCTTGTCGCGTCGTTTCCGTTGCGCGGCGCTTCCCGCTCAGTCCACGCCGGGCCTCAACTCGGCCGACGCTTCCGAGCGCGTGTCGATCCTCGCCGCGACCCGCCACTGCGCCGTCTCGACGATCGCGCGCCAGCGTCCCGCGGGCAGGCCGCCGCCGAGCGGCGCCTCCCACGCGCCGGCGGCATTGCGCGCGGGATGCAGGACGCGGTCCTCGGAAGCCCGCGAGGGGTGGGCGAGGCGAAGCGTCACGCGGTCCGGGAGCGCCACCGCGGCGCGAAGCGTGAGCACGACGGAATCCCGGGCCACGCGGATCTCGCCGCCGATCGCGAGCTCCCGCGCCGTCCGGTCGCGCGCGATCTGTCGGTTGATCCCGAGTCCCTGCTTGTAGTAGTCGTCGGCGACGAGCCCGTCGGCGCCGCGGAAGGCGATCACCGCGGTCGTGATGCCGGCGACGATGACGGTCGCCGGCCCGGCCATGATCAGCCACGGCCAGGGCTCGCGGTACCAGGGGCGGCGAGTCGTCGGGGAGCCTTGTCCGTTCACGGGATCAGTTCTCCGGGCGCGGGGAGAGGAACACGGCCTTCTCGCGGACCTCGAGGCCGCTCGCGTCCTCCGCGCTCACCGTGATGAGGATCTTCTGCGATCCGCCCTTCGCGCTCGCGGCCGGCAGGCGAATGCGCACCGGGAAGGCGCGGGTGGAGGCGGGCGCCATCTCGATCACCGGCTCGGAGGCGATCCTCACGCCGGCAAGCCCCTCCACCGCGATGCGGTAGCGGTGCGCCGACTCGGTCGCGTTCATCACCTGCAGCCGGTAAACGTTCTCCAGCTCGCCGTTCTCGACCTCGCGGACCATGGCCCCGCGGTCGCGGATCACGTCCACCTTCAGCGGCACGCGCAGGAAGAGCGCCGTGATCGCCGCGACGATCACCGCGGCGAGGATCGCGGTGTAGACGATCGTGCGCGGCCGCACGAAGCGACCCAGGATGCCCGAGAGGCCGCTGTGGTCCTGCATCGCGTGCTCCGTGGAGTAACGGATGAGGCCTTTCGGGTACCCCATCTTGTCCATCACCTGGTCGCAGCCGTCGATGCAGGCCGCGCAGCCGATGCACTCGTACTGCAGGCCCTCGCGGATGTCGATGCCCGTCGGGCAGACCTGCACGCAGATGCCGCAGTCGACGCAGTCTCCCAGCCCCAGGGCCTTCGGGTCGGCCTTGCGGCCGCGCGAGCCGCGCGGGTCGCCGCGACCGGCGTCGTAGGCGATGATGAGCGTGTCCTGGTCGAACATCGCCCCCTGGAAGCGCGCGTAGGGGCACATGTACTTGCACACCTGCTCGCGCATCCAGCCGGCGTTCCCGTAGGTCGCGAAGCCGTAGAAGAGGATCCAGAAGGTCTCCCAGGGGCCGAGGGAAAGCGCGAGCGCGGAGCCGCCGAGGACCTGGATGGGCGTGAAGTAGCCCACGAACGTGAACCCCGTCCACAGGGCGAGCGCGGCCCAGGCGCCGTGCTTGGCCGCCTTGAGCGCCACCTTGCGGGCGCCGAGGGGCGCCGCGTCGAGCTTCGCGCGGGCGCTCCGGTCGCCCTCGATCTTCCTCTCGATCCACAGGAAGATCTCGGTGTAGACCGTCTGCGGGCAGGCGTAGCCGCACCACAGGCGGCCCGCGACGCTCGTGAAGAGGAAGAGCGAGACCGCGGCCGCCACGAGCAGCAGCGTGAGGTAGATGAAGTCCTGCGGCCAGAAGACGAGGCCGAAGATGTAGAACTTGCGCGCGCCCAGGTCGAAGAGCACGGCCTGGCGGTCGTTCCAGGCGACCCAGGGCAGGCCGTAGAAGAGCACCTGGGTGAACCACACCGCGGCCCAGCGCAGGCGCGCGAACCAGCCGTGGACCGCGCGGGGGTAGATCTTCTGGCGGACCTCGAAGAGCCCGCGCTCGGCCTCGGCGAGCGCCGCGGGCGCGGCCGCCGCCTTCGGCGGCGCGCTCCGGGCGGGACCCGTCCGGGGCCGGGCCCCGGGCGCGCCTGTCGTCACTTCGCTCCGGCCGGCACCTGGGAAAGGCCCCAGACGTAGGCGGCGAGGATGCGCGAGCGCTCGGGACCGAGGAAGTCCTTGTGCGCCGGCATGAGGTTCGTGCGTCCCTGGTCGATCTGCGCCGAGATCGCGGCGAGGCTCCCGCCGTGCAGCCAGATCCCGTCCGTGAGGTTCGGCGCGCCGAGCGCGGGATTGCCCTTGGCCTCGGGCCCGTGGCAGGCCGCGCAGGCCGCGAACTTCGCCTTGCCCGCCTCGGCGAGCTTCGCGTCGTGCGCCGCGCCCGAGAGCGAGAGCACGTAGTTCGCGACTTCCTTCACGCCTTCGGGGCCGCCCACCGCCGCGCCCATCGGGGGCATCACGCCGGTGCGGCCGTCGAGGATGGTGGCGAGGATGGCCTGCGGCTCCCCGCCCCAGAGCCAGTCCCCGTCGGCGAGGTTGGGATAGCCCTTCGCGCCGCGGGCGTCGGAGCCGTGGCACTGCGAGCAGTAGGTGAGGAACAGCCGCTCGCCCATCACCTTCGCCTTCGGGTCGGCCGCGATCGCCGGGATTTCCATCGCGGCGTACTTCTGGAACACCGGGCCGTAGTTCGCGTCGGCCGCGGCCTGCTCGGCCTTGTACTGGCCGGTGGACGACCATCCGAGCACGCCCTTGAAGTTGCCGAGCCCCGGGTAGAGCGCGAGGTAGACCAGGCCGAAGACGATCGTGATCCAGAAGAGCCACATCCACCATTTCGGCAGCGGGTTGTTGTACTCCGCGAGATCCTCGTCCCACTCGTGGCCCGTCGTGTCCACCGTCTGGCCGGGGGCGCGCTTCTTGTGCTGGATCGTGAGCAGGACCGCGCAGGCGACGATGGAGACCAGCGTGAGCCCGGCGACGTACAGGCTCCAGAAGCCGTCGGTGAAGTCGCTCATTTCCCGTCCTCCCGGGCAGCGGGTGCGTCGTCCTCGTCCAGCGGCAGCCTCGCCGCGGCCTCGAAGTCGGCGCGCCGGCGCGACGACCAGGCCCAGGCGACGATGGCGAGGAAGGTGATCAGGGCGGCGACGGTGATGGCCGCGCGAATCGAGTTGAGGTCCATGGCCCTATCTCCGCGATTTGATGACGGTGCCGAGCTCCTGGAGGTAGGCGACGAGCGCGTCCTCCTCCGTCTTGCCGGCGACATCCTTGGGTCCCGAGGCGACCTGCGCGTCGGAATACGGCACGCCCACCGACCGCAGCGCCCGCATCTTCGCGGGCAGCGAGTCGGCGTCGACCGGCGTCCTGGCGAGCCAGGGGTAGCCGGGCATGTTCGACTCGGGCACGAGGTCCCGGGGGTTGCGCAGGTGCGTCCGGTGCCAGTCGTCGCTGTAGCGGCCGCCGACCCGCGCGAGGTCCGGGCCGGTGCGCTTGCTGCCCCACTGGAACGGGTGGTCGTAGACGAACTCGCCGGCCACGGAATAGTGGCCGTAGCGCTCCACCTCCGCGCGGAACGGCCGGATCATCTGCGAGTGGCAGTTGTAGCAGCCCTCGCGGATGTAGATGTCGCGGCCCGCGAGGCGCAGCGCGTCGTAGGGCTTGAGGCCGGAGACGGGCTCCGTCGTCGAGCGCTGGAAGTAGAGCGGGACGATCTCGACGAGACCCCCGACGCTCACGACCAGCACGACGAGGAGGGCGAGCAGGCCGGTCTTCTGCTCGATGATGGCATGGGTGAGTTTCATGGCCGATTGTCCTTTCCTGGCGGCTCGTTGCCCGCGCCCGCTAGGCGTGGGCGGGCGCGTCGAGGCCCGATCCGGCGGCGACCGGGGGAATCGTCGCCTCGACCGCCTTGCCGGCGGTGATGGTCTTCACCATGTTCCAGGCCATGACGAGCATGCCGCTGAAGACGAGGGTGCCGCCGACGAGCCGGATCACGTAGTAGGGGTAGGTCGCCTTCACGCTCTCGACGAAGGTGTAGGTGAGGGTGCCGTCCTCGTTCACGGCGCGCCACATGAGGCCCTGCATCACGCCCGCGATCCACATCGAGGCGATGTAGAGCACGATGCCGATGGTCGTGATCCAGAAGTGCAGGGTGATGGCGCGCACGGAGTACATCTCGGTGCGGCCGAAGAGGCGCGGCAGGAGGTAGTAGAGGCTTCCCACCGAGATCATCGCCACCCAGCCGAGCGCGCCGGAGTGCACGTGGCCGACGGTCCAGTCGGTGTAGTGCGAGAGCGCGTTCACCGTCTTGATGGACATCATCGGGCCCTCGAACGTGGACATGCCGTAGAAGGAGAGCGAGACGATGAGGAACTTGAGGATCGGGTCGGTGCGCAGCTTGTGCCAGGCTCCGGAGAGCGTCATGATCCCGTTGATCATGCCGCCCCAGGAAGGCGCGAGGAGGATGAGGGAGAAGATCATCCCGATCGACTGCGCCCAGTCCGGGAGCGCCGTGTAGTGCAGGTGGTGCGGGCCCGCCCACATGTAGGTGAAGATGAGGGCCCAGAAGTGCACGATGGACAGGCGGTAGGAGTACACGGGGCGGCCCGCCTGCTTCGGGATGAAGTAGTACATCATCCCCAGGAATCCCGCGGTGAGGAAGAAGCCCACGGCGTTGTGGCCGTACCACCACTGCACCATCGCGTCCTGGACGCCCGCGTAGGCCGAATAGGACTTGAGGAGCCCGGCGGGCACCGCGGCGCTGTTCACGATGTGCAGGATCGCCACCGTGAGGATGAAGGCGCCGAAGAACCAGTTGGCCACGTAGATGTGCTTCACCTTGCGCGTGGCGATGGTGCCGAAGAAGACGATCGCGTAGGCGACCCACACCAGGGCGATGAGGATGTCGATGGGCCACTCGAGCTCGGCGTACTCCTTGGCCGAGGTGAATCCCAGCGGCAGGGTGATGGCCGCGGCGAGGATCACCACCTGCCAGCCCCAGAAGGTGAAGGCCACCAGCGGGCCGCCGAAGAGGCGCGCGTGGCAGGTCCGCTGGACGGCGTAGTAGGAGGTCGCGAAGAGCGCCGAGCCGCCGAAGGCGAAGATCACCGCGTTGGTGTGCAGCGGGCGCAGGCGCCCGTAGGAAAGCCACGGAATGTCGAAGTTGAGCGCCGGCCACGCGAGCTGGGCGGCGATGAGAACCCCCACCAGCATGCCGACGATGCCCCAGATGACGGTCATCACCGCGAACTGGCGCACCACCTTGTAGTTGTACTGCGTGTCGCTCATGGAATTCCCCCCTGGAACTGGCGTAAACGCGCACCCGGATTCGCGACCGCGACTCCTCGCCGGACTATAGCGACGGGGTTCGCGCCGGACTTGATCCCGGTCAATAAGTTGCAGCTTATATTATGGGCCGGATTCCTCGTCGTCCACGACCGACTTGCCTTCCCGGTCCAGCTCGTCGAACTGCCCGCTCGCGATGGCCCACCAGAAGACCCCGCCGATCGCGAGCACGATCGCGACGCTCACGGGGACGAGGAGATAGAGGATGTCCATCGCGCCCTAGCCCGCGGCCGCCGTGGCCGGGTCCGCGAACCGGCTTGCGCCGTCGGCCCGCGGACCGCGGAGCAGGCGCAGGGCGTTCGCCACCACCAGCAGGGAGGAGAGCGACATCCCGAGGCTCGCGAGCCAGGGCGTGAGGAGCCCGGCCAGCGCGAGCGGCAGCGCGAGCGCGTTGTACGCGATCGACCAGGCGATGTTCTGCCGGATGATGGCGCGGGTGCGGCGGGCCAGCGCGATGGCCTCCGCGATGGCGAGGAGGGACGGGCTGGCGACGACGAAGTCCGCCTGGGACTGGGCGAGCGCCGCGCCGCTCGCGAGCGCGATCGAGACCTGGGCCCGCGCGAGCACGGGGGCGTCGTTGATGCCGTCGCCCACCATCGCCACGACCGCGCCGCCGGCGGCCAGCGCCTCCACCCGGCGCGCCTTCTCCTCGGGACTCGCGCCCGCGATCCGGTGGACGATGCCCAGCTCGGCGGCGACCCGGTCGACCACCGGCGCGCGGTCGCCCGAAAGCAGGAGCACTTCGCAGCCCGCCGCGCGCGTGCGCTCGACGAGCTCGCGGGATTCGGGCCGGAGGGCGTCGGAGAAGTGGAAGACCGCGAGCCAGCGACCGGCGGCGGCCATGGCCGCGACCGGCTCGGCGGAGTCGACGGGGCGGGGAAACGCGCTGCCCGCGATCTCCTCGCAGAACGCGGGAGAGCCGACCCGGATCCGGTCCTTCCCGGCCTTCGCCTCCACGCCCGCGCCCGCGACGGTGCGCATTTCCGTGACCGCGGGCACCGGGGCCCTGCCCGAGATCGCCTTCACGAGGGCATGGGCGATGGGATGGGACAGCGCCGATTCCAGCGAGGCCGCGAGCGCGAGGCACGCGTCGCGGTCGAGTTCCCCCAGCGCCTCGACCTCGCGAAGCTGCATGCGGCCGGTGGTGAGCGTGCCGGTCTTGTCGAACACGAGGTGGGTGGCGCAGGCGAGCGCCTCGATCGCGCGGCCGCTCGTCACCATCACGCCGTGGCGGGAGAGCGCGTTGACGCAGGCCGTGAGCGCGACGGGCGTGGCGAGCGAGAGCGCGCAGGGGCAGGTCGCCACGAGGGTGGCGACGGCGACCCAGAGCGCCCTGGACGGGTCGATGTAGGCCCAGGCGATCGCGCCGAGCGCGGCGAGGGCCACGACGGCGACGACGAAATGGCTCGCGACGCGATCGGCCACGATCGCCCAGCGGGGCTTCTGCGAAGCGGCCCTATCCATTTGCGCGCGGATGAGGTCGAGCAGCGCCTCGCCGGGCGCGCGGTCGACGCGGACGGTAACCGGCGAGGCGAGGTTCACGCTCCCCGCGAGCACCTTGTCGCCGGCCGCCTTCTGGACGGGGTAGGTCTCGCCGGTGAGGAACGACTCGTCGAACTCCGTCGCGCCGGAGAGCACGGTGCCGTCGGCGGGAGCGGCCTCGCCGGACGGGATCGCCACGGCGTCGCCGGGGACGAGGATCGAAGGGTCGGTCTCTTCCCGCGACTCGCCCGCCAGGCGCCAGGCACGGCGCGGCAGCAGCTGGGCGAGGGAGTCGGCGGCGTCCACCGTGCCCGCGAGCGCCCTCGCCTCGAAGTAGCGCCCGCAGAGCAGGAAGAAGACGAACATCGTGATCGAGTCGTAATAGACCTCGCCCCCCGCCCAGGTGCCCCAAAGGCTCGCGAGGAAGCTCACCGCGATGCCGAGCGCCACCGGGACGTCCATGCCCGGCTGGCGGGCGGCGATGCCGTGCCAGGCGGCGCGGAAGATGGGCCCCGAGGAGAAGAGGAGCACGGGCACCGTGAGCACGAGGCTCGCGATGTTGAGGAGCCGTTCCAGGTCCCAGGCGAGGGAGCCGTCGGTGTCCACGTAGGCGGGGAACGCGAACATCATCACCTGCATCATCGCGAAGCCGGCCACCGACAGCCGCCAGAGGGCGCGACGCGCCTCGGCACGGCGCAGGCTCATCGGGTCGCGGCCGGGAACGCGCGCGCGGTAGCCCGCCCGGGCGATCACGGCGGCGAGCTGCTCGGGCGTCGTCGAGGGGGCGTGGCGGATCCGGACGCGGCGGGTGGCGAGGTTGAGGCTCGACTCCGCGACGCCGGGCAGGCGGGCCAGGGCCGACTCGACGCGGGTGACGCACGCGGCGCAGCTCACGCCCTCGACGTCGAAAAGGGTCTCGGTCTCGGAGGGCGCCG
>CALEJW010000188.1 GCA_937898635.1 uncultured Pseudomonadota bacterium | reverse complement strand
GGGCCCTCGCTCGAGCGGCTCGGCGAGCGCCTTCGCGACTTCGTCTCGGGAGGCTCGCGCTAGGCGCACGCCCGGCGCTCCGTCGCGGTGCGGGGGCACCGGAAATGTGCGGCAGCGCACATTTTCTGTCACGAAAATTCCGTACTCTCGACGGGTGTTCTTCGGTGTCGGCCGAAGGCGACAAGGTCTAGATTGAAGCCTCGTCCATTCCCGTATTCCGGGGGTGGTTACCTTTGACTCACGGGGAGAGGCCCCGTAGTATCGGCCGCTTCACTTGCGCACAACAGGTGGAAGCCTGTGCAAGCACCGGAGAAAAAAATGGATACGAAACTGGACGACTTCAAGTTCGCCGACCCGCGTTTTCTCCTGATGTACTCGGCCCTGCAGTTCGGGCCCGAGGAGATGGCGAAGCCCGACGGCTCGCTGAGCCTTCCGTATCTCGCGGGCGCGATCCGCGAGGCGGGCTACGACGTGAAGATCCTCGACGTCTCCGTCGGCGACAAGGACGAGCCCCTCGAGGAGAGCTTCTTCAAGACGAAGAAGCTCGCGAGCGGCCTCATCCGCTGCGGCATGGCGCCGGAGAAGATCGTCGAGAAGATGGCCGACTTCGACGTGATCGGCGTGTCCTCCATCTTCACCACGCAGACCACCATGGTGCTGGACCTGATCCGCCTCGCGAAGAGCGCGGATCCGCGCAAGCTCGTGATCGCGGGCGGCGTGAACGCGCGCAACCTCCGGGACCGCTTCTTCAACGCCGGCGCCGACATCATCGTGCTCTCGGAAGCCGAGCGCATCATCGTGCAGATCGCCGAGGCGCTGCGCGGCCTGCGGCGGCTGTCCGAAGTCGCCGGCATCGCCTTCCGCGACGCCTCCGGCAAGGAGGTCGTCAACCGCAGCGCCCCGCCGCTCGAGGATCTCGACGAGCTGCCGATGCCCGCCTGGGACCTGCTGCCCCTGAAGAAGTACTGGGACCTCTCGCGGCCCCACGGCGGCCAGTTCCCCGAGGGCAAGCGCATCCAGTACGCCTCGCTCCAGACCTCGCGGGGCTGCCCGTTCCAGTGCCTGTACTGCCACATCTCGAAGGAGGTCGACGGCGAGGTCGCCGGCCCCGTGGGCAACTTCCGCATGAAGTCGATCGACCGGGTGCTGCGCGAGCTGCAGGCCATGAAGGACCTGGGCGCGGAGTACATCTTCTTCGAGGACGACAGCCTCTTCGCCAAGAAGAAGCGCGCCTACACGCTCTTCGGGAAGGTCGCGGAGATGGGGCTGCACCTCTCCGACGTGAACGGCATCAACATCGTCCACCTGCTGAAGAACTACGGCGGGCGCCTCGACATCGACACCGAGTTCCTCGAGATCCTCTCCGGCGCCGGCTTCCACATGCTGCACCTGCCCTTCGAGTCCGCCAACCAGCGGCTGGTCGACAAGTATTCCTCGGGCAAGTGGAACATGAAGAACACCGACACCACGCGCCTCATCCAGGAGTGCGACCGGATCGGGATCATGACGGCCGGCAACTACATGATCGGCTACCCCGACGAGACGCTCGGCGAGATCCACAACACCATCCTCATGGCCAAGATGCACGTCGAGGCCGGGATGAACCACGCCGCGCTCTTCGCCGTGGTCCCCTTCCCGGGCACGAAGATCTACGACATGGTGATCGCCAACGGCCAGCTCGACCCGGACTTCGACACCGACCAGATGAAGTGGACGAAGTCGATGATGAAGGGCCTCGCGGTGCCCGCGGACACGCTCGAGCACCTGCGCCAGCTCGCCTGGCTCACGGTCAA
>CALEJW010000187.1 GCA_937898635.1 uncultured Pseudomonadota bacterium | reverse complement strand
CTCGGGCTTGGGCGGCTCGGGCTTGGGCGGCTCGGGCTTGGGCGGCTCGGGCTTGGGCGGTTCCGGCTTCGGCGGCTCCGGCTTCGGGGCCGTCGTGGTCTTTCCGGTCGGCAGCTTGTCCCAGAGCTCGGCCTGCACCGGCGGCGTCGGCCGGCTCTGCCACGAGACGCCGAAGACGATCAGCGCGAAGAAGGCCAGGTGGACCGCGATCGCGAGGAGGATCGAGCGGATCTTCCCCGGCTGTCGGGGCGGGGCGCCCTCGCCCGGCCGGGCCATGGGCGGCGGCCCCTAGCGCACGGGACGCGCGAGGAGGCCCACGCGCGTCACCTGCCCCTGCTTCAGGATGTCCATCACCTTCAGGACCTCCTCGTAGCGAACGTCCCGGTCGCCGGCGATCACCACGGCGAGCCCGGGCTCGGCCTGCTGCGCGCGGCGCACGAGCGCGAGGAGCTGGACGCTGCCGACGCGCAGCTCGTCCGGCGAGCGCGAGCGGTCCACGACGGAGAGATCCCCGTTCGCGCGCACGCGCACCTCGAGCGGCGCCACCGCGGGGTCGACCCTCGCGCCCACCTGCGGCAGGTCGATCTGCCCCGGGTTGATGAGCGGGGCGGCCACCATGAAGATGATGAGGAGCACCAGCATCACGTCGATGTAGGGCACGACGTTGATCTCGCTCATGGCGCGGCGGCGGCGCATCTATCGCTCCGGCTGGTGCGCCTGGCGCTGCAGGATGTTGGAGAGCTCCTCCATGAAGCTCTCGTAGCGCCCCGCGAGCCGGTCGATGTCGTGCGCGAAGCGGTTGTAGGCGATCACCGCGGGAATGGCGGCGAAGAGGCCGATGGCGGTCGCCACCAGCGCCTCCGCGATGCCGGGCGCCACCTGCGCGAGCGTGGCCTGCGCCACGTTCGAGAGCCCGCGGAAGGCGTTCATGATTCCCCACACCGTGCCGAAGAGGCCGATGTAGGGGCTTACCGAGCCGACGGTCGCGAGAAAGGAAAGGTGGGACTCGAGCGCGTCCACCTCGCGCTGGAGGGTCGCCTTCATCGCGCGGCGCGTGCCGTCGAGGAGTGCGGTCACGTCGGCGCCCGCGCGCCCCTTGAGCTTGAGGAACTCCTTGAAGCCCGCCTCGAAGATCCGCTCCATGCCCGCGGCCACGTAGCGCCCGCCCGCGGCGCGCTGGTAGAGGCCCACGAGGTCCGAGCCGCTCCAGAACTCGCGCTCGAAGGCCTCCGCCTGGCGCAGCGCCCGGCGCAGCGCGAAGACCTTCATGAAGATGTAGGTCCAGGAAAAGACCGAGGCGAGCACGAGGACCGCCATGACGGCCTTCACGACGATGCTCGCGTTCAGGATCATCGCGAGGATGGTGAGGTCGTGGCTGACGATCATGCGTTCCTCGGCTTTCCTAGAGCGAGGCCTGCATCTTGCGACGCAGCGCCTCGGGGATCTCGACCGGCTTGAAGTGCTCCCCGGTCACGCAGGCCACCGTCACCTTCGCGCGCACCAGGAGGTCGTCCTCGCGACGGACCTCCTGCTGGAACACGCAGCGCACCTTGCCGAGGGACTCGAGCTGCACGCTCACGGCGAGGTGGTCGTCCAGGCGCGCGGCCTTCAGGAAGTCCACCGCGGCCTGCGTGACCACGAAGGCGAGGCGGTGGCTCCTGGCGAGCCACTGGTGGTCGAAACCCAGGTGGCGCAGCCACTCCGTGCGGGCCCGCTCGAGGAACTTGAGGTACTCGCCGTGGTAGACCACGCCGCCGGCGTCGGTGTTCTCGAAGTACACGCGCACCGGGAAGGAGTACACGAAGAGCTCCGGCTGCAGCCGCGGCTTCACGGCGATCTTCGTCATCCGAAGAGCCCTCCGCCCTGCGCCGGCCCGCCGGGCAGGCCGAAGTGCTGGTAGGTGAGCGCCGTCGCCATGCGCCCGCGCGGCGTCCTCTGGAGGTAGCCCTGCTGGATGAGGAAGGGCTCGAGCACGTCCTCGATCGTGTCGCGCTCCTCGCCGATGGCGGCGGCGAGGTTCTCCACGCCGACGGGCCCGCCGCCGAACTTCTCGACGATCGCGAGGAGGAGCTTGCGGTCGAGGAGATCCAGGCCGATCACGTCGACGTCGAGCATCTTGAGGGCGAGGTCGGCGATCTCCTCGGTGACGCGCCCCTCGTGCTTCACCTCGGCGAAGTCGCGCACGCGCCTGAGCAGGCGGTTGGCGATGCGCGGCGTCCCGCGCGCGCGGCGCGCGATCTCCGTGGCGCCCCCGGCCTCGATCGCCACCGCGAGCAGCCCCGAGGAGCGCGTGACGATGCGCGTGAGCTCCTCCGGCGTGTAGAACTCGAGGCGGGCGACGATGCCGAAGCGGTCGCGCAGCGGGTTCGTGAGCATGCCGGCCCGCGTGGTCGCCCCGACGAGCGTGAACGGAGGCAGCTCGAGCTTCACGCTCCTCGCGGCCGGGCCCTCGCCGATCATGATGTCGATCTGGAAGTCCTCGAGGGCGGGATAGAGGATCTCCTCGACGACGGGGCTCAGGCGGTGGATCTCGTCGATGAAGAGCACGTCGCGGGGCTCGAGGTTGGTGAGGATCGCCGCGAGGTCGCCCGGGCGCTCGAGAACGGGCCCCGAGGTCTGGCGCAGGTTCACGCCCATCTCGCGGGCGATGATGTGCGCGAGCGTGGTCTTGCCCAGCCCCGGCGGGCCGAAGAGGAGCGCGTGGTCGAGGGCCTCGCCGCGGTTGCGCGCCGCGGAGATGAAGATCTCGAGCTGCTCGCGGATCTTCGCCTGGCCGACGTACTCGCCGAGGCTCCGCGGGCGAAGCGCCCTCTCCTCGCCCTCCTCCTGCGGCGTAGCCGGTGCCCCGGTCATCAGGCGGTCGGTCTCGATCACGGCTTGGCGAGCACCTTGAGTGCCTGGCGGATCGCGTCGGCGAGCGCCAGGTCGGGCGGCAGGTCGCGGATCGCGATCGCCGCCTCGCGCGCATTATAGCCAAGGCCGAGCAGCGCATTGAGGACGTCGGGGCCGTGCGGCGCGGCGCTCTTCGACGCCGCGGCCCCCGAGGGCAGCTTGTCGCGAAGCTCGAGCACCAGCCGCTCGGCCGTCTTCTTGCCGATGCCCGGCACGCGCGTGAGGCGGGCGGCGTCCTCGGCGGCGACCGCGGCGGCGAGATCCTCGACGGAGAGCCCCGAGAGCACGGCGAGCGCCACCTTGGGGCCCACGCCGCTCACCTTGATGAGCTGGCGGAAGGCGGTGCGCTCGCCCGCCGTGAGGAAGCCGAAGAGCAGGTGCGCGTCCTCGCGGACCACGAGGTGGGTGAGGAGCTCGACCGCCTCGCCCGTGCGCGGCAGGTGGTAGAAGGTGCTCATGGGCACGTCGATCTCGTAGCCCACGCCGCCCGCCACGACGACCACCTGGGGCGGGTTCTTCTCCGCGAGCGTGCCGGCGATCCGCCCGATCACGCGAGCCTCCCGTGGCGCATCCGCAGGCCCTTCGTGGGCAGGGCCCCGAGTCCGAGGCCGCCGTGGGCGTGGCAGATGGCGCAGGCGAGCGCGTCGGCGGCGTCGGCCGAAGGGCTCCCGGAAAGCCTGAGCAGGCGCTTCACCATCTCCTGGACCTGCTCCTTGTGCGCGTTGCCCTTGCCGACCACCGCCTGCTTCACCTGGAGCGCCGTGTACTCCGCCACGGGCAGGTCCGCGAGCACCGCCGCGGAGAGCGCCGCGCCCCGGGCCTGCCCCAGCAGCAGCGTGGACTGGGGATTGACGTTCACGAAGACCTTCTCGATCGCCACGTGCTGCGGCCGGTGCGTGGCGATCACTTCCGCGAGCCCGTCGAGGATCACGCGGATGCGCCTGGGCAGGTCCTCGCCCGCCGGCGTGCGGATGCAGCCGCTCGTCACATAGGCGAGGGTCTGCCCCTCGCGGCCGATCACGCCGAATCCGGTGACCCGCAGTCCCGGGTCGATGCCGAGGATGCGCAACGCCGCCGGCCCCTAGGGCGTCTCGTCCATGGCCGCGGTGGTGAAGACCGCCTGCACGTCGTCGAGCGACTCCAGCGCGTCGAGGAGCTTCTGCATGCGCGCGGCGTCCTCCCCGGCGAGCGCGATCTCCGTGGCGGGCTTCATCGTCACCTCCGCCACCTCCGCGCGCAAACCCGCCTTGTCGAGCGCGGCCTTCACCGCCGGGAAATCGTGCGGCGCCGTGATCACCTCGAGGGAGCCGTCGTCGCTCGCCACGACGTCCTCGGCGCCGGCCTCCAGCGCCGCGTCGAGAAGTTTCTCCTCGTCCGTGCCCGGCGCGAAGAGGAGCTGCCCGCAGTGGCGGAACAGGAAGGCGACGGAGCCGTCGGTGCCGAGGTTGCCGCCGTGCTTGGAGAAGGCGTGCCGGACGTCGGCGACGGTGCGCGTGCGGTTGTCGCTCAGGCAGTCGACGATCACCGCCGCACCCCCGATGCCGTAGCCCTCGTAGCGGATCTCCTCGTAGTTCACGCCGTCCAGGTCACCGGTGCCGCGCTTGATCGCGCGCTCGATGTTGTCCTTGGGCATGTTGTTCTCGGTCGCCTTGTCGACGGCGAGGCGCAGCCGCGGATTCATGTCGGGGTCGCCGCCGCCCATCCGCGCCGCGACCGTGATTTCCTTGATGAGGCGGGTGAAGATCTTGCCGCGCTTGGCGTCCTGGCGGCCCTTGCGGTGCTGGATGTTCGCCCACTTGCTGTGACCTGCCATGGGTCTTCGTCGCGCATTCAGTTTCGAGAGGGCTAATGGTAACATCCCCGCAACCTCCTCCCGCCCGAGCCGATCCCGTGCTGCCCCCCCTCGTCGTCGCGAAATCCGGCATCGAACTCGGCTTGCTGCCGGGCATGGCGAACCGCCACGGCCTCATCGCCGGCGCGACGGGCACCGGCAAGACGGTCACCCTGCAGACGGTCGCCGAGTCCCTGAGCGCGATCGGCGTCCCCGTGTTCATGGCGGACGTGAAGGGCGACCTCGCGGGCCTTGCCGCGCCCGGCGGCGGCAATGCCAAGGTGGCCGAGCGCGTGAAGATGCTGGGACTCGCGGACCACGCGCCCCTCGCCTGTCCCGTCGCCTTCTGGGACGTCTTCGGCGAGCAGGGCCACCCGGTGCGCGCGACCGTCTCAGAGATGGGCCCGCTCCTGCTCGCCCGCATCCTCGACCTGAACGAGACGCAGGCGGGTGTCCTCGCGGCGGTGTTCAAGATCGCCGACGACGGCGGGCTCGCCCTCCTCGACCTGAAGGACCTTCGCGCCCTCCTGCGCCACGCGGGAGACAACGCCGCGCAGTTCCGGACGCAGTACGGCAACATCTCGACGGCGAGCGTCGGTGCGATCCAGCGGGGCCTGCTCACGCTGGAATCCCAGGGCGGGGAGAAGTTCTTCGGCGAGCCCGCGCTCTCCCTCGACGACCTCATGCAGACCGTCGGCGGGCGGGGCGTGGTGAACATCCTCGCCGCCGACAGGCTGCTCTCGAGCCCCCGCGTGTACGCCACGATGCTGCTGTGGCTCCTCTCGGAGCTCTTCGAGCAGCTGCCCGAGACGGGCGACCCGGAAAAGCCCCGCCTCGCGTTCTTCTTCGACGAGGCCCACCTGCTGTTCAACGACGCGCCGAAGGAACTCCTCGATCGCATCGAGCAGGTCGTGCGCCTGGTGCGCTCCAAGGGGGTGAGCGTGTGGTTCATCACGCAGAACCCGCTCGACGTTCCCGACACGGTCCTGGGCCAGCTCGGCAACCGCGTGCAGCACGCGCTGCGCGCCTTCACGCCGCGGGACCAGCAGGCGGTGAAGGCGGCCGCGACGACCTTCCGCCAGAACCCCGCGCTCGACGTGGCGAAGGCCATCACGGAGCTGGGCGTGGGCGAGGCCCTCGTGTCCTTCCTCGACGAGAAGGGCCGGCCGCATCCCGTGGAGCGCGCCTTCGTCCTTCCGCCGCGCTCGCGCATCGGGCCGATCACCCCGGAGGAGCGGCGGCGGGTCATCGAGTCCTCGCTGGTGGCGGGCCACTACGAGAAGGCCGTGGACCGCGAGTCGGCCTACGAGACGCTCGCGGCCCGCGCGGCCGGGCGCACGCAGGGACAGGCGACGGCCCCCGGCGGGCCGGCCGAGGCCGGCGCAGGCGGCCTCGGGGGGCTCCTCGGCAAGCTCGGGTTCCCCGGCGGGGATGCCCCGAAGGGCAGGACGCGGGAAACGGCCCTGGAGGCCGCGGCCAAGAGCGCGGCCCGGGCGATGGGTGGCGAGGTCGGTCGGCGCATCATTCGCGGCGTGCTGGGGTCGATCCTCGGCGGCCGCCGCTGAGCTAAGGGGGACCCATGGCGAAGACCGGGGAGCGCAAGGCCCAGATCCTGCAGACCCTCGCCTCGATGCTCGAGGCGCCGAAGGCCGAGCGCGTGACCACCGCGCTGCTCGCGGCGCGGCTCGACGTGTCCGAGGCGGCCCTCTACCGCCATTTCGCGAGCAAGGCGCAGATGTACGAGGGGCTCATCGAGTTCATCGAGCAGACGCTCTTCACGCTGGTGAACCGCATCCAGGCCGACGAGCAGGACGCGATGAAGCAGATCGAATCCACCGTCGTGACCCTCCTCGGGTTCGCGCAGAAGAATCCCGGCATGACGCGCGTGCTCACGGGCGATGCCCTCGTGAACGAGGACGAGCGGCTCCAGGCGCGCGTGAACCAGCTGCTCGATCGCCTCGAGGCGAGCCTGCGCCAGAGCGCGAGGCTCGCCCTCACGGCCGGCCGGCTGCCCGCGGACTGGGACGTGAACGCCTACGCCGCGACGCTCATCGCCTACGTGATCGGCTGCTGGCACCTCTTCGCCAAGAGCGGCTTCAAGCGCTCCCCCACGGACGGCTGGCCCCAGCACTGGCGCGTGTTCTCGGCCTGAGCGCCGGGAAGACGCGGCGCGCCTTGAGCTTCCCCGAGATCGCGACGCCACGGCTGCGCCTGGTCATCGCGCGCCCGGGACTCGAGGAGGCGCTCGCCCGCTTCTTCGAGGAAAACTACGTCGGCCACCTCGACCGCTGGCACCCGCCGCCGCCGCGCGACGGGTTCGGCGCCGGGCACTGGGCGCGGGCGCTGCCCGCCTACGAAAGGGAGTTCGAGGCGGGCACCGCGGTGCGCTGGGTGATGCTCGCGCCGCCGCCGGCGGGCCCCGAGGTGATCGGGACCTGCAACTACACCCAGATCGTGAAAGGCCCGTTCCGCGCCTGCGTGCTCGGCTACCAGGTCGCCCGGCGGCACGAGGGCCGCGGGCTCATGCGCGAGGCGCTCTCGGCGACGCTCGACTACGCCTTCGGGCAGCTGCGCCTGC
Organism: uncultured Pseudomonadota bacterium; assembly: GCA_937898635.1. Lineage (GTDB taxonomy): Bacteria > Pseudomonadota > Gammaproteobacteria > Burkholderiales > Usitatibacteraceae > FEB-7. The sequence continues at coordinate 37,365 of CALEJW010000187.1, read as the reverse complement.
ATCGCGTGATGGCGAACTATCGCCCCGAGAACGAGCGCAGCGCGAGGCTCCTGGAGCGGCTCGGCTTCGTCCGCGAGGGCTACGCGCGCGACTACCTCTTCATCGACGGCGCGTGGCGCGACCACGTCCTCACCGCGAAGACCCATGCGCGGTTCGAGGAGGCCTGGCTTCGCGACTGACCGGAAGGGCGCTCAGTCCGCCGCGGACTCCCCGAGCAGGTCCCCGGCGCGCGCCGCGCCGCGGCCGCGGGGGTGGAAGCCGATGTCGCCGTGGACCCTCGCGTAGGCCGCGAAGAGATCCGCCGGCGCGGCGGCACCGAGGTTCACCACGCCGTAGCGATAGCTTCCCAGCCACTTGACCTCGCGGCGCAGGTCCGCGCCGCGCTTGGGATAGACCATGATCCGCGCTTCCGGATGGCGTTCACGCAGCCGCGCGATCTCGCCGCGCTCGGGCCAGCGCCCCAGCCCCTCGCCCGCCAGGTCGCGAAGCACGAAGCTCGCGGCGACGGCGTCGCGCCCCTGGCGGCGGCGGACTTCCGGCTCGCGCCCCGACTCCAGGTCCGCGAGCGCGTCGAAGAGGTTGTAGCCGTCCACGCGCTCGAAGAGGTCGTAGAACTGCCCCGCCGCCCGCGGGTTGATCTCGATCACCTTCGCGTGGCCCGTGGCCGCGCACAGGCGCAGCTCCACGTTGAACATCCCGTGGGTGAAGCCGACCGCGGCGAGCGCGCGCCGGGCGACTTCCTCCGCCGCCGCCTGCCGGTGCGCCGGGAGCGCCGAGGGATACTGGAAGCGCTGGAAATGGTCGGTCCGCGGGAACATGACCGAGTCGACCACGCCGAGCATCGTGACCGCGCCCTGGCGCGCGAAGCCGTTCACCGTCACCTGCGCGCCGTCGACGATCTCCTCGGCGAGCATGCTGAAGGGTTCGACCACGAAGTCGGAATGCTCGCGCATCACGTCCCCGAAGGGCTTCACGAGGCGCTCGATGATCGCCTGCTCGAACCAGCTGAAGCGCAGGTGCCTTTCCATGGCGGCAAAGGAATCCACCCGCCGGGCGAGCACCGAGAACGCGGCCTTCACCGGCTTCACGAAAAAGGGGAAGGCGAGCGGAATCTCCCGCGCCCGGCGGAAGTCGCGGGGAACGAGGCCGAAGCGCGGGTTGCACTCCGGGAGCGACGCCTCGAACGCGAGGCGCGCGTAGTACTTGTGCTGGGCCGTGAGGACCGCCGCGAGCGGCGTGCAGGGCAGCCCCAGGCGCTCGCCCAGGAGCGAGGCGACCACCGGCCCGAACTGCTCGTCGGAGGTGAGGATGCCGTCGAGACCCTCGCGGGCGTACTTGCGGGCGAGCCGGTCCACGAAGCGCGAGACCTCGAAGGTGAAGAGCCGCGCGTTACCGGGGAAGCGGAAGAGGTCGAATCCCTCGAAACGGTAGTCATCGCCGCGGCCCTGGCGGGCGGCCATCGAGCGGTCCCATTCGTCGGGAAACAGGACGAGGATCTTGCGTCGCGTCATCGTGTTCCGTGGCTCCGGCGCCCTTGCGCCCGTTTCCGGCAAATGCCCATGGTTCGGTTTCCCCGCCCGGAGTCTACGCGGTCAACACGGGATCGGATTCCCGTATTCCCCTCGGGACCGCCGTTGCTACAATCGAGCGCCCACGCCCGGATTCTGACATGATCGCCCGCCCTTTCGTCCTCGCCGCCGTTCTCGCCATCCTTCCTGCCTCCGGCGCCGGCGCCGGAGAAGCGGACGCGGAGCGGGCCCGCAAGATCGTCTCGGGCCGCTGTTTCCTCTGCCACGGCATGAGCGGAGAGAGCTCGAGCGAGGTCTTCCCGCGCCTCGCCACGCAGAATGCGACCTACCTCGCCAAGCAGCTCCGGGATTTCCAGTCCGGGCGCCGCAAGGGCTCGACGATGAACGACATGGTCGCGGGACTCAGCGGCCAGGAAATCGCGGCGCTCGGGACCTACTTCGCCGCCCAGAAGGCCGATCCCCACCCGGTCTCGGACGCCGCGCTCGCCGACGTCGGCCGCTTCCTCTACGCGCGGGGCAACCCCTATTCCGGGGTCGCCGCCTGCGCGACCTGCCACGGTCCCGACGCCCACGGTACCGAGACGCTGCCGCGACTCGCGGGCCAGCAGGCTCGCTACCTCGAGGGTCAGCTCCGGCAGTTCGACAAGCGCGAGCGCACCAACGACAACGCCGTGATGCACGCGATCGCCACGAAGCTCACCGAGCTCGAGGTCAAGGCGCTCGCCGAATTCCTCGCCTCGGCCCCCTGAGCCCGGAAACGCGCGGGCCGCCCGGAGGCGGCCCGCGCGCGTCCTGCCTGCCGCAGCGTTCACCCGAGGGTGTCGGCCCAGATGTTGCGGGCCCAGTTGAGGGCGTAGCCCGCCTCGAGCTCGTTCATCGCGGAGGAAACGCCGCCGGAACCCGGCACCGTCTTCATCGTCCGCGCCGCCGCGTCGTACTTGTGCACCGAGGCCACGTGCACGACCTGCGAGTCGGAGACGAAGCTGTAGCAGGTGTTGGTGAGCGTGGGCGACGGGTTCGGCGCCTCGCCGTTGAGCAGCGCCACCACGGCGGCCGCGCAGGCCTTGCCGTGCGCGTTGGCCATGTGCCCCGACTTGGGCATCACGGGGGCGCTCAGGGTCGAGTCGCCCAGGAGATGCACGCCCTTGGCCACCTTGGACTCGTAGGTGATCCAGTCGACCTCGCACCAGCGGTTGTTGGCCGTGATGAACGCGTCGGCGATCTTGCCGCACTTCATCGGCGGCACCACGTTCAGGACGTCTCCCTTCACGTCCTCGAGCTCCAGCTTGACCGCGCCGGCCCGGAGGTCCACGTCCACCGCCTTGCTGTTGCCCCGGTACTCGACCATGCCCTTGTAGAGCTCCGCCCAGGCCTTCTTGAAGAGCGGTCCCTTGGAGGTGACGTCGCCGTTGGCGTCGAGGACCAGCACCTTCGACTTGGGCTTCCTCGCCTTGAAGTAGGCCGCGACCTGGCAGGCGCGCTCGTACGGTCCCGGCGGGCACCGGTACGGCGCCTGGGGCACCGCGAGGATGTAGACGCCGCCGTCGGGCATCTCCTCGAGCTGGCGGCGCAGCGCCACGGTCTGCGGGCCGGCCTTCCAGGCGTGCATGACGCGGGCCTGCCCTGCCGGCGTCTCCATGGCCGGGATGGAGCCGGCGATGAAGTCGATGCCCGGCCCGACGATGACGCGATCGTAGGAGAGCGCCTCGCCCCGGGCGAGCCGGACCTGCTTGCGGTCGGCGTCGATGGCCGTGGCCATGTCCCGCACGATGCGAACGCCATGGTTCGACGCGAGCCCGGTGTAGGGCGTCGTGATGTCGGCGAGCGTCTTGAAGCCCCCGAGAACCAGGTTGGAGATCGGGCACGAGATGAACGCCTCGTTGGGCTCGACCAGCACCACCTCGATGGAAGGGTCGAAGAGCCGGATGTACTTGGCAGCGGTCGCGCCGCCGTAGCCGCCCCCGACCACCACCACCCGCGCCCGCGTTCCCGAGCCCGGCATCCCCGCGCAACCGGCGAGTCCCGCCATTGCCGCAAGGGCGCCTGCCCGGAGGAATTCCCGTCTTTGCATGCTCATGTCATGTCCTCCTGTCGCCTAGCGGGTCTGTCGGGAAAAATGCTCGGCGAGGGCCGCGAGTTCCGCGTCCGAGTAGCCCTTGGTGAGCTGGTGCATCACCGTCGCCGGCTTCTTGCCTTCCTTGAACTGCGTCATCGCGGTGAGGAGCTCGCCTTTCGGCTTGCCGGCAAGGCCGGCGAGCGTGGAACCGGCGGCGGGCCGGCCGTTCGTCCCGTGGCAGGCTGCACAGTTGGCGGCGAGGGAGCGCACGCCGGCTGCGGTGAGGTTCGAGGGAGCGAAAGCGGGCGGCGCGGGCTGCTGGGCGACGGCGAAACCGGCCGCCAACGCCGCAGCCACCGCCAGGTGGCGCGCGATTGCGTTCATGGGAAATTCTCCTCGTGGGTTTATTGGCGCGAGTCGAGAGTAGCCGGGGGGCCGGGACCTGTAAACCCGCTCCAATGGGCAGTAGGGCAATAACCCTACTGGGTAGCGGGTTTTCCCTGACATGGCCCGGCGGAGGTCGCCGGGCGGGGACCCCGGGCGGACGAATGTCCGCCCGGCTGCGGCATCAGCCGGGAGCGGGGACGGGCTCGCCGGAGGGCGCGGCGGTCGGCAGGTCGAGCTTCACCTTGCCGTCGGCGTCCACGTCGATGGTGACGCGACCTCCGCTCGCGAGCCTCCCGAAGAGGAGCTCGTCGGCAAGCGCGCGGCGGATCGTGTCCTGGATGAGCCTCGCCATCGGGCGCGCGCCCATCAGCGGGTCGAAGCCGTGCTTCGCGAGGTAGGACTTGAGCCCCTCGGTGAACTGGGCCTCGACCTTCTTCTCCGCGAGCTGCGCCTCGAGCTGCATGAGGAACTTGTCCACCACCCGCAGGATCACCTGCTCGTCCAGGGCCGCGAAGGAGATCACCGCGTCGAGCCGGTTGCGGAACTCGGGCGTGAAGAGGCGCCTGATCTCCGCCATCTCGTCGCCCGCCTTGCGGTCGGTCGCGAAGCCGATCGCGTTCTTCGACAGGCCCTCGGCGCCCGCGTTGGTGGTCATGATGATCGCCACGTTCCGGAAATCGGCCTTGCGGCCGTTGTTGTCCGTGAGCGTGCCGTGGTCCATCACCTGGAGCAGGATGTTGAAGATGTCCGGGTGCGCCTTCTCGATCTCGTCCAGGAGGAGCACCGAATAGGGGTGCTTGGTGATCGCCTCCGTGAGGAGCCCGCCCTGGTCGAAGCCCACGTAGCCCGGCGGCGCGCCGATGAGGCGCGAGACGGCGTGGCGCTCCATGTATTCCGACATGTCGAAGCGGATGAGCTCGACGCCCATGATGAACGCGAGCTGGCGCGCGACCTCGGTCTTGCCCACGCCCGTCGGCCCCGAGAAGAGGAAGGAGCCGATCGGCTTCTGCGGGTTGCCCAGGCCGGAGCGCGCCATCTTGATGGCCGCCGACAGCGCCTCGATCGCCGCATCCTGGCCGAAGACCGTCGCCTTGAGGTCCCGGTCGAGGTTCTTCAGCTGCGTGCGGTCGTCGGAGGAGACGCTGCGGGCCGGGATGCGCGCGATCTTCGCGATGATCTCCTCGATCTCCGGCTTGCCGATCACCTTCTTCTGCCGCGATTTCGGCAGGATGCGCTGGAGCGCCCCGGCCTCGTCGATCACGTCGATCGCCTTGTCGGGCAGGTGCCGGTCGTTGATGTAGCGGGCCGAGAGCTCGGCGGCGGTCGTGAGCGCATTGGCCGTGTACTTCACGCCGTGGTGGGTCTCGAATCGCGACTTGAGACCCCGCAGGATCTCCACCGTCTCCTGGATCGAGGGCTCGTTCACGTCGATCTTCTGGAAGCGCCGCGAGAGCGCGTGGTCCTTCTCGAAGATCCCGCGGAACTCGTTGTACGTGGTGGCGCCGATGCACTTGAGCGCGCCCGAGGAGAGCGCGGGCTTCAGGAGGTTGGAGGCATCCAGCGTGCCGCCGGAGGCGCTGCCGGCCCCGATCAGCGTGTGGATCTCGTCGATGAAGAGGATCGCGTTCGGGTTCTCGACCAGCTGCTTGAGCACCGCCTTCAGGCGCTGCTCGAAGTCGCCGCGGTACTTGGTGCCCGCGAGGAGCGCGCCCATGTCGAGGGCGTACACCTGGGCCTTGGCGAGGACCTCCGGCACGTGCCCGTCGATCACGCGCTTGGCGAGCCCCTCGGCGATCGCGGTCTTGCCCACGCCCGCCTCGCCGACCAGGAGGGGATTGTTCTTCCGGCGCCGGCAGAGGATCTGGATCACGCGCTCGAGCTCGCCTTCGCGGCCGATGAGCGGATCGATCTTGCCGTCGATGGCGAGCTGGTTGAGGTACTGCGTGAAGCTCTCCAGCGCGCCGCCGGCGCCCGGGGCCTCCTGGCCTTCCTCCGCGCCCTCGCCCTCCTCGCGGGGACTCGCCTGCGGGTTCTTGGTGATGCCGTGCGAGATGAAGTTCACCACGTCCAGCCGCGAGACCCCCTGCTGGTGGAGGAAGTAGACCGCGTGCGAGTCCTTCTCCCCGTAGATCGCCACGAGCACGTTGGCGCCGGTGACTTCCTTCTTGCCCGAGGACTGGACGTGCAGGATCGCGCGCTGGATGACGCGCTGGAAACCGAGCGTGGGCTGCGTGTCGACCTCCCCGGTGCCCGCGACCGTCGGGGTGTGCTGCATCACGAAGTCGGCGAGCGCCTTCTTCAGCTCGTCGATCTTGGCGGCGCAGGCCTTGAGGACCTCGGAGGCCGACGGGTTGTCGCACAGCGCGAGGAGCAGGTGCTCCACGGTGATGAATTCGTGACGTTTCTGCCGCGCCTCGACGAAGGCCATGTGCAGGCTGACTTCCAGCTCCTGGGCGATCATGTTTCCTCCATCGCGCACTGCAGGGGATGCTGGTGCTGGCGCGAGTATTGAACCACCTGCTCCACCTTCGTGGAGGCGACGTCCTTCGGGTAGGTGCCGCAGATTCCCTTGCCCTCGGTATGCACTTTGAGCATCACCTGCGTCGCTTGTTCCCGGGGAAGCGCGAAGAAGACCTGCAGCACCTCCACCACGAACTCCATCGGCGTGAAGTCGTCGTTATACATGACGACCTTGTACATCGGCGGCGGCTTGACCTTGGCCGCGCTCGGCTTGAGCAAAGTGGAGCCGCTGGACTTGCTGGGCATGCCGTTGGCTGGGGGATGCGGCGGGCATCTGTCGTTTCCGTTCTGCCCAATATGGACAAAGGACGGCCGTTAATCAAGACCCCGCCCATTCTATTGACTTGCCCCGGCAACGGGGGTAAAAGGCGCGTTGGAGTTTGGCTTCGAGGATTTCGCATCGCCCTTTCGCCGTGCGGGCCTGGATCCGAACGATGTGCGGGCCTCCACCCGTTTCCCCAAGAGGTGTGCAAGCGAATGGCAACCGGTACCGTGAAGTGGTTCAACGATGCGAAGGGCTACGGGTTCATCACGCCGGATGACGGCAGCGAGGACCTTTTCGCCCACTTTTCCGCCATCCAGATGCAGGGCTTCAAGACCCTCAAGGAAGGTCAGAAGGTCTCCTTCGACGTGACGCAAGGCCCCAAGGGCAAGCAAGCGTCGAACATCCAGGCCGCCTAACGACCCTTGCCGCGAATTGAAAAGCCCCCGGGACTCGCGCCCCGGGGGCTTTCTCCATTGCCCGCGCGCCGCGGTTCAGGCCATGCGGCGGCGCAGTTCGGCGTCCACCGCGTCCATGTATCCCTCGGTGGTGAGGAAAGGCTGGTCCGGGCCGATCAGCAGGGCGAGGTCCTTCGTCATCTTCCCGGACTCGACCATGTCGACGCACACCTTCTCGACCAGGGCCGCGAAATTCACCACGTCCGGCGTGCCGTCCATGCGCCCCCGGTACTGCAGGCCTCGCGTCCACGCGAAGATCGAGGCGATCGGGTTCGTCGAGGTGGGCTTGCCCTGCTGGTGCATCCGGTAGTGGCGCGTGACGGTCCCGTGGGCCGCCTCCGCTTCCACCGTCCGTCCGTCGGGGGTCGTGAGGACCGAGGTCATCAGGCCCAGTGAGCCGTAGCCCTGGGCGACGGTGTCGGACTGCACGTCGCCGTCGTAGTTCTTGCACGCCCACAGGTAGCCGCCGCTCCATTTGAGGTTGGAGGCGACCATGTCGTCGATCAGCCGATGCTCGTAGGTGAGGCCCGCCGCGTCGAAGCGCGCCTTGAACTCGGCGTCGAAGATCTCCTGGAACAGGTTCTTGAACCGCCCGTCGTAGATCTTGAGGATCGTGTTCTTGCTGGAGAGGTAGACCGGGTAGTTGCGGGTGAGCGCGTAATTGAAGCAGGCACGCGCGAAGCCGCGGATCGACTCGTCCAGGTTGTACATGGCCATGGTGATGCCGGCCCCCGGCGCCTGGAAGACCTCCTTCTCCACCGGCGCGCCCCCGCCCTTGGGCGTGAAGGTGAGCTTCAGGGTCCCCGCGCCCTCGAACTTGAGCTCCGTCGCGCGGTACTGGTCGCCGAAACCGTGGCGGGCGACGACGACGGGCTTGTCCCAATGCGGGACGATGCGCGGGACGTTCCGGCAGATGATCGGCTCGCGGAAGATCGTGCCGTCGAGGATGTTGCGGATCGTCCCGTTGGGACTCTTCCACATCTGCTTGAGATTGAACTCCTTCACGCGCGCCTCGTCGGGCGTGATCGTCGCGCACTTGACCGCCACGCCGTATTCGCGCGTCGCGTTGGCCGACTCGACCGTCACCTTGTCGTCGGTGGCGTCGCGGTTCTCCATGCCCAGGTCGAAGTACTTGAGGTCGATGTCGAGATAGGGGAGGATCAGCTTCTCGCGGATCTTCTGCCAGATGATCCGCGTCATCTCGTCGCCGTCCATCTCGACGACCGGGTTCTTCACCTTGATCTTGCTCATGGGCACGACTCCTGTGGGACCACTCGGGGGGGCGAACGGGTGCGGCGGAACGCGGCCGGCGCCGCGAAAAACGCGAAATTATAGCAAAGCCGACGGGGCTCTCCGGCCATGTCCCGGCTGATCCTCGTCAACAAACCCTACGGTTTCGTGAGCCAGTTCCGTCCGCTCGCCGGACATCGCTCGCTGGCGGACCTGGTTCCCGTCCCGGGCGTGTACCCCGCCGGAAGGCTCGACGCCGACAGCGAGGGCCTGCTCGTTCTCACGGACGATGGTGAACTCCAGGCCCGGATCGCCGACCCCAGGCACAAGCTGGAGAAGGGCTACTGGGTCCAGGTGGAGGGCGAGCCCTCCGGGGCGCAGCTGGAGCAACTCCGGCGGGGCGTCGACCTCGGCGCTTTCGTGACCCGGCCGGCGTGGGTGGATGCGATCGCCCAGCCCGCGGGCCTGTGGGCTCGCGACCCCCCCATTCGCATCCGCCGCGCCATACCGACCACCTGGCTGGACGTGCGAATCCGGGAGGGGCGAAACCGCCAGGTCCGTCGGATGACCGCCAGGGCGGGATTGCCCACGCTGAGGCTCGTGCGCTACCGGATCGGGCCCTGGACGCTCGACGGCCTCTCCCCGGGCCAGTGGCGAGAGATCTCGGAAGGGGAGACCGCCGGCGGCCCCTCGTCCGCCGGTCAACCGATCGGCCGCCCTCGGCGTTAAGCGCGCTGACGAGGCTGGCTTCCAGCGCAGTCAACAAGGACAACCCCCACTCCACGCAAAGGATCCATGATGAAGAAGCTTTCCGTTCTGATCGCCGCCGCTTTCGCCACCGTGTCGATGGGCGTCCTCGCCCAGGCGCCGGCGAAGCCCGCCGCCCCCGCCGCCCCCGCGGTCGCCGCCCCCGCCGCGCCCGCGGCGAAGGTCGAGGCGCCCGCCAAGGCCGAAGTGGTCAAGAAGGCCGAGGCCCCGGCTGCCGACAAGCCCGCCAAGAAGAAGGTCGCGAAGAAGAAGGCCGAGAAAAAGGCCGAGAAGAAGGCCGAGGAAATGAAGGAAGCCCCGAAGAAGTAGTTTCCCGCCCCGCGGGACCGGAAAGGCAGGGCTTCGGCCCTGCCTTTTTCATTGCGCCCCCGCGAATGCCGTTTGCCGCTAGATTAGGTCCCATGAAGATAGTCGTCGGGCTTTCCGGGGGAGTCGACTCGGCCGTGGCGGCGCTGCTGCTCAAGCGGCAGGGCCACGAGGTCGTCGGCCTCTTCATGAAGAACTGGGAGGACGACGACGACGACGAGCACTGCTCGACCCGCGAGGACCTCGTCGATGCCGTGTCGGTCGCCGAGACCCTGGGCGTGGAGGTGGAGGCGGTGAACTTCGCGGCCGAGTACCGCGAGCGCGTCTTCGCGAGCTTCCTCGCGGAGTACCGGGCGGGCCGGACGCCGAACCCGGACGTGCTCTGCAACGCGGAGATCAAGTTCCGCGCATTCCTCGACCACGCGATGTCGCTGGGCGCCGAGCGGATCGCCACCGGCCACTACGCCCGCGTCGACGAAGCGGACGGGCGATTCGTCCTGCTCAAGGGTGCGGATCCGGCCAAGGACCAGTCCTACTTCCTGCACCGCCTCACCCAGGCCCAGCTCTCGAGATCGGTCTTTCCCGTGGGGCATCTGCGCAAGACGCAGGTCCGGGCGATCGCCCGCGAGGCGGGACTCCCGAACCACGCGAAGAGGGATTCCACGGGCATCTGCTTCATCGGCGAGCGCCCCTTCCGCGAATTCCTGTCGCGCTACCTCCCCCGCGAGCCGGGCCCGGTGGTGACGCCGGACGGGTTGCGCGTCGGGGAGCATCACGGGCTCATGTACTACACCCTCGGCCAGCGCCAGGGATTGGGCATCGGCGGGCGCCGCGGCGGCGATGGCTCACCCTGGTACGTCGCGGGAAAGGATCTCGCGACGAACACGCTGCTCGTCGTCCAGGGTCACGACGACCCGCGGTTGTTCTCCTCGCGGCTCCGGGCGCAGGATGCGAGCTGGGTGGCCGGCGAGCCGCCCGCGGAAACGACGGGGCTGGGGGCGAAGACCCGCTACCGGCAGGCCGACGCCTCGTGCCGCTTCCACGCGGAAGGCCCCGGCGCGTTCGCCCTCGACTTCGACGAGCCGCAATGGGCCGTGACGCCGGGGCAGTCCGCGGTGCTCTATCGCGGCGACGAGTGCCTCGGCGGCGGCGTGATCGCCTGAAGGCTCAGGCCTGCGGACGGGAGTGCGTGAAGGAAGGCCGCGATTCCAGGCGCTCGATCCAGCGTCCCAGCGCGGCGTGCCGGGACCGCCACGCGATTTCCGGCAGGCGGAATTCCAGCCAAAGCAACGCGCACGCGCACGACACGTCGCCCAGCGAGAGGGAATCGCCGCGCAGGAAGGCCTTGCCACCGAGTTCCTGGGCGAGCGCCGCGATGCCCGCCTCGACCTTGTCGAGCTGCCGGGCGATCCAGGCCGGATCCTGGCGCGCCGCTTCCCGCTTGCGCTCGAGGAAGATGGCGATCCCCGCGTCGGCGATGCCGTTGCCGAGCGCCTCGTCCCGCCTCACGACGGCCCGCTCCAGGCCCGACGGCGGAATGAAGGAAGGCGCGCCGAGCGGATCGAGGTACTCCGCGATCACGCTCGAATCGTAGAGGCAGGTGCCGTCGTCCGTCACCAGCACCGGGATCTTGTTGAGCGGGTTGTAGCGGGGAACGGTCGTCCCGGGATTCCACGCGCTCTCCTCGACGAACTCGAAGGCGAGCTGCTTCTCGGCGAGGAGCACCCGCACCTTGCGGGCGTAGGGGCTGGTCTTCGACGCGACGAGCTTCATGGATGCTCCACTCCGGGCGACGGGCGCCGAGTATAGCATCGGGGGTGGCGCCCCCCGCCGCCGCCGGCGACGGTACCGGGCGGTGCGCGTGATAAAATTCGCGCACGGTCACGCCATGGCACACGCCCTCACCGCCCTTTCGCCGCTCGACGGGCGCTACGCTTCCAAGACTCGCGCGCTGCAGGAGCATTTCAGCGAATTCGCGCTGATCCGCCTGCGGGTGCGGGTGGAGATCGCGTGGCTCAAGGCGCTCGCGTCGGAGCCGGGGTTCGCGCTCCTCGCCCCCTTCTCGCCGGCCACGGTGGAGCGGCTCGACCGGGCGGCGGCCGCCTTTTCGCTGGAAGACGCCGAGCGCGTCAAGGCCATCGAAGCGACGACGAATCACGACGTGAAGGCGGTCGAGTACTGGCTGCGGGAGAAGTTCGCGGGCGAGGCCGAGGTCGCCGCTGCCGGGGAGTTCATCCACTTCGCCTGCACGTCGGAGGACATCAACAACCTCGCGCACGCCCTCATGGTGCGCGGCGGACTGGACCAGGTCCTGCTGCCCGCGATCGACGCCATCGCGCTTCGGCTGGACGAGCTCGCGCGAGCGCACGCCAGCCTGCCCATGCTCTCGCGCACGCACGGGCAGCCGGCCACGCCGACCACGCTCGGCAAGGAGATGGCGAACGTCGCCTGGCGCCTGAAGCGCGCGCGGCTCGCGACGGCGGCCGTGGAGATGATGGGCAAGGTGAACGGCGCCTCGGGAAACTTCAACGCCCACGTCGTCGCCGCACCGGACATGGACTGGCCCGACTTCTCCCGCCGCTTCGTCACCGGCCTGGGCATCGCCTACAACCCCCTCACGATCCAGATCGAGCCCCACGATGCCCTGGCAGAGGCGTTCGACGCGCTGGCGAGGCTCAACACCATCCTCGTGGATCTCGACCGGGATGTCTGGGGCTACATTTCCCTCGGCTACTTCCGCCAGCGCGTGAAGGCGGGCGAGGTGGGTTCTTCCACCATGCCGCACAAGGTGAACCCCATCGACTTCGAGAACTCGGAGGGCAACCTCGGGCTCGCGAACGCGCTGCTGCGCCACCTGGCCGAGAAGCTCCCGGTCTCGCGCTGGCAGCGCGACCTCACCGACTCCACCGTGCTTCGCAACATGGGCGTCGCGTTCGGCTACTGCCTTCTGGGCTACGAAGCCTGCCTGCGGGGCCTGGGCAAGCTCGAGGCCGACCCGGCGCGCATCGCGGCGGATCTCGACGGATGCTGGGACGTGCTGGCGGAACCCGTGCAGACGGTGATGCGGGCCCACCGCATCGAGGGCTCCTACGAGAAGCTGAAGGACCTCACGCGGGGCAAGGGCGGCATCACGCGCGAGGAACTGCACCGCTTCGTCCAGGCCCTGCCCCTGCCCGGCGAGGTGAAGTCCCGCCTGCTCGCGCTGACGCCCGCCACCTACGTCGGTCTCGCCGCGAAGCTCGCGCGGGAGAGCTAGGCCGGCTTCGGGCCTGCGGCGCGCTCCGCGACGGTTCCCACGTCGCCCGAGATCTCGCCGCCCTCCTGCACGAGGAGCTTTCCGTATCGCACCTTGCCCGTGATCCGCCCGGTCGCGTGGATCACGAGCCGGCTTCGCGCCGTGAGCTCCCCCTCGAAGAGCCCGCGGATCTCCGCGACCTCGATGTCGGCCGTTCCCCGGAACGAGCCGTTCTCGGCGATCTGGATGGCCCGGCTCACCATCGTCGCCTCCACGCGGCCCTCGACCACCAGCGTGTCGCAATCGTCGATCTCGACGCCGCGCAGCTTGATATTGGGACCGACGATGAGCCGGGAGCCGCTTTCGTCCGCCCGGTGCCCGTGGTCGGGGGTGGCATGGGAGGGAGCCGCCGAAGCCCCGGGCCTGGGCACGACGGCGAGCGGCGCCGAAGCTGCCGTGGGCGCCGGCGCGGGGTGGGCGGGCGCGCTTCCCGGCGCGCCAGGTCCGCGAGGAGGTTCCTTCCGGCCGAAGATTCCGTCCGCGTATCGCATGATCAGTGCCCTTTCGTCGTGATGGACCCCTTCCCCACTCAAGTTCCGTGCCACTGCGCCCGTTTCGCCCGCGATCCAGCATCCATGCGGGTTCCGGGACGACGACGCCCGGGATCCGGGACGGGCTCCAGTCGCCCGAGACCGACACCGCGAGGACACCGGCGACGCAAGCGCCTGATCGGTTGGAGAGTTCGCCTGTCGCCATTCGGGGACGGCTGTCAACGGCCCGACCGGCATCCGCGTTACACGGTCGCGATCGCGGGGAATCCGATACCATCGTCCACGCGACGCATCCCGTCCCAGATACCAGGAGAATCCATGAAGAAGCTCATCGCCGCTGCCGCCATCGCGCTCCTCGCCGCGACCGGCACGGTGTTCGCCAAGGACCCGCCCAAGCCGGTCGCCGCCGCTGCGGAGAAGAAGGCCGAAGCGCTGCTCGACCTGAACACGGCTTCCCGCGACGAGTTGATGAAACTGAAGGGCGTCGGCGACGTGCGAGCCGACGCGATCATCAAGGGCCGTCCCTACAGGGGAAAGAACGAGCTGGTCGATCGCAAGATCGTTCCGGAGAACGTCTACAACGACATCCGGGAAAAGATCATCGCGAAACAGCCCGAAGGCAAGAAGAAGTAGCGAACCCGCGGCCCTTCCCGGCCGGATGCGCCGGCGGGAAAGGGGCGCCCGCGATGCCCGCGGCCCGCCGCGGGCATCTTCATTTCCGGATTCAGGGCGTCGCCGGCTCCTCGCCGTACTGCGGGTTCACCCGCGCGGAACTGATGCCCATCTTGTTGAGCGCGCTGAGGTAGGCCTTGGCCGAGGCGACGACGATGTCCGTGTCCGCGCCCATCCCGTTCACCACCCGGCCCTCCTTCGCGAGCCTCACCGTGACCTCCCCCTGGGAGTCGGTGCCGGTGGTGATGTTGTTCACGGAGTAGAGAAGCAGCTCCGTCCCGCTGCGCACCATCTCCTCGATGGCCTGGAAGGAAGCGTCCACGAGGCCCGCCCCCCGCGCCTCCGCCCGGTTCTCGTGTCCACCGTCCGAGATCACCACGCGCGCGAAGGGCTGCTCGCCCGTCTCGGAGTGCGCCAGCAGCGAGACGAGCTTGAAGCGCTCCTGCTCCGGCGTGACGCTCTCGTCGGAAACGAGCGCCTGGAGGTCGTCGTCGAAGATCTCGCGCTTCTTGTCGGCGAGCTCCTTGAAGCGCGCGAACGCCGCGTTCAGGGCCTCCTCGGAGGCGAGCGTGATGCCCAGCTCCGAGAGCCGGCTGCGGAAGGCGTTGCGCCCGGAGAGCTTGCCGAGCGTGAGCCGGTTGGCGCCCCAGCCCACGTCCTCCGCCCGCATGATCTCGTAGGTCTCGCGGTGCTTGAGGACCCCGTCCTGGTGGATGCCGGACTCGTGCGCGAAGGCGTTCGCCCCCACCACGGCCTTGTTCGGCTGAACGGGATATCCCGTGATGGTGGACACGAGCTTGCTGGTCGGCACGATCTGCGCCGTGTCGACCGCGGTCCGGCAGGTGAAGACGTCCGCGCGCGTCTTCACCGCCATCACGATCTCCTCGAGCGAGGCATTGCCCGCGCGTTCTCCCAGCCCGTTGATCGTGCACTCCACCTGTCGCGCCCCGTTCATGACCGCGGCGAGCGAGTTGGCCACCGCCATGCCCAGGTCGTTGTGGCAGTGCGTCGACCACACCGCCTTGCCGGCATTGGGGATCCGCGTGAGCAGCTCCCGGAAGAGCGCGCCCCAGCGGTCGGGCACGCTGTAGCCGACGGTGTCCGGCACGTTGATGGTCCGCGCGCCGGCCGCGATCGTCGCCTCGAACACCCGGCAGAGGAAGTCCACCTCCGAGCGCACCGCGTCCTCCGCGGAGAACTCGACGTCGTCGGTGAATTCGCGCGCGAGCTTCACCGCCCGCACGGCCGCCTCGAGCACCTGCTCCTCGCTCATGCGCAGCTTCTGCTTCATGTGGATCGGGCTCGTCGCGATGAACGTGTGGATGCGCTTGCGCCGCGCGGGGGCGACCGCCTCCGCGGCGCGCCGGATGTCGTTGTCGTTGGCGCGGGCGAGCGAGCAGACGGTCGAGTCCTTCACCGCCTCGGCCACCGCCCGGATGGCCTCGAAGTCGCCGGCGCTCGCCGCCGCGAATCCCGCCTCGATCACGTCGACCCGAAGCCGCTCGAGCTGCTTGCCGATGCGGATCTTCTCGTCGCGGGTCATGGAAGCGCCCGGGCTTTGCTCGCCGTCGCGCATGGTGGTGTCGAAGATGATCAGCTGTTCCTGCATGGGTCGCTCCGGAATGGGGAAGGACGAAACGCCGCCCGCCTGGCGAGCGGCTTCGAGACTGCGAAATGGGGGGGTGGGGTATTTAGCGCGCGAGGCGCAGCAGCAGGCCCGGGAGGCCCGCCAGGGGGAGGCAGAACAGGGATTCGGCGATGTGCGCGACGCGATCCATGGGCCGAATATAGCAACGGCCGCCGGGACTGGCAACTACGGCGCGCCGGGGCCCAGCTCGCGTCCCGACTTGGCGCCGCCCCGGAGCAGGGCCGCCACGATGTCGTGAGCGCCGTGCTCCTCCGCAAGGTCCAGCGCCGTCAGTCCCGACGGATCCTGCACGTTGGGATCGGCCCCCGCCGCGAGAAGTACCTCGACCGCCTCCTGGAAGCCCATCTCGGCGGCCAGCGCGAGCGCCGTCGCGCCGCGTTCGTCGCGCTGGTCCGTCGGCGCACCGCGCGCCAGCAGCAGCTCGACCGCGGGCAGGTTGGATTCCTCGACCGCCACCATCAGGAGCGAGCGTCCGCCGCCGGCCACGACGGTGTCCGCGGGCGTCGTGTGCAGCATGCGCGCGAGGGCGGTCACGTCCCCCTCGTCGATCGCGTCGCGGATGTTCTGGTACTGCTTCTCCTTCGCCTCCGCCCGCCAGCGGTGCACGACCCATCCGATGTAGCCCGAGACGCCGTAGGCGATCGTGACGCCCCACAGGACGTGCGAGGGCTCGATCGAGATGAGGAGCAGCGCGACGACGATCACCAGCGTCATCCAGAAGGGCACCGCCCTCCTCAGGTTGAGGTCCTTGCCGCTGTAGAAGCGGACGCTGGAGACCATGGTGACGCCCGCATAGACGGTGAGGGCCGCGGCGTACCACTTCACCTCGCCGCCCTTCACCTGGTAGTCGTTCAGCACCCAGATCATGCCCGCCACGAGCGCCGCCGCGGCCGGGCTGGGAAGCCCGTTGAACCAGCGCTTGTCCGCGACCGAGAGCTGCGTGTTGAAGCGCGCCAGGCGCAGCGCCGCGCCCACGCAGTAGACGAAGGCCGCGATCCAGCCGATCCGGCCCATCCCCCGCAGGGCCCACTCGTACATCACCAGCGCGGGCGCGGCTCCGAAGGACACCATGTCGGAGAGGCTGTCGTACTCGGCGCCGAAGGCCGACTGGGTCCGGGTCAGCCGGGCGACCCGGCCGTCGAGTCCGTCCAGCACCATCGCCACGAAGATCGCGATGGCGGCACGCTCGAAGTCGTGGTTCATGCCCTGCACGATCGCGTAGAAGCCGGCGAAAAGCGCGAGCGTGGTGAGGAGGTTCGGCAGGAGATAGATGCCCCGCCGCCGGATCGGCTCCATGATCGCGGCGGGGGGCTTCACGGGCGCGCTCACCGCAATGCCCCGGAGGCTGGAAGCGTGGCGAGGACGGTGGCGGTGGCGGACACGCGGTCGCCGATGGCGACTCTCGGCGTCGCCCCGGTCGGCAGGTAGACGTCCACGCGCGAGCCGAAACGGATGAAACCGTAGCGCTGCCCTGCCGCGAGCCGGTCCCCCTTGCCCGCGTAGCAGAGGATGCGCCGGGCGATGAGCCCGGCCACCTGGACCGTCGTGACGTCGCACCCGTCCGCGGTCCTCAGGTGCAGGGCGTTGCGTTCGTTGTCGGAGGAGGCCTTGTCGAGGTCCGCGTTCAGGAAGAGCCCCGGGAAGTACCACACGTTCTCCACGGTGCCGTCGACCGGCGAGCGGTTGGAGTGGACGTTGAAGACGTTCATGAAGACGCTGATCTTCAGCGCGTCGCGACCGAGGTAGTCGTCGCGCGCCTTCCCGACCTGGACGACGCGCCCGTCGGCCGGCGCGAGCACGAGGCGCTCGCCCGCGGGAACCTCGCGCGCAGGGTCGCGGAAGAACTGCAGGACGAAGAGCGCCAGCAGCCAGAACGGCGCCGACCACCATCCGCCGGCGACGGTGGCGACGGCGGCGAGCGCGACGCTACCCGCCAGGAACGGCCAGCCCTCGCGGGCGATGATCGGGTGCGGGTAGTGCGCCAAGACTCCTCCGGGGGTGCGCGGGACAGGCCATTCTACTTCGCCGTGGCCTTCGGGCCGGAAGGGACCCGGCCCCGCCGCCGCGCCCTCCTCAGTTGCGGCTCTGGTCGACGAGCTTGTTCTTGCGGATCCAGGGCATCATCGCCCGCAGCTTCTCCCCGACCTGCTCGATCGGGTGCGCGGCGAGGAGCCTGCGGCGGGCCATCAGCGTCGGCGCCCCGGCGCGGTTCTCGAGGATGAAATCGCGGGCGTAGCCGCCGGACTGGATGTGGGCCAGCGCCTCCTTCATGGCGCGGCGCGCCTCCGGCCCGATCACCTTCGGCCCGGTGAGGTACTCGCCGAACTCCGCGTTGTTCGAGATCGAGTAGTTCATGTTCGCGATGCCGCCCTCGTAGATGAGGTCGACGATGAGCTTGGTCTCGTGCAGGCACTCGAAGTACGCCATCTCGGGCGCGTAGCCCGCCTCCACCAGCGTCTCGTAGCCCGCCTTGATGAGTTCCACGATCCCGCCGCAGAGGACGGTCTGCTCGCCGAAGAGGTCCGTCTCCGTCTCCTCGCGGAAGTTGGTCTCGATCACGCCGCCGCGGGTGCCGCCGATCGCGCAGGCGTAGGAGAGCGCGAGGTCCTTCGCCTTGCCCGTGGCGTCCTGGTGGACCGCGATGAGCGCCGGCACGCCGCCGCCCTGCACGTAGGTCGAGCGAACCAGGTGGCCCGGGCCCTTGGGCGCGATCATGATCACGTCCAGGTCCCTGCGCGGCTGGATCTGGCCGAAGTGGATGTTGAACCCGTGCGCGAAGGCGAGCACCGCGCCCTTCTTGATGTTCGGCTCGATCGACTCCTTCCAGACCGCCGCATGGTTCTCGTCGGGCAGCAGGATCATCACGAGGTCCGCGCCCTTCACGGCCGCCCCGACGTCCTTCACCTCGAGCTTCGCCTTCCTCGCCTTCTCCCACGAGGCGCCGTCCGGCCGCAGCCCGACGGTGACCTTCACGCCGGAGTCCTTGAGGTTCTGCGCGTGCGCGTGGCCCTGGGAGCCGTAGCCGATGATGGTGACCTTCTTGCCCTTCACGAGGGAGAGGTCCGCGTCCTTGTCGTAGTACACCTTCATGTTCGTTTCCTCGATTCGCAGAATTGTCAGGCTTTGAGCACCCATTCGCCGCGGCCGATGCCCGAGACTCCCGTGCGGACGGTTTCCAGGATCGCGCTCTTGTCGAGCGCCTCGAGGAAGGCGTCGAGCTTCTCGGTCGTTCCCGTGAGCTCGATGGTGTAGGACTTGTCGGTGACGTCGATGATGCGGCCGCGGAAGATGTCCGCCGTGCGCTTCATCTCCTCGCGGTCCTTCCCGGCGGCGCGCACCTTCACGAGCATCAGCTCGCGCTCGATGTGCCGGCCCTCGGAGAGGTCGACCACCTTCACGACGTCGACGAGCTTGTTCAGCTGCTTGGTGATCTGCTCGACGACCTCGTCGGAGCCCGTGGTTAGGATCGTCATCCGCGACATGGTCGCGTCCTCGGTCGGCGCGACCGTGAGCGACTCGATGTTGTAGCCGCGGGCGGAGAAGAGTCCGGCGACGCGCGACAGGGCGCCCGCTTCGTTTTCGACCAGGATGGAGAGGATGTGGCGCATGGGCTGGGATGGGGAGTGGGCTCGCGGGGGCGGGCGTCCGGCCGGGCGCCGCGAGGCGCCGTGCCGGGCGGTGCTACAGGTCTTCCGCGAGGATCATTTCCGACATGCCCTTGCCGCCGGGCACCATCGGGAAGACGTTCTCGGTCTGGTCCGTGATGATGTCGAGGAACACGAGGCGGTCCTTCTGCGCGAAGGCCTCGCGCAGCGCTCCCTCGACGTCGGCGGGCTTCTCCACGCGCATGCCGACGTGGCCATAGGCCTCGGCGAGCTTCACGAAGTCGGGCAGCGCGTCCATGTAGGACTCGCTGTAGCGGTTCCCGTGGAAGAACTCCTGCCACTGGCGGACCATGCCCATGTAGCGGTTGTTGAGGTTCACGAGCTTCACGGGCAGGTGGTACTGCTTGCAGGTGGAGAGCTCCTGGATGCACATCTGCACGGACGCCTCGCCGGTCACGCAGGCCACGTCCGCGTCCGGGAACGCGAGCTTGGCCCCCATCGCATAGGGAAGCCCGACGCCCATGGTCCCGAGGCCGCCGGAGTTGATCCAGCGGCGCGGCTTCTCGAAACGGTAGAACTGCGCGGCCCACATCTGGTGCTGGCCGACGTCGGACGTCACGATCGCCTCGCCCTTCGTGACTTCCCAGAGCTTCTCGATCACGAACTGCGGCTTGATGATCGGGGAGGCGCGGTCGTATTTCAGGCAATCCTTGGCGCGCCAGGCCGCGATCTGGTCCCACCAGGCGCCGAGCGCGGCCGCGTCGGGCCCCGTCTTCGCGGCCTTCAGGAGCGCGAGCATCTCGCCCAGCACGTCCTTCACGTGGCCGACGATGGGCACGTCGACGCGCACGCGCTTGGAGATCGACGAGGGATCGACGTCGATGTGGATGATCTTGCGGCTGGCGCTGCCCGCGGCGAAGTGCGCCGGGTTGCCGATGACGCGGTCGTCGAAACGCGCGCCCACCGCGAGCAGCACGTCGCAGTTCTGCATGGCCATGTTGGCTTCGACCGTGCCGTGCATGCCGAGCATGCCCACGAACCGCTTGTCGGAGGCCGGGAAGGCGCCCAGGCCCATGAGCGTGTTGGTGCACGGGTAGCCGAGGAGCCGCACCAGCTCGGTCACCTCGCCGGAGGCCTCGCCCAGGATCGCGCCGCCGCCCACGTAGATCATGGGCCGCCGCGCCTCCAGCAGCAGCTGGAGCGCCTTCTTGATCTGTCCGCCGTGTCCCTTCACCACCGGGCTGTAGGAGCGCAGGTGGATCTTCTCGGGATAGTGGAACCGCGCCGACTGCTGCGACACGTCCTTCGGGATGTCGACGAGCACCGGGCCGGGCCGGCCCGTGGTCGCGATGTGGAAGGCCTTCTTGATCGTGATCGCGAGCTCGTTCACGTCCTTCACGAGGAAATTGTGCTTCACGCAGGGCCGCGTGATGCCCACGGTGTCGCATTCCTGGAAGGCGTCCTCGCCAATGGCCCGCGTCGGCACCTGGCCCGTGATCACCACGAGGGGGATGGAATCCATGTAGGCCGTGGCGATGCCGGTGACGGCGTTGGTCACGCCCGGCCCGCTGGTCACCAGCGCGACCCCCGGCCGGCCGGTGGCGCGGGCGTACCCGTCTGCCGCGTGGAGGGCGCCCTGCTCGTGCCGCACGAGGATGTGCTTCACCTTCTTCTGGTTGAAGAGGGCGTCGTAGATGAAGAGGACAGCCCCTCCCGGGTAGCCGAAGACGAACTCGACCTTCTCCTCCTGCAGGCAGCGGATGGCGATCTCGGCGCCCGTGAGGGTTTCGCCGGTTTCCGCGAGCGGGGGGAGCTTGAGTTCCATAAGGCCTTGTAAATCGGGAAGTTTTGAAAAGGGGAACCTAGAACATTAGCCGGGAGGTCGGGATTGGTCAAGCCGAACGGCCGCGCAAAAGGCCCGGGGCGCGCACCCGGAGCGCCCGGGAGCGTTTGCTATAGTCGCGGCGACGCGGGCCGAGGCGTTCGGCCCGCGGGAGGACGCCCTGGCCACGAGAAAAGAACTGTCCGACTTCCTCGCCTCGGTGGAGCGGCGGGCATTCAAGCAATGCGTGTTCTCGGTCCAGAACGAGGACGCGGCGCTCGATATCGTCCAGGACGCGATGATGAAGCTCGCGGAGAACTACGCCGCCCGCCCCCCGGTGGAGCTTCCGCTCCTTTTCCAGCGCATCCTCCAGAACGGGATCCGCGATCATTTCCGGCGCAACCGGGTCCGTTCGGCGTGGACTTCCCTCTGGTCCTCGCTGGGGCTCACGGGAGACGATGACGAGGCCGATCCCCTGGAGACCTTCGAGGTCGAGGACAACGGAAATCTCCCCGCCTCCCCTGCCGACCGCCTGGAGCAATCGCAGGTGATGGAGATCATCGAAGAGGCGGTCCGGACGCTTCCCGAGCGTCAACGGCAGGCCTTCCTGCTGCGTTATTGGGAGGACTTCGATGTCAGCGAGACGGCCAGGGCCATGGGGTGCTCGGAAGGCAGTGTAAAGACGCACTGCTCCCGGGCGACGCACGCATTGGCGAAGATCCTGAGATCAAGAGGCATAACCCTATGAATGAAAAGGACTTTGGACAGAAGCTGCGGCCCTGGCTCGAGCGTTCGGCCGGGAACGTGGGGGAAATCCAGGCCACGCGCCTGCGTTCGGCGCGCCTGCGCGCGCTCGACGCCTGGCGCGAGCCGGTGCGGCTCTTCGGTCTCGTCACCATGGGCGCGACCACGGCGCAGACCCTCAAGTACTCGATCCTCCAGCAAGCGCTGCTGTGGCTGCCCCTCGCCTTCCTCCTGGCCACCCTGGTCGCCAAGACGGCCGCGCCCGAGGTCGACCTGGGCGAGCTGGACGCCCAGCTCCTGACCGGCGAACTCCCGATCGACGCGTTCCTGGACAAGGACTTCGACAAGTGGCTCAAGAGCGCTTCCGGCTCCTTCTAGGAGTACTTGCCGCCTGCGCCACGCTGGCCGCCTACCCCGCCGGCCCGGATTCCAGGACCACACCCCGCACGCCCTGGTCGAAACTGTCGCCCGGGGACCAGGAAGTCCTGTCCCCACTCGCGCCCGACTGGGACAAGCTTCCGGGCTACCAGCAGAAGCGGCTCATGTCGGCCGCGCGGCAGTTCCCGAAAATGCGCCCGATCCAGCAGGATCGGTTCCAGGAACGCATCCGCGACTGGGCGGCGATGTCCCCGGAACAACGCAAGGCCGCCCGCGAGACCTTCAAGGGGCTGCGCAAGCTCCCGCCGTCCAAGCAGCACGAGCTTCGCGAGCGCTGGCTGGAGAGACGATCCGATCGGGGCCCGGAGACGCCGACGGAACGCCCCTGATGGCCGCGCCCTCGCCGCGCGTTCCCGGTCTCGCGCGCCGGCTGGCCTGCGCCGCCTACGAATCGATCATCCTCTGCGCGCTCGTCCTGGTCGCCACCTTCCCGTTCCTCGCGCTCGCGGGCGACGCCACGGCGGGCGTGCGCCGCCATCTCCTCCAGGCCTATGTCGTCGTGGTCGTCGGCGCGTACCTCGTGGGCTTCTGGTCCCGCGGGGGACAGACGCTCGCCATGAAAACCTGGAACATCCGCCTGGAGTCCGCGGCGGGCGGGCCCGTGGGCACCGCGGTCGCGATCCGGCGGTACATGTTGGCGCTGGCGGGCGCGGCTGCCCTGGGACTGGGTTTTCTCTGGGCGCTCGCGGACCGCGAGGGGCAGTACCTGCATGACCGCCTTTCCGGGACCCGCCTTGCGGACGCCCGGGACGAGGGCAGGCGGGCCTAGCGCCGCTCCGCGAGCGCGAGCCCTGCCGTGGCGACCGCCAGGAAGATGAGCGTGGGCATCCCCGCCGAGAAGGCCGCCGGCCAGTCGTTGAGCAGCCCCACGTGGGAGAAGAGCCTTCCCGCGAAGTGGAATCCCAGCCCGAGAAGGATGCCCAGCACGATCTTCGCGCCGGTCCCGCCGGTGCGCTGCGACTGGATCGCGAAGGGGATGGCAAGCAACATCATCACGATGGCGGCGACCGGGTAGAGCGCCTTCTGCCACAGCGCGATCTCGAAGCGCGTCGATTTCTGCCGGTTGTCGCGAAGGTGCTCGATGTAGGCCGCGAGATTCAGCACCGACATCCGCTCCGGGACGATCTTCAGAACCGACAGGATGTCCGGCGTGAGAACCGAGTTCCACGTGGCCGCGGGCAGGTGCTCCAGCGCCGCCCTCTCGCCTTCGAAGCGGGTGACCTCCACGCCGGAAAGCGACCAGCGGTTCGCGCCCTCGTAGGTCGCCTTGGCGGCCCGGCTGATCGAGGCGAGGCGGAAGGCCTCGTCGAAGCGGTAGATCTTGAGGTCGAGGAGCTCGGTGTCGGCCGTCACGTCCTGGATGTTCACGAAGCTGCGGTCGTCCTTTACCCAGAAGCCCGAGCGGAACTCGCGCGCGACGATCGAGCTCGTGGCCTTGAGCCTCAGGCTCTTGGCCGCCTCCTCGGTGAAGGGGGTGACGAACTCGCCGACCGCGAGCGTCGCCACGGCGACCACGAAGCCCGCCCCGGCCACGTGCCCCGCCAGCTGCAGGATCGACAGTCCCGAGGAGCGCATCACGGTGAGCTCGGACTGGTCGGACATGCGCGCGAGCGCGAAGAGGGTCCCGATGAGCGCCGCGGCCGGAAGCAGGACGTAGGCATGCGACGGCAAGGAGAGCAGCACGTAGCCGATCATGACCCCCAGGCGGTAGCCGCCGCGTCCCACGTCGTCCAGCTCCCGCACGAGGTCGAAGAAGCCGAAGAGCGCGAGGAGGGCCAGGAGCACCAGAAGGCTCGTGGCGAGGATCTCCCGGGCGAAGTAGCGGAAGAGCATCGCCCGCCGGCTAGCCGCCCCGCACGAGGCTCGCGAGCCCGAGAATCAGGAAGATCCAGGCCCACAGGAGCAGGCCGAAGGCGATGAACGGGATGTGCCGGTCGGGGATGAAGCGCGGCATCAGGAAGCGGGTCGCGCGCGTGACCGGTCCCGTCACGATCCGGAAGACCTGGTAGATCACGTTCTGCTCGCGGCGGGAGCCGGAAAAGACCGCGACCATGCCCTGCCCGAGGTAGGCGAATCCCGCGACTTCCACGACGGCCTTGAGGGCCCTGAGGAGGAGTTCCGGTTCCATGAACGAAAAAGGCCCGCGCCGGATGGCGCGGGCCCAATTGTGCCACGCGAGCCGAGGCTCAGGTGCCGCGCGTGTCGATGTCGCCCGCGAGACTCGGGTAGCGGACGTGGTCCACCAGCTCCTGCACTTCCTTTTCCGGCGCCGGGGTGAGCAGGCTCACGATCCAGATCGTCACGATGCCCACCGGCACCCCGAACATGCCGGCCGAGATCGGCTCCAGCCCGAACCACTTGGTCATGGGCGTCGTGCCGAACCAGGAGATGAAGGTCGGGTAGGTGTGCACCATGTAGTAAAGGCACACGCCCAGTCCCGCGATGATCCCGGAGATCGCGCCCCACTTCGACGCCCGTTTCCAGAAGATCCCCATCACCAGCGCCGGGAAGAAGGCCGAGGCCGCCATCGAGAACGCCGCTCCCACCAGGAACAGGATGTTGCCCGGCTTGAGCGAGGTCACGTACGCCGCGATGATGGCCACCACCAGCAGCAGCGCCTTCGCGACCGTGATGCGCATGGTCGGGGAGGCGTTGGGGTTGATCATCTTGTAGTAGAGGTCGTGCGAGAGCGCGTTCGCGATCGTGAGCAGGAGTCCGTCCGCGGTCGAGAGCGCCGCCGCGAGACCGCCGGCCGCCACGAGACCGGAAATCACGTACGGCAGGCCCGCGATCTCGGGAGTGGCCAGCACGATGATGTCGCCGCCGATCACGATTTCCGCGAGCTGCACGATCCCGTCCTTGTTGATGTCGACGATGCTCAGGAGGGATGCGTCCACCGACTGCCACGCGTTCACCCATCGTGGCAACTCCGCGAAGGCCTTGCCGACGACCAGCGTGTACACGTCGAACTTCGCGAGCACCGCCAGCGCAGGCGCCGTGAAGTAGAGCAGGAAGATGAAGAAGAGCGACCAGAACACCGAGACGCGGGCTTCCTGCACCGACGGCGTCGTGTAGTAGCGCATCAGGATGTGCGGCAGCGCGGCGGTCCCGAACATCATGCAGAAGACGACGCCGATGAAGTTGAGCCTCGCGGTGTCGCGCGCTGCCTCGTCCTTGCCGGGATAGGGCGTCGCGTGCGGCCGGGGAGGCGCCGTGCGGGCCGTGGCGCCGGCCTTGTCCTTGGTCCACTTCTCCTTCGCCGCGTCGGGCGAGGCCGGGAAGCCCTTGAGCGCGGCCTCGGCGGCGTCGAGCTCCGCCTTCGGCGCGGCGCCGGCGCGCAGGTCCTCGACCTTCTTCGCGGCCGCCGCCCTTTCCGTCTCGAAGCTCGCGGGCAACGCCTTGAGCTTGTCGTCGGCCGCCTTGGCGCGGTCGGCGAAGATCTTGCGGACTTCCTGCTCCTTGGGATCGGCCGTGAGCTGCTTCTCGCGCTCCGTCAGCCGCTCGAGCACCTTGCCGTACACCGCCTGGGGAATCGGCACGCCGGTGTGCTTCACCGAGAGCCAGACCACCGGGATCATGTAGGCCACGATCAGGATGATGTACTGGGCCACCTGGGTCCAGGTCACCGCCCGCATGCCGCCCAGGAAGGAGCAGACCAGGATGCCCGCGAGGCCGACGAACACGCCGATGCCGAACTCGAGGCCCGTGAACCGGCTCGTGATGATGCCCACGCCGTAGATCTGCGCGACCACGTAGGTGAAGGAGCACAGGATCGCGGCGATCACGCCGAAGGAGCGCACGATGTTGCCGCCGTAGCGCGCGCCCAGGAAGTCGGGGATCGTGAATTGGCCGAACTTGCGCAGGTAGGGCGCGAGCAGCAGCGCCACCAGCACGTAGCCGCCGGTCCAGCCCATGATGAACGAAAGGCCCTGGAAGCCGGTGAGGTAGAGCGTGCCCGCCATCCCGATGAAGGAGGCCGCGCTCATCCAGTCCGCGCCGGTCGCCATGCCGTTGAAGAAGGCCGGCACGCGGCGTCCCGCCACGTAGTACTCCGCGACCTCCACCGTGCGGCTCATGATGCCGATGCCGGCGTACAGGAGGATCGTGAAGAAGAGGAAGCAGTAGCCGATCCAGCGCGGCGGCATGCCCATCTGCTCGGCGATCGCGAGCGCCACCACGAAGGCGACGAAGCCGCCGGTGTAGAAGGTGTAGTACTTCTTGAGCTGCTGGGTGAAGCTCTTCTGGCTGGTGGCCATTACTCGTCCTCCCCTTCGTGCACGCCGTGCTCGAGGTCCGCCTTGCGCATGGCGACGGCGTAGTAGCCGATGATCACCACGTAGACGACGAGCGAGCCCTGGGCGGCCATGTAGAACGACAGCGGCCAGCCGAAGATCTTGATTTCCGCCAGCGGGATGGCGAACCACGCCATCAGGTAGGTCACGACGAACCAGATGGCGAGCAGGATCGCGGTGAGCCTCAGGTTCTTGTGCCAGTAATCGATGTGCGACTGGGTCAGCTGCATCGTCTTCCTCCTCAATGATCGTTGTCCTCGGAACGGGTGCTCCGTCCGGGCCGGTCGAGATGCCGGGGCGCCCCGAAGGGTGCCGTTGCGGCGCGGGTCGCGGTCGCTGCCTGGAAGGGGGAACTGACGAAGCCACCGCGGCCCGTGCCGGCGATCGCGCCGGGCCATCCCTCTTCGCGGGGATTGGCCGGGCGCCGCCGATTGTTCTTCTTGGGTGGCCCTCCTCCTTACCGGCCGGATGCTAATGCCCCCCTCGATCCGGGGGCAATTGGGGTTAACCCTAACCCGGCGTGCCCGGGCCCCGGGAACCCCCGGCACCGCGATCGGCGGCCTTCGCGCCCAGCGTGGCCTGGACCAGCTCCGCGACCGAGTCCACCGCGAGCTTTTCCATGATCCGGGCGCGGTGCGCCTCGACGGTCTTGATCGAGATCTGCATCTCCTCCGCGATCACCCGGTTCACCTTTCCCGCGATCACGCGATCGAGCACCTCGCGCTCGCGCTGGGTCAGGGTGGCGAGGCGTTCGGCCCTGCGCTTCGCCTGCTCCCGGCCGGCGCGCGCCTCCCCGTCACGGCGCAGGCAGTCGCGCACCAGCTCGACGATCCGGCGGTAGTCGAAGGGCTTCTCGATGAAGTCGATGGCGCCGCTCTTCACGGCCAGCACGGCCTTGGGCACGTCGGCCCGGCCGGAAAGGAAGATGACCGGCATCTCGATGCCGGCCTCCTTGAGGTAGCGCTGCAGGTCCAGCCCGCTCATGCCGGGCATGTAGAGGTCGAGGACGAGGCAGCCGGGCGCGCCCGGCCGGTAGTCCTTCAGGAAGCTCTTCGCGTTGGGAAACGCCTCCACGCGAATGGCGTTTCGCTTCATGAGCCAGCCGAGGAGTTCGCGGATCGACTCGTCGTCGTCGATCACGTAGACCGTGGGCTCCGGTCCCGGGACGCCCGCCGCCGATTCGGGCGAGCTCATCGGCTTTCCCCTGCCGGGCCGCCGGCGCGGTCCTCGCCGGCCGGCTCCCCGAGCAGGCCCTTCGCGCGCTCGACGAGGTCCTGGGTCGAGAAGGGCTTGGTGATGTAGTCGTCGGCGCCCGCGTCCAGGCCGCGCTCGACCTCGCGATGCCCGCCCTTCGCGGTGAGCATGAGCACCCGCGTGCCCGCGAGCGAGGCGTCGGCGCGGATGAGACGGCACAGCTCCAGGCCGCTTCGCCGCGGCAACATGATGTCCAGCAGGACCAGGTGCGGCCGGAAGGTCCCGACGAGCGAGAGCGCCTCCTCGCCGTCGGAAGCCGCGCGGGTGTCGAATCCGGCCTTGCGCATCAGGAACTCGAGCGAGGTCACGATGCTCGGCTCGTCCTCGGCGATCAGCACGCGCTTGGCCATCGCGGCGCTCAGGCGTTCGCGACCAGGCGGCTCGCGGGCCGGCCGCCGGGAATCGCGGGAATGTCGAAGGAGAACACGGACCCGCGGCCGGGCTGGCTCTCGACGCGCAGCTGCCCGCCGAAGTGACCGACGATGCGCCGGCAGATGGCGAGCCCCAGGCCCGTGCCGGCGGGCTTTTCCGTCAGGGTGTCGCCGACCTGGCGGAACTTCTCGAAGATGAGCGCCTGGTCCTCGGGGCTGATCCCCACGCCGTTGTCCTCGACCTCGACCCGCACGCGGTCCGGCCCGCCCGAGAGGCGCACCTCGACGCGGCCCGATCCCGGGGTGCAGAACTTCGCCGCGTTCGACAGCAGGTTCAGGAGGACCTGCATGAGGCGGTCGCGGTCGGCCAGGACGAGGGGCGCGTCGGGCTCGATGACCGTGTCCACGCGCACGCCGCGCGACTTGAAGATCGCGCTGGTCGCGTTGAGCGCCTCCAGGACGATCTCGCGCATGTCGAGCTCCGCCGAGCGCCACTCCGCGAGGCCCGACTCGATCTTCGCCAGGTCGAGCACCTGGTTGATGAGCCGCGTCAGGCGCTCCGACTCCTTGATCACGAGCGCGAGGAAGCGCTGGCGCTCCGCCGGCTCGAGCTCGGGATTGTCGTGCAGGATCTCGGAGAAGGCGCGGATCGAGGTGAGGGGCGTGCGCAGCTCGTGCGTCACCGTCGAGATGAAGTCGTCCTTCAGCCGGTCGAGCTCCTTCAGGCGGTCGTTCGCGGCCTTGAGCTCCTGGGTGGCGGTCTCGAGCTCCTGCTGCTTCTCCTCGAGGCGGTGGCTGTAGGCGATGACCTGGGAAGCCTCGTCGATGATCGTCATGACCTCCTCGAGGCCGAGCGGCTCCTCCTGGGCGACGGTGGCGACCATGGTCCTCGCGCAGGCCGCGCCGATGGTCCCCGCGAGCTGCAGCTCCGCGAAGCGCACGAGGTCGCGGTCGCCCTCGAGCTCGTCGACGCTCTTCACCCCGCGCAGCCGGGCGTAGGCCGTGAAGAGCTCCGCGGCCCTCGGCGGGCCGAGGAAGCGGCCCACGAGCGTCTGCAGCGCGGAGGCGGAGGTCGCGGCGCGCCACGGCGAGCCCGGCTCGCCGGTCTGCTGGTAGACGTCGACGAAGAGCGTCGCCTGCACGTGCTCGGCCGCGCTCTGGCGCCGGATCACCGAGCCGATCATGTAGGCGCCCACGTTGGCGATCATGCTCCAGATCATCGCATGGGTGATCTGGTCCAGCCCCGCGAGCCCGAAGAGCTGCGTGGGCCGGAGGATCTCGATGCCCCAGGGTCCGTGCTCGATGAACTCGATGCCGACCCAGCCGGACTTGGCGAAGGCCGGCAGGAGCAGCGTGTAGGTCCACACCGAGAATCCCGCGAGGAGCCCGGCGAGCGCGCCGATCCGGGTGCCGCCCCGCCAGTAGAGCCCCCCGATCACGGCCGGGGCGAACTGGGCGACCGCCGCGAAGGAGATGAGGCCGATGGAGACCAGGGCGTAGGCCTCGCCCGCGAGGAGGTAGTAGAAGTAGCCGCCCATGAGCAGGGCGACGATCGCCGCGCGGCGGATGTCCAGGAGCAGGCTCGACAGGTCGCGCTGCTCGGTGAGCCGGATGGCGCGGATGCGCAGCAGCACCGGCATCACGAGATCGTTGCAGATCATCGTGGAGAGCGCGATGGTCTCCACGATCACCATGCCCGTGGCCGCGGAGAGCCCGCCGATGAAGACGAGGAGCGCGAGGCCCTCGGCCTTCTGCGCCATCGGCAGCGTGAGCACGAAGGTGTCCGCGTCCACCGTCCCCGGGGGGAAGTGCAGCACCCCGCCGAAGGCGATCGGCAGCACGAAGATGTTGATCGCGAGCATGTAGAGCGGGAAGACCCACGCGGCGCGCTTGAGGTGGCGCTCGTCGGTGTTCTCGATCACCGCCACCTGGAACTGCCGCGGCAGGAAGACGATCGCGAGCATCGAGAGCACCGTGAGCCACACCCAGCTCGCGTAGCTGCCGGCGGCGCCGCCGAGCGGCGCCATGAGGCCCTCCAGGTCCGCCCGGAGGGCCGCGCGCGCGAAGAGGTCGCCCAGCCCGTCGTACATGAAGAAGGCGACGAAGACGCCCACCGCGAGGAAGGCCACCAGCTTCACGATCGACTCGAAGGCGATCGCCGCCACCATGCCCTCGTGGCGCTCCGCGGCGTCGAGCTGGCGCGTCCCGAACGCGATGGCGAAGAGCGCCATGAAGAGCGCGACGTAGAAGGCGGTGTCCTGCATCACCACCATCGACCCCGCCCTGGGGGGCATCGCGATCTCGGGGTAGCCCAGGAGGATCTGGAAGCTCGTCGAGACCGCCTTCAGCTGCAGCGAGATGTAGGGCAGGATGCCGATCACCGCGATGATCGTGACGAGACCCCCGATGAGCGCGCTCTTGCCGTAGCGCGACGCGACGAAGTCGGCGAGCGACGTCGTGCGGTTCAGGCGCACGATGCGCACCATCTTGCGCAGCACGAACCACCCCAGCAGCATGGTGAGCGTGGGCCCGAGGTAGATCGGCAGGAAGCCCACCCCGTCGGTCGCGGCGCGCCCGACGCTGCCGTAGAAGGTCCAGGCCGTCGCGTAGACGGCGAGCGAGAGGCTGTAGACCCAGGCGTTCGAGATGATCGAGCGGCCCTCGGCCGCGCGCCGGTCCGCGAACCACGCGACCGCGAAGAGCAGCCCGATGTAGGCGAAGGAGACGCAGACGATGAACCAGCCCTGCAGCACGGCCTTCCCCCGCTAGCCGCCGCCCTCGATCACGATCGCCGCCGCCGCGATCATGATCCCCCAGGCGACGAAGAGGTAGACGTAGAGCACGGGCACGCCGCCGGCGGTGGCGCCCACGTTGAAGAGCGCGAGCACCGGGTAGTTGAAGAGGAGGCACCCGAGCAGGAAGAGGGACACGATGCGGTTGGCGCGCAGGCTCGGCTTTCTCATTTTTTCCTCGGGGCGGCGGCGGGCGCCGCCGGCGTCCTTCGGGCCGCGCGCCCGGCGCTAGTAGAGGGCCCGCGAACCCCCCTTGTCAATCGAGCCGGAAGGGCGGCCCGTCAGGAGAGCCACCGGTCGGCGCCGGAAAGGGAAATGAGCTTGCCGGTCGTCGCGGCCCCGATGCCGTCCGACTCGGGAAGGACCATCAGCAGCAGCTGCGCCGTCGCGAGGCAATCGGCGATGGCCCGGTGGCGGAACGCCACCGGAATCGAGAAGGTCTCGAGCCAGTCGTCCAGCCCGGAGAGCCGGCTCGCGTACCGGGGCCACACGAGGGGCGCGATGTCCGCGAGGTCGAGCCAGGGACGGCGGAAGGAGAGGCCGAGATGGCGGTCGATCGCACGCCGCAGCATGGTCGCGTCGAAGGGGGCGTGGTAGGCGACGAGCGGATCCTTGCCGACGAACGCGAGGAACTCGGCGAGCGCCTCGCCCGGGTCCTCGCCTTCGGTCTGCTCCGTCCCGCCGATGCCGTGGATCTCGATGTTGTGGTCCTCGCTCGGGGCGTCCTGGCGAAGGACCGCCTCGAAGCTGTCCGAGAGATCGATCTCGCCGTCGACGACGGCCAGGGCGCCCACGGCGATGAGGGAGTCGTTGATCGCGTCGAGGCCGCTCGATTCCACGTCCACGACGACCCACCTTCCCGTTTCGGGCCGCCGGCCGCGCTGGAATTCCGCCAGCCGCTTCCAGCGCTCGACCCGTTCGCGGCCCGCCGCGGTGAGCGCGGATCGCGGGCGTCGGAAGGGCCAGAGCGAGGCGAACACCGGCGCGGGCTCAGAGCTGGTAGTCGAGCGCCACCCGGTTCTGCAGCTTGCGCGCCTGCCGCAGCGACTCGCGCAGGATGCGCCGGTCGAGGCTGTTGAGCGAATCGGGGTCGATCCGGTTGGGCTCGGCCGCGCCGGAGCCGCGCTCGAGGCTGTCCTGCGCGCGCAGGCGCAGCATCTGGATGAACTGGAAGGCGTCGACGGCGGTCGCGATCTCGTCCTCGCTCACGCGGATCCTGGGGCCCGTGGCGCGCAGGCGCTCCGAGGTCGAGACGGCGCCCACTCCCGCGGCGAGCGCGAGGATGCGCGCGCAGTCCACGAACACGCGCGAGGCCTGCCGCTTCAGGTCGATCGTGCCCCCCTCGCCGCCGACGATGTCGCCGAAGAGGCCCAGGGGCGGGCGCGTCTGCAGGGCGTTGGCCGCCATCTGGCGCAGGAACACCGGGCGGTCCTTCACGTTCTCGAGGAGGAACTCGCGCAGGCGGTCGACGAGGCTCCCGTCGCCGTGGAGGGCGCGGAAATCGAAGAAGATCGAGGCGTTGAGGAGCGCTTCAGGGTCGGAGTTGCGGATCCAGTCGTCGAAGCGGTGGAACCACTCCGCGAGGCTCAGGCACCAGTCGGGGTTGCGCGCCATGATGTCGCCCTTGCAGAGCGGGAACCCGCAGGCGTCGAGCGTGCGGTTCACCTGGTCGGCGAAGGCGAGCAGGCGCGAGCGGGTCGCCTCCCGGTCCCCGCCGCCGGTGTCGGGGAAGATGATCGCGTTGTCCTGGTCCGTCGCGAGCGTCTGCTCGTTGCGTCCCTCGCTGCCCAGCCCCATCCAGCAGAATCCCGTGCCGGCGACGTCGTGCTCGCGCATCGCGAGCTCGATCGCCCGCTCCGTCACCGCGTCGTTCAGGGCGGAGACGAACTGCGTGAGCTGCTCGGCGGCGACCCCCTGGGCGAGCATGGCCGTGCCCAGCTCCCGGACCTCGCGGGCGGCGAAGGCGAGCGCGTCGACGCTCTCGGCGCGGCCGATGTCCTTCCTCAGCCCCTGCATCGACAGCCGCTGCAGCCCGAAGAGGTCGCGCTCGGAGATCACCCCCAGCAGGCGCTCGCCCTCGACGACCAGCACGTGCCGGAAGCCGCGCCTCGCCATGAGCTGCGCCGCCTCCGAGAGAGCGCTCCCGGCCGAGAGCGTGGCCGGATCGCGCGTCATGACCTCGGAGACCGGGCGGTCGAGCGGCTGGCCGGCGAGTGCGACGCGGTTGAGCACGTCCGTCTGCGTGAAGATGCCGGACGGGGCCCCCGCGCCCGCCATGAGCACGATCGAGCCGATGCGCCGCGACTTCATGAGTTCCAGCACCTGGCGCACGCTCGCGGTCTCCGGCAGCGTGACCGGCTCGTGCCGCAGGGCGTTGCGCAAGGGAGAGGCCATCGTGAGCTCGTCGGCGGCGCGGCTCGAATAGGCCTCGCGCGTGCCCCTCGTGGAGGCCGCCAGCAGCGCGGCGAGGCGCCGCGTGCAGAAGGCGTGGAACTCGGGGCTGCGGTCCATCACCTCCCGGAAGCGCTCGCGGTCGAGCACGTAGCAGAAGGTGTCCCGCAGGGCCGTGTAGCGCAGTGTCGTCGCGCGCGCCGCGATCAGCGCCCCGATGGGGAAGCACTCGCCGTCGGTCAGGGTGGCGGCCATCGTGTGCAGGGAGACCTGGGCGGGCTCGTCGGCCTGCACCGCGCCGCGCTGGATGATGAAGAGGGCCCCGATCACCCCGTCGGCGGGCGAGAGGATCACCGAATCCCTCGCGAAGTAGCGCAGCTTGAGGCCCCCGGCGAGCAAGGCGAGATGGGCCTCCTGCATGGCGTCGAACGGGGCGTGCTTGCGCAGCACGTCCGCCGTGGCGGCGACGAGGAGGGGCGGCGGCAGGCGATCGCTCATGGCGGGAAGTGTTCCATGCCCCGGTGCGCGCGGTGTGACGGGCGTCAAACGGGGCCGGGCCGCCGCCCTGCCCCGCCCGCGTCCCGCCTGCCGCGCTACAGGGGCTGCTTGAGCTGCTCGAGGATCGCCGGGTTCTCGAGCGTCGAGACGTCCTGGGTGATCTCCTCGCCCCTGGCGATCACGCGCAGGAGCCGGCGCATGATCTTGCCCGAGCGCGTCTTGGGCAGGTTGTCCCCGAAGCGGATCTCCTTGGGCTTGGCGATCGGGCCGATCTCCTTGCCCACCCATTCGCGAAGCTCCTTCGCGAGTTCCCTCGCCGCCTCGCCCGAAGGCCGCGGCCCCTTGAGGACCACGAAGGCGACGACCGCCTCGCCGGTCACGTCGTCGGGGCGACCGACGACCGCCGCCTCGGCGACGAGCTTCGTGTTGGCGACCAGGGCCGACTCGATCTCCATGGTGCCCATGCGGTGGCCCGAGACGTTCAGCACGTCGTCGATGCGGCCCATGATGGTGAAATAACCCGTGTCCTTGTCGCGGATGGACCCGTCGCCGGCGAGGTAGAGCTTCCCGCCCAGCTCCTCGGGGTAGTAGTTCTTGCGGAAGCGCTCGGGATCGCCCCAGATCGTGCGGATCATGGAGGGCCACGGGCGCTTCACCACGAGAATGCCCCCCTGGCCGTTCGGGAGCTCGTGGCCGGTCTCGTCCACGATCGCCGCCATGATGCCCGGCAGCGGCAGCGTGCACGAGCCGGGAACGAGGGGAGTGGCGCCCGGCAGCGGCGTGATCATGTGCCCGCCGGTCTCCGTCTGCCAGAAGGTGTCCACCACCGGGCAGCGCGAGCCGCCGACCGTCTGGTAGTACCACATCCAGGCCTCCGGGTTGATCGGCTCGCCGACGGTGCCCAGGATCCGCAGCGACGAGAGGTCGTATTTCTTCGGCAGGTCCCCGCCCGCCTTGATGAGGGATCGGATGGCGGTCGGGGCCGTGTAGAAGACGTTCACCTTGTGGTCCTGGATCATCCGCCAGAAGCGGCCGGCGTCCGGGTAGGTGGGCACGCCCTCGAAGACGATCTCGGTCGAGCCGACGGCGAGCGGCCCGTAGGCGATGTAGGTGTGCCCCGTCACCCAGCCCACGTCCGCCGTGCACCAGAAGACGTCGCCGGGCTTGTGGTCGAAAGTCCACTTCATCGTGAGCATCGCGTGCAGCAGGTAGCCGCCGGTGGAGTGCTGCACGCCCTTGGGCTTGCCGGTCGAGCCCGACGTGTAGAGGATGAAGAGGGGATGCTCGGCGTTCACCCAGGTGGGCTCGCAGTCCTGCGGCTGGCCCTGGACCACGTCGTGCCACCACTTGTCCCGCGGCGCGTTCATCGCGACGGCGGAACCGGAGCGCCGGTAGACGATCACCTCGCGGATCGTCTCGCAGCCGCCCATGGCGAGCGCCTCGTCCACCGCGGGCTTGAGGGGGATCTCCTTGCCGCCGCGGAACTGGCCGTCGGCGCAGATCACGGCCACGGCGCCCGCGTCGATGATGCGCTCCTGCAGGCTCTTCGCCGAGAAGCCGCCGAAGACCACGGAGTGCGTGGCGCCGATCCTCGCGCAGGCCTGCATCGCGACGACCGCCTCGACCGACATCGGCATGTAGATGAGGACGCGCTCGCCCTTCGCGATGCCGTGCGCCTTTAGCGCGTTGGCGAACTGGCAGACGCGGTGGTAGAGCTCCCGGTAGGTGACCTTCGTCACCTTGCCGTCGTCCGCCTCGAAGATGATCGCGACCTTGTCGGGCTGGGTCTCCAGGTGCCGGTCCAGGCAATTGTAGGAGGCGTTGAGCTCGCCGTCGTGGAACCAGCGGTAGAACGGGGCCTTCGACTCGTCGAGGGTCTTCGTGAAGGGCTTCGACCAGAGGAGGTTCTCGCGCGCGAGCCGCGCCCAGAAGCCCTCGAAGTCGCGCGCGGCCTCGTCGCACAGGGCCTGGTAGGCGGCCATGCCGGAGACGTTCGCCTGCTTCACGAACGCTTCCGGGGGCGGGAAGACCCGCGTCTCCTGGTGGACGGATTCGATCTTCGACATGCCGGTATTCCTCCTCTTGCGGTGAGTGCGGGGCGGCTTTTCGCCGTTCGTCGTCGCGCGACCCGCGTCGGGGCGGGCCGCGGTTTTTATAGCACAGCGCCGCGCGCGCCGCGCCCCTCGCCCCCCGGGAAAACCCCAGATCCCGGGCTTGGGTCTGCTGTCTTATATAAGAGCGTTGACGCACTGCAGCATCGGTGCTAGCGTGAAGCGAAGCCGGCGTCGCCATGGCCCCCGTGTTCCGTCGCCCGTCTCCCGCGCAAGCCGCAACCCGTTGAAAACACGAGGATCCCATGACCGCCCCGCCGCCCGCCGCCCCGCCCGCCCCGTCCCCGGCCGCCAAGTCGCCGGCAGCGCCCGAGATCCTCGGCGACTACTGGCCCGGCATCCAGATCTACTACCCGCCGGTCAAGTACGCGCCCTCGCTCGGCATCTACGAGGACCTCGAGCAGGCCTCGCAGCGCTTCAAGAAGCACGCCTGGCACACGCCCTCGCACACGCTGCTCTTCGACCTCGAGGACGGCTGCCGGCAGAAGGAGATGAGCCGCGAGCTCCTGCGCCGCGAGCTCCCGCAGATGCCGAGCAAGCGCGAGGTGCAGGTCGCGGTGCGCATCAACCCCTTCCGGACCGAGGAGTACGAGAAGGACCTCGCGCTGGTGCGCGAGCTCTCCGACCACTTCGACGTGGTGATGCTCGCGAAGGCGGGCGAGGCCTATGGCGCGCCGGAGATCCGCGACCTCTCCGCGGTCCTCGTGGGCCTGAACAACCGCATCACGATCCAGCCCATCATCGAGCACCCGAAGTCGCTCAAGATCGCCCCCGAGCTCATGCAGTACAAGACGGTGAAGCACGTCGTGTTCGGGATCCACGACTTCTCCAAGGCGATGGGCATCCACATCACCCCTCGCCACTGGACGGAAGAGCTCAAGTTCTACCTGCACGACATCCTCTTCGAGGCCCGCATCGCCGGCAAGGGCGTGATCGGGGGCGTGGAGACCCTCATCGGGGAGTCGACGATGCCCGAGGACTTCGTCGAGCCCGACGACGTGCGCCGCTGGCTGGACCTGCACGGCGACGAGGAGTCGCGCGTGGTCTACCGGCACGCCTGCGAGGAGGCGTCCCTGGGGCTTTCGGGCAAGCAGGTGATCCACCCCTCGCACATCCATCCCTGCAAGGTGGCCTTCACGCCCTCTCCCTCGGAGATCAAGACGAAGATCGAGATCCTCGGGGCGGCGGTGGAAGCCGACGCGCTGCTCGGGGGAGCGATCAAGTTCCAGGGCGAGATGCTCGACCCGCCGATGTTCGGCAAGGCGCTGCAGACGCTCCTGCGCGCGCACGCGCTGCACGCGCTGAGCGACGAGGACACCGCCTTCGCCATGGACGTCCTGCAGCGCCTGCCCGCCCAGGTCGTGCGGGAAAACTGGCCGTACGGGGTCATCCTGTGACCCCGCGTCGAGGACAGTTTCGGCGGTC
>CALEJW010000186.1 GCA_937898635.1 uncultured Pseudomonadota bacterium | reverse complement strand
CTCCCCTCTCCTTCAGGAGAGGGGCCGGGGGTGAGGCTAGTCGTTCGCCCGAATTTCCGCGCGCCTGGCCACCTCGCCCCGCCGCGCCTGCTCCTGCGCCATCTCGCCCAGCGCGCGCTTGTACTCGAGCGGCATCACCTTCACGAAGCGCGGCAGGTAGGTGCCCCAGTTCTCGAGGATGCGCCGGGCGCGCTCGCTGCCGGTGAAGAGCAGGTGGCGCTGGACGAGCCCCTTGAGCGTCGCGTCGTCGTTGCCCGCGAGGTGGTCGATGGACACCTTGCCGTGGGTCTCCAGCTCCAGGTTCGCGCCGGCGTCGGCGGCCACCCGGTCCTCCTCGGGGATGGGCTCTAGCTCCACCATCGCCATGTTGCAGCGCTGGGTGAAGTCGCCCTCCTCGTCGAGCACGTAGGCGATGCCGCCGGACATGCCCGCGGCGAAGTTGCGCCCGGCCTTGCCCAGCACCACCACCGTGCCGCCCGTCATGTACTCGCAGCCGTGGTCGCCCACGCCCTCGACGACGGCCGTGGCGCCGGAGTTCCTCACGCAGAAGCGCTCGCCGGCCACGCCGCGGAAGTAGGCCTCGCCGGAGATCGCGCCGTACATGACGGTGTTGCCGACGATGATGTTCTCCTCGGGGACGATGGGGCAGTCCTTCGCGGGGTAGGCGATGATCCGCCCGCCGGAGAGCCCCTTGCCCACGTAGTCGTTCGCGTCGCCCTCGAGCTCGAAGGTGACGCCGTGGGCGAGCCAGCCGCCGAAGGTCTGCCCGGCGGTGCCCTTGAACTTCACGTGGACGGTGTCCTCGGGCAGGCCCGCGTGGCCGTGGCGGCGGGCGATCTCGCCCGAGAGCATCGCGCCGACGGTGCGGTTGCGGTTGTAGATCGCGCTCTCGATCTGCACCGGGCGCTTCGACTCGATCGCCGGGCGCAGCTTCTCGATCAGCTGGTGGTCGAGCGCCCGGTCGAGCCCGTGGTCCTGCTTCTCCGTCCAGTGGATCGGCACCGAGGCGTCGATCGGCGGGCGGTAGAAGAGGCGCGTGAAGTCGAGGCCCCTCGCCTTCCAGTGCTCGATGCCGCGGCGCATGTCGAGCATCTCCGCGCGGCCCACCATGTCGGCGAAGCGGCGGAAGCCCATCTTCGCCATCCACTCGCGCACTTCCTCGGCGACGAAGAAGAAGTAGTTGATGACGTGCTCGGGCTTGCCCGTGAAGCGCTTGATGAGCTCGGGGTCCTGGGTGGCCACGCCCACCGGGCAGGTGTTCAGGTGGCACTTCCTCATCATGATGCAGCCCTCGACCACGAGCGGGGCGGTGGCGAAGCCGAACTCGTCGGCGCCCAGGAGCGCGCCGATCACGACGTCGCGGCCGGTCTTCATCTGCCCGTCGGCCTGCACGGCGATGCGCGAGCGCAGCTTGTTCATGACGAGGGTCTGCTGCGTCTCGGCGAGGCCGATTTCCCAGGGGCTGCCGGCGTACTTGACGCTCGAGAGCGGCGAGGCGCCCGTGCCGCCGTCGTGGCCGGAGATGGTCACGTGGTCGGCCTTGGCCTTCGCCACGCCCGCGGCGATGGTGCCCACGCCGATCTCGGAGACGAGCTTCACCGACACCCGCGCCGCGGGGTTCACGTTCTTCAGGTCGTGGATCAACTGCGCGAGGTCCTCGATCGAGTAGATGTCGTGGTGCGGCGGCGGCGAGATGAGCCCCACGCCCGGCACGGTGTGGCGCACGCGGGCGATGTACTTCGAGACCTTGTGGCCGGGGAGCTGGCCGCCCTCGCCGGGCTTGGCGCCCTGCGCCATCTTGATCTGCAGGTCGTCGGCGTTCACCAGGTACTCGGCCGTGACGCCGAAGCGCCCCGCCGCCACCTGCTTGATCGCCGAGCGCATGGAGTCGCCGTTCTCCAGCGGGACGTAGCGGATCGGGTCCTCGCCGCCCTCGCCGGTGTTGGACTTGCCGCCGATGCGGTTCATGGCGATGGCCAGCGTGGAGTGCGCCTCGTGCGAGATCGAGCCGAGGGACATGGCGCCCGTGGCGAAGCGCTTGACGATCTCGGCCGCGGGCTCGACTTCCTCCAGCGGCACGGGCGTGGTCGCCGTGCGGATCTCGAAGAGGCCGCGCAGCGTCATGAGGTTCTCGTTCTGCTCGTTCACGAGCCGCGCGTATTCCTTGTAGGTGGGATAGCTCCCCGCGCGCGTGGCGTGCTGCAGCTTCGCGATCGTGTCCGGCGTCCACACGTGCGCCTCGCCGCGGATGCGGTAGGCGTACTCCCCGCCCGGGTCGAGGCGGTCGCGGTAGAGCGGCGCGTCGGAGTAGGCGAGGCGGTGGCGGCGCATGGACTCCTCGGCGACCTCGCGAAGGCCGATGCCCTCGACCGCCGAGGGCGTGCCGGTGAAGTAGCGCTCGACGAACTTCGTGTCGAGGCCCACGGCCTCCAGGATCTGCGCGCCGCAGTAGGACTGGTAGGTGGAGATGCCCATCTTCGACATCACCTTGAGGAGCCCCTTGCCCACGGCCTTGATGTAGCGCTTGACGAGCTCCGCGTCCTCGATCTTCTGCGGCAGGCCGTCCTTGATGTCGAGGAGCGTCGCGAAGGCGAGGTAGGGGTGGATCGCCTCGGCCCCGAAGCCGGCGAGGCAGGCGAAGTGGTGCACCTCGCGGGCGCTGCCGGTCTCCACCACGAGCCCGGAGCGCGTGCGAAGGCCCGCGCGCACCAGGTGGTGGTGCACGGCGGCCGTCGCGAGGAGGGCGGGGATCGGCGCGAGCTCCGCGGAGATCTCGCGGTCGGTGAGGATGATGATGTTGACGCCCTTCTTCACCGCGTCCTCGGCGTCCGCGCACAGGCGGGCGAGCGCGGGCTCCATGCCCTCGGTGCCCCACTTGGCGGGGAAGCAGGTGGACAGGATCTCGCTCACGAAGTGGCCGTTCGTGCTCTCGGCGGCGCGGCGCAGCTTCTCCATGTCCTCGAAGGTGAGGATGGGCTGCGAGACCTCGAGGCGCATCACCGGCTCCGTCGAGTCCGGGGAGAGCAGGTTCGGGCGCGGGCCGATGAAGGACACGAGCGACATCACGAGCTGCTCGCGGATCGGGTCGATCGGCGGGTTGGTCACCTGCGCGAAGAGCTGGCGGAAGTACGCGTAGAGGGGCTTGGGCCGGTTGGAGAGCACCGCCACGGGCGTGTCGTCGCCCATGGAGCCCACCGGCTCCTCGCCCGCGACCGCCATCGGGGTGAGGAGCATCTTCAGGTCCTCCTGCGTGTAGCCGAAGGCCTGCTGGCGGTCGAGGAGCTTGTCGGTGTCCGGGGTCGGGATGGCGCCGGGCGAGGGCAGGTCCTCCAGGCGCATCTGCGTGCGGTCGAGCCAGTCCTGGTAGGGGCGGTCGGCGGCGAGGTCGCGCTTCAACTCCTCGTCGGAGACGATGCGGCCGTGCTCGATGTCCACGAGGAGCATCTTGCCGGGCTGCAGGCGCCACTTCTTCACGATCTTCGCCTGCGGGATGTCGAGGACGCCCATCTCCGAGCTCATGACGATGAGGTCGTCGTCGGTGATGAAGTAGCGCGCGGGCCTCAGGCCGTTGCGGTCGAGCGTGGCGCCGATGAACTTCCCGTCGGTGAAGGCGACCGCCGCCGGGCCGTCCCAGGGCTCCATGAGCGCCGCGTGGTACTCGTAGAAGGCGCGGCGCTTGGCGTCCATCAGCGGGTTGCCCGCCCAGGCCTCGGGGATCATGAGCATCATCGCGTGGGCGATGGGATAGCCGCCCATGACCAGCAGCTCGAGCGCGTTGTCGAAGGAGGCGGAATCCGACTGGCCCTCGTAGATGAGGGGCCAGATCTTGTCGAGGTCCGGGCCGAGGAGCTTCGAGTGGATGGTCGCCTGGCGCGAGCGGATCCAGTTGAGGTTTCCCTGCAGCGTGTTGATCTCGCCGTTGTGCGCGATGAAGCGGAAGGGGTGCGCGAGGTCCCAGGTGGGGAAGGTGTTGGTGGAGAAGCGCTGGTGCGCGAGCGCCACCGCCGAGACGAAGCGCTTGTCGGTGAGGTCGGTGAAGAATTCCCCCACCTGGTGGGCGAGGAGCATGCCCTTGTAGACGATGGTCCGGTGCGAGAACGAGGGCACGTAGAACTGCCCGGCGTTCGAGAGCCCGAGCGCGCGGATGGCGTGGCCCGAGGCCTTGCGGATGATGTAGAGCTTCCTCTCGAAGGCGTCGCGGTCGAGCTGGCCGCGGCCCGCCCCCACGAAGACCTGGCGGATCACCGGCATCGTGCCGCGCGCGGTGGGGCCGAGGCAGCCCGGGTCCACGGGCACCTCGCGCCAGCCGAGGAGCCCCTGGCCCTCGTTCGCGACGGCGCGCTCGATCTCTCGCACGCAGGCAGCGCGCGCGGCCGGGTCCTGCGGCAGGAACACCATGCCCACGCCGTAGGCGCCGGCCTTGGGCAGGCGCACGCCCTGCGCGGCCATCGCCTCGCGGAAGAAGGCGTCGGGGATCTGCACGAGGATGCCCGCGCCGTCGCCGTGCAGCGGGTCCGCCCCCGTCGCGCCGCGGTGGGTGAGGTTGTTGAGGATCGTGAGCCCCTTCGCGACGATGTCGTGGGACTTGCGGCCCTTGATGTGGGCGACGAAGCCCACGCCGCAGGCGTCGCGCTCGTGGCGGGGGTCATAGAGGCCTTGGGCGCGGGGCAGCCCAGCGGGGATCTCCATAGCGGATTCCTTTCTGCGATACACCCGGGTGCAGCGGGCGATGATACGGTCGGACGGTCCGGCGAGGCGATGCTCGAAACCCTTCGCGCGGGATCGCGGCCGGTGCGGGCTTCTGGCCCGGGCGCGGGCGGGGTCCGGGCCGTTGGCCGGGCCGCCGGGCGGCGAATCGTGCGGGACCCTCCATGATAGCGGCGCCGATAGTGCACCGCAACAATCCCGGCCCTCGCGGCACGGGGTTTCGCGCGCCACCGGCGGGCCTTGTGCGTAGAATCGCGAAAAACGCGCGCGCGCCCGTTCCGGCGAGCGCCCAGACCAAGGACCCGACGCCCGTGACCTCCGCCCTGCTCCGCCTGCCCCTCGCCACCCTTCGCGCCGCGGCCGCCGCCTTCGCCGCCGCGCTCGCGCTCGCCTCCTGCGGAGGCGGCGGGGTGTCGGCCAACCCCTCGCCGATCGTGGATTCGCCGACTCTCACGATCCTGCCGGCGACGGCGGTGCTCTACTCGGGCCTGCCCACCACCTTCGTCCTCTCCGGGGGCACCGGCGCCTATGTCATCGCCTCGAGCGACCAGGCGGTGATCCAGGTGGCCGGCGGCGTCACCGGGCGAAGCGTCACCGTGGTCCCGAACAACGTGACCGCGGACACGACGGTGACCCTCACCGTGCGCGACACCGGCACCGCGGCGCCGGTTTCGGCCACGCTCACCGTGCGCCCCGGC
Organism: uncultured Pseudomonadota bacterium; assembly: GCA_937898635.1. GTDB lineage: Bacteria > Pseudomonadota > Gammaproteobacteria > Burkholderiales > Usitatibacteraceae > FEB-7. The sequence continues at coordinate 317 of CALEJW010000186.1, read as the reverse complement.
ACCGTCAACAACAACCTCACCATCACCCCCAGCGCCACGCAGGCGACGAGCTGCACGCCCGCGGTGTGCTCCGGCGGCGACGCGGAAGTGAAGGTCACCACCTCCCAGGGCGGCATCCCGCTGGCCGCGCGCGGCATCCGCTTCGAGGTGATCTCGGGCGCCTTCGCCTTCATCACCACGCCGCCCGGCACGACGCCGGAGATCCTCGCGACCTTCATCGACACGACGACGGACGAGACCGGCACAGCCCGCGCCCGCATCCGCGTGACGGCGCTCGCCGCCAACCAGACGGCGCTCGTCAAGGCGACGGACCTCGC
>CALEJW010000185.1 GCA_937898635.1 uncultured Pseudomonadota bacterium | reverse complement strand
GCCACGGCGAGTCCATCTTCGGCGCGATCGAGCAGAAGGTGGAGCGATACGAACGATAGGCCCTCACCCCCGACCCCTATCCCGGGGATGTGGATGCCCTCACCCCCGACCCCTCTCCCGGAGGGAGAGGGGAGAAATGGGCTCCCTCTCCCTTGGGAGAGGGCCGGGGTGAGGGAAGCAATGCTCGAGAGACCATGACCGGCGAAACCACCCACAACCTGCGCGGCGACTATTCGCGGATGCGGCCGGACTACACGGTCGAGCAGGAGTGGTCCGCGTACACGCCCGACGAGCACGCGCTCTGGCGGCGGCTCTACGCGCGCCAGGCGGCGCTCGTGCCGAGGTACGCGTGCCGGGAGTTCATCGCCTCCCTCGCGGCGCTGGATTTCGGCGCGGCGATCCCGCGCTTCGACGCCGTGAACGCGAAGCTCTCCGCGGCCACGGGCTGGCAGGTCGTGGCGGTGCCGGGGCTGCTTCCCGACGCGGCCTTCTTCGAGCACCTCGCCAACCGGCGCTTTCCCGTGACGGTGTGGCTGCGCACGCCGGAGGAGTTCGACTACATCGTCGAGCCCGACGTCTTCCACGACTTCTTCGGGCACGTGCCGCTGCTCTTCGACCCGGTCTTCGCCGACTACCTCCAGGCCTACGGCCGGGGCGGGCTCAAGGCGGACGCGCTGGGGGCCATCGAGATGCTCGCGCGCCTGTACTGGTACACGGTGGAGTTCGGCCTGATCGAGACGCCCGCGGGCATCCGCACCTACGGCGCGGGCATCCTCTCCTCGGGCGGGGAGCTGCCGCACTCGATCGAGAGCGCCGAACCCAACCGCATCGGCTTCGACCTGCTGCGGATCATGCGCACGCGCTACCGGATCGACAGCTTCCAGGAGACCTACTTCGTGATCCGGGACTTCCGCGAGCTCTTCGAGGCGACGGCGCCCGACTTCGCCCCGTACTACGAGCGCCTGCGCGGGCTCGCGCCGCACGAGGCGGCCGAGGTGCTCCCCACCGACCGCGTGCTGCACCGCGGCCGCCCGGCCGCCGGCCCATGATCGATTCGCTCCTCCTCGCGGCCACGCGCGTGGCCACCTTCGAGCAGGCGCGCGCGCTCACCAACGCGAGCGGCTTCTTCTTCGAGCGCGGCGGGCGCCTCTTCCTCGTGACCAGCCGCCACGTGGTGCACGACGAGCCGAGCGCGCACTTCCCCGACCGCCTCGAGATCGAGTTCCACGTCGATCCGGCGAACCTCGCGCTCGCCACCGGCTACTCGATCCCGCTCTACCGCGACGGCGTGGGCCTGTGGCGCCAGGGCGAGGACGCGAGCGGGACCGTGGACGTGGCCGTGATCGAGATCGAGCGCTCCGCCATGCCCGCCACCGCCGCCTACCGCGCCTTCACGCCCGATCACCTGCGCCTGCCCCCGGAGCGCGTGGCGGTCGGCACGCCGCTCCTGGTGGTGGGCTTCCCCCTGGGCTTCCACGACGCGCTGCACCACATGCCCGTGGTGCGCCACGCGGTCCTCGCCTCCTCCTTCGGGCTGCGCTTCCAGGGGGAGGGCTACTTCCTCACCGACGCGCGCACGCACCGCGGCTCGAGCGGCGCGCCGGTCGTGATGCGCGACCCGGGCCCCGCGCGGGGCGACCTGCCCTGGGTGCTGCTCGGCGTGCACTCCTCGCGGCTGGACATCCTCGCGCGCGACCAGGGCTCCGACGAGGCCCTGGGGCTCAACTGCGCCTACTACGCCGACATCCTCCTCACGCTCACCGAGGACGCGGCGCTCGCCTAGCGCCCCCGGGACTCGCGGGCCTCAGGCCTTCGCCTCCCGCGCGGCCACGTCCGCGAGCCACGCCCCCGCCTCGCGAAAGGCCTTCCCCGAGCGCTCCGCCCGCCCGCGGATGTAGGCGCCCTCGATCGCCGAGACCACCAGGCCGGCGAACGAACGGGCGCGCCGCGCGTCGCGGAAGGCGAGGCGCCCCGCGATCGCGTCGATCCAGGCCGAGAAGCTCCCCGCGATCGCCTCGCGCAGCCCCTCGAGGTCCTCCTCGAGGTCCAGGCACACGGTGCCGGCCGCGCAGCTCGAGCGGAAGCGGCCCTCCTCCAGGCGCCGGGCGAAGGCCTCGAAGAGCGCCTTCACCCCGCCCTCGGGCGTGGGCCGGCTCGCGAGTGCGGCCTCGATGAAGTCGAGGACCCGCCGGCCGTTGCGGTCGAGCGCCTCGGCGGCGATCTGGCGCTTGCCGTCGGGGAAGAAGTGGTACACGGAGCCCTTCGGGGCGCCGCTCTCGCGGACGATCTCGTTGATGCCGGCGCCGGAAAGCCCGGAGCGGCGCATGAGCGTGATGGTCGCCTCGACCATGCGCTCGCGCGGGCCGGGCGGGGGGGAGGCGGAGGCGGAGGCGGCGCGTCGGGGCATCTTGCGTTTCCTAGTAGACCGGTCTATATAATACCTCCCCCAGAGCCGAGGAGGAAGCCATGGACGAATCCCACCCGCCGGTCCGTTCCCTCGTCACCGCCGCCGAATGGGAGCGCCGCGTGGACCTCGCGGCCTGCTACCGCCTGGTCGCCCGCTTCGGCTGGGACGACCTCGTCTTCACCCACATCTCGGCGCGCGTGCCCGGGCCGGAGCACCACTTCCTCATCAACCCCTACGGGATGCTCTTCGGCGAGATCACCGCCTCCAGCCTCGTGAAGGTGGACCTGGAGGGGCGCAAGGTGCTCGAGAGCCCCTACGACGTGAACCCCGCGGGCTTCACGATCCACAGCGCGGTGCACGCGGCGCGGGAGGACGCGCACTGCGTGCTCCACGTCCACAGCGTGAACGGCGTCGCGGTCTCGGCCCAGGAGGAGGGGGTGCTGCCGCTGTCGCAGCATTCGATCTTCGTCCTCGCCTCGCTCGCCTACCACGACTACGAGGGCGTGGCGCTGGAGGCGGACGAGAAGCCGCGACTGGTGCGCGACCTCGGCGACAGGCGCTTCCTCATGCTGCGCAACCACGGGCTCCTCACCGTGGGGCGGTCGGTGGCCGAGGCCTTCGTCGCGATGTACTTCTTCGAGGCGAGCTGCATGATCCAGGTGCGCGCGCAGGCGGGCGGCGGGAAGCTTCGCCGCATCGGCCAGGCGATCGTGGACGGCGCCGAGGCGCAGTGGAACCAGGTGACGCGGGGCACCGGCGGCGGCCTCGCCTGGCCGGCGCTCCTGCGAAGCCTGGACCGGGCCGATCCCGGGTTCCGCCAATAGCGAAGCCGCCCCCCGGCATTCCGGGCAGGCGGCTTCGGGGCGCCCCGGGAAGCTCCCGGAGAACGCGCCTCAGGCGATCTTCACCTCGATCCGCTTCGGCTGGGCGTGCTCGGCCTTGGGGATGCGAAGCTTCAGCACGCCGTTGGCGAATTCCGCGCTCACCTTCGCGGCGTCGAGTTCCTTCGAGAGCGTGAAGGCCCGGCGATAGCGCGGCCGGGTCACCTCGACGTGGGTGCCTTCCATGCCCTCGGGCGTCGGCAGCGCGATCTCGCCTTCGACGGTGAGGGTGTCGGCCTCGACGTTCACGTGCAGGCGCTCCTTGGAGACGCCCGGCAGGTCGGCGAGGAGGGTGATGCCGCCGGCGTCCTCGATCACGTCCGTGGGCGGCAGCAGGGCGGGTTCGGCCGGGGCCTGGGCAGTGGCGGCCTGGCGCGCGACGGGGGTGCTCTGGTCGTTCATGGCTTTTCCTCCTTACTGGATGGCGATGCGGCGCGGCTGCGCGTCTTCCCGGCGGGGGACGCTGATGTGCAGCACGCCGTCGCGGTAGCGGGCCTCGACGCCGTTGGCGTCCACGTCGTCGGGCAGCGTCACGACGCGGCGGAACCGCCCCGCGAAGCGCTCGTCCACGTGCATCGTGGCCTTGTCGGGGAGCGCGTCGGCCTTGCGCTCGCCGGCGACGGTGAGCACGCCCTTCTCGACCTGCACGTCGAGGCTCGCCGGGTCCACCCCGGGGGCGAAGGCATAGAGCTCGACGGAACGCGGGGTGGAGCCGACGTTGATCGCCGGGAAACCGCCCCAGGAAAGCCCGCGGATGCTCGGGGAGATGTCGAAGGCCTGCTGCAGCCCGCGCTGCAGGCGATCGAGTTCCGCGAAGACGTCGCGGGGGAACAGGGATTGATACGCCATTTGCATTCCTCCTTTCGGGTGGGTGCCGGCCCTTGCGGGCGGCCTTGACCCCGAAACTGGAGTCGCGCCCGGGCGGTTTCAAGAGCTTGAAATCGGGGGTCCCCGCCACAAGCTGAAAAGGCACGAGTCCGTCCCCCGGAAACCGGGGCGACAGTCCGGTCCTGCGCGCCGGGCCCGTTGTTCAGGACTGGCGGAATGCGACCAGTTCCTCGCGCACGGAAAGCAGGACCCGCCCTTCCTTGGTCGTGCGCAAGCCCTCGTAGGCGACGGGGAAGCGCACGCGACCGGGCGACACCCACCGCGTCGCCTCGAGCCGGGTGTTGATGTCGCCCGTGGTGAAGTAGCCCGTGCCCCGGACCCGAAAGCAGTCGAAGGTCCCGGCCGGCACCGTGATCGTCTCGCGAGCCTGCACGCGAATGTCCATCTCGACGAACGCCACGTTTCCCGAGACGCTCGTCACGCGTGCGTGCGACGTCCAGCGCTTTCCGATCGCGTACTCGACGCCCAGGAACTGGGCCCCCGTGGAAAGCTGGCCGTCGCGGTTCTTCAGGATGTTGCCGAGCCGGTCCGTGACTCGCCGGCCGTCGTCGAAGACGACCTCGTTCTCGTCCACGGCGGTCACCGTGTCGGTGACCCGGCTGGTTTCGATTCCGGTGTACAGGTCCGAGATGCGGTAGGTGTAGCTGTCGCCGACGCGGAAGCCCGTGTCGGCTCTCACCGTGCCCGCGGTGTTCGGGTTGCCCGGGGAAGGAGCGATCTCGATGCGCTTCTCGCCCAGGCGGGCCAGGACGGTGTCGAGCCGCAGTTGCGCGAGCTCGGTGAACCGGCCGCCGGGGTAGCGCCGCAGGTAATCCTCCAGGCTCCGCGGGTCGTTCGTGGCCTTGATGGATTCCCAGATCGCGAGTTCCGCCTCGAAGGCACGGCGGGTTTCCGCCTCCGACGCGTCGACAAGCCGGGCCGGCGGAAGGAAGTAGAAGTCCTCCTCGAGGGAGGTGCTCTCCCAGGGGATCTGGGCTCCCCGCGACTGCCTGCGCACGCTCAGCCTCACGCGCTTGAACACGTCCTCGATCCGCGTCTCCTTCACCCGTATCTCGCGGACGAGGTTTCCCGTGTACAGGCCGTTGTCGCCTTCGCCGTCGTCGGCCGTGTTGCCCGGCGCCGTGGCGTATGCGAGCAGGGTCGCGGGCGGCGCATCCATCTGGCTCAGGCCCGACTGCCCGGTTCGCAGGTCGCGCCCGAAGGGATTGTCGCGGCAGGCGTCGAGAACGACCACGTTCATCGGGTTCGCGGCCCGGCGAAGCGCCGACATGAGCTCGCCCACGTCCACGCAACGCGTCGCGATGTCGGCTTCGCCGGCCACCTCGGCATCCACGGGCAGCAGGTAGTTGCGCCAGGCGAGCTGGACGCCGTGCCCCGCGAAGTAGAAGAAGCCCACGGCCTGGCGCGATGCCAGCCTGCGCGCGAAGGCACCGAAGGACTCCAGCATCTCCGTTCGCGTGGCATCGAGCATGAGCGTCGCCTCGAAACCGCACTCGATCAGCGCGGCGCCCATCGCCCGGGCGTCGTTGCCGGCATTGCGAAGAGCCGGCGCGTGCCGGTAGGCGGAATTGCCGATCACGATGGCGAGCTTCGGAACCCGCAGGAGACGGGCTGCCCCCTCGGACCGGGCCCAGACCCAGGCCCAGGGTGAGGGAAGAAGGAGCAGGCCGGCGGCGGTGCCCCCGGCCAGGAGCTTGCGGCGGGAGATCGGATGTTCACCCATGCTCGCCTCCTCGGCGGTCGCGCGGGCCGGAGGCCGCGCGTGGTTCAGTCGATTCGCACCCAGGTCATCTCGACGTAGTTGTCGGGGCGGTGGAACACGGTGACGCCCTTGCGCGCCGCCCAGGGGATCACCTGGCGGTGCAGCGGGATCGTGAAGACGTTCGTCCGCAC
>CALEJW010000184.1 GCA_937898635.1 uncultured Pseudomonadota bacterium | reverse complement strand
TTTGGTTTTGGCCAGATGAAATTGCTGCTGGCGTCGACTCCGGGGAGATCGCGCGAAAGGTTCCAGCTGTGACGCCCGAGGCAATTTGACCTGGCCGAAACCAAAAAACAAACCCAACCCACCTGGCCCCATGGTGGCATCGGTCCGACCTGACCTCACTCCACCACTGCCTCTTCGGTTTCCGTTCACGACATCGGTCCGACCTGACCTCACTCCACCACTGCCTCTTCGGTTTCCGTTCACGACGTCGGTCCGACCTGACCGCGCTCCACCGCCATCAACTCGCCGCCGGTCCGGGGAGGAGGTGGTAGAAGAAGGTGGTGCCGTGGAGCGTGCCGTCGCGCTCGATGGTGAAGCCGGGGATCTGCGCGGCGCGGGTGTAGCCCATGGACTCGTAGAGCTTCTCGCCGGTGTCGCCGGTGCGCGTGTCGAGGATCAGGAGCCGGCGGCCGTGGAAGCCCGCCTCGACGTGGGCGGCGGAGAGGAGCGCGCGTCCCAGGCCGTGGCCGCGGCGCGAGGTGTGGACCATGAGCTTGCGGATCTCGGCGCGGTGGCGGCCGTTCTCGCGGTCGGAGAGGAGGAGCTGCACGCTGCCGACCACTTCTCCCGCCGCCTCGGCCACGAGGAGGACGAGGTTTTTCTCCACCATGCCCTGCATGACTTCGCGCCAGTAGAGCACCGCCTCGGCGTGGGGCATCGGCGCCCAGAATCCCAGGGAGGCGCCCGAGTCCACGGCGTCGACGAGAAGGTCGGCCAGCCCCGGCAGGCACTGGGCGAAACGGTCGAGATCGAGCCTGCGGATGCGCGGCGTCATCGCGCGACCTTTCCGCCGAAGGCGACGCGGCCCTTCGCGGCGGGCTCCACCAGCAGGTGGACGTTCTCCGGCGCGCGGTCCGTGAGGTGGGCGACGGCCTCGGCCACCTGCGCCGCCACGTGGTCGAGGTGCTCGCCCTGCGGCGGCGCCGAGGCGACGAGCGTCACGAAGACGGGAAAGGGCCGGTCCGGGTCGCGGCCGTTCTCGGCGTAGCGCTCCGGCGCGAGGTCGCGCAGCCGCACCCACACCTTCCCGGGAGCGGCGCCCATCACGGCGCCGAGGGCGTCGGCGAGGTCGGCGGCGAGCCCGGGCGCGAGGGCCTCGCCGTGGCGCGTCGCGATCTCGATGTCGAAGATGGGCATGGCATTCCTCGCGCGGGCCTAGTCGATGCCCAGCCGGTCGAGGCGGTAGCGCAGGCTCCGGAAGGTGATGCCGAGGAGCTTCGCGGCCGCGGTCTTGTTGAAGCGCGTGGCCTCGAGCGCCTTCTGGATCACCTCGCGCTCGACCTGGTCGAGGAACTCGTGCAGCGGCAGCCCGCGGGTGCCGAGCGAGCCCTCGAGGGCCGCGGCCTTCTCCTTGGGCGCGGCCTGGGTGAGGTAGAGGTCGTGCTCGCGGATGGTGTTGTCGCTGCACAGGGCGAGCGCGCGCTCGAGGATGTTCTCGAGTTCCCGCACGTTGCCCGGGAAGTCGTAGCGGCGCAGCGCGAGGAGTGCCTCCTCGCTCACGGTGGGCGGCGGCCCGCCGCCCTGCCTGGACAGGCGCTCGATCACCTGCGCGACCATGAGCGGGATGTCCTCGGGGATCTCCCGGAGGCTCGGCATCTTCATCTCGATCACGTTCAGGCGGTAGAAGAGGTCCTGGCGGAACTCCCCGGCCTCCACCTGCTCGGCGAGCGAGCGGTGCGTGGCGGAGATGATGCGCATGTCGGTCGCCTCCTCCACCGTGTCGCCCAGGCGGCGGAAGGTCTTCTCCTGGATCACGCGCAGGAGCTTCACCTGCATCGCGAGCGGGAGGTCGCCCACCTCGTCCAGGAAGAGCGTGCCCTTCTGCGCCGCGTGCAGGTAGCCCGCGCGGTCGTTGTCCGCCCCGGTGAAGGCGCCCTTGCGGTAGCCGAAGAACTCGCTCTCCATGAGGTTCTCGGGAATCGCGCCGCAGTTCACGGCGACGAAGGGCGCGTCGGCGCGCGCGGAGCCCGCGTGGATCAGGCGCGCGGCGACTTCCTTCCCCGAGCCCGACTCGCCCGTGATGTAGACCGGCGCCTGGGACCGCGCGAGCTTGCCGATCATCTCGCGGGCGCGCTGGATCGGGGCGGACTCGCCGATGAGCCGCGGCAGGCCCGGCTGCTGCACCTCGCCGATGGAGGCGCGGCGCTGCTGGGGGTGGCGCGCGAGCTTGAGCGCGCTCATCACCAGCGGGCGCAGCTCCTCCAGGCGGATGGGCTTGGCGAGGTAGTCGAAGGCGCCGGCCTTCAGCGCCGCCACCGCGTTCTCGGTGGAGCCGTAGGCCGTGATCACCGCCACCGGCGTGTTGCCGTAGTGCTCCGCGATGTGGCGCAGCACGTCGAGGCCCTCGCCGTCCGGGAGCCGCATGTCGGTGAGGGCGAGGTCGTAGGCCCGGTGCTCGAGGAGCTGCTTCGCCTCCGCCACGCTCGCGGCGCTGTCGGCGTCCACGCCCATGCGCGAGAGCGTGACCACGAGGAGCTCGCGGATGTCGGCCTCGTCGTCGACGATCAGGACCGCCTTCGCGTTCATCAGCTGCCTTTCAGGGTGACGCGGAAGCGGCAGCCGGCGCCGCCCTCGCGGTACTCGATGCGCGCGCCGTTGCCCTCGCAGAGCTCGCGCGCGATGTAGAGGCCGAGCCCGGTTCCCTGGCTCTCGGTCGTGAAGAAAGGCTCGAAGAGGTGCGCCTGGAGCTCCGTCGAGACGCCCGGCCCGTCGTCGGCGACCTCGAGCGCGAGCATGCCGGGCAGCTCCGCCGGGGCGAGCGAGATGCGCACCGAGCCGGACTTGCCCTGGCCGTGGCGCCAGGCGTTCCGCAGGAGGTTCCACAGCACCTGGTGCAGGTGCTGGCGGTCGAACTGCATGCGCTGGGCCGTGCGCACGTCGAGCGCTACGCCCTCCGGGGGCACCTTCTCGGTGGCGCAGAAGTCGACGGCGAACTGCTCGAGGAAGTCGCGCGAGGCGATCGCCTCGGGCTGCGCCCGGTCGCGCCGGTTGAGGTAGAGCACCTCCTCCACGATGCGGTCGAGCCGGTGCACGTTGTCGCGGATGATGGTGACGAGGCGGTCGTCGCCGGCCTGCGCGCGCTCGCTCTCCGAGAGGAGCTCGGCGGCGTGGTTGATCGAGGACAGGGGGTTCCGGATCTCGTGGGCGATGGAGGCGGTGAGGCGGCCCAGCGCCACGAGCTTCATCTGCTGCGCCTGCTCGCGCAGCCGCCCCACGTCCTCCACGAACACCACGATGGGCGGCAGCTCGTCGGCGCCGATCGCCACGAAGTGCACCGCGAGCTCCGCGGCCGAGCGCCGCGAGCGGAACTGGCGGATCGTCGTCCCCGGCGAGCGCCGCCAGGAGGCGATCATGCGGGCGATCTCCGGCGAGTAGTCCTCGAGGCTCGGCCTCCGGCCCGGCGGCAGGGGCCCGAGGAGCTGCACCGCGCGCGGGTTGCTCTGGCGGATCGTGCCCTCGGGGTCCACGACCAGCATGCCGTCCTGCATGTCGCGGATGACGAGCTCGTTGATCTGCGAGAGGTTGGCGAGGTCGATGGTGCGCTGCCGGGCGATGGTCTCGCTCGTGCGCGCGTAGCGGGCAAGCGTCCAGCCCAGGCCCGCGGTCGCGAAGAGCGCGATGCTCGTGAGCCCCGACTGCAGGAAGTCGTTCGCGGGCGCGTCGAAGCGCCAGACCTGGAAGGCCTGCTCGACCAGCACCGCGAGGGCGGCCACGGCGGCGTGGAAGAACGCGAGCCGTCCTCGCGTGATAAGCCCCGCGGCCGCGAGCGAGATGAGGAGCGAGACGCCGATCCCCGAGCGGATGCCCCCGCTCGTGTGCATGAGGACCACGATCGCGAGCACGTCCACGAAGACCGCCGCGGTCACCTGCAGCGAGATGCCCGGCTCGCGCAGGAGCGCCGGCACCACCAGCAGCACCGAGGCGACGGCGTAGGCGACCAGGGCCGTCACCGCGAGGCCCGTCTGCTGCACCCCGAGCTGGAAGAAGGAGTTGAGGAAGGCGTAGGCGCCGGAAAGGCCGAGCGCCAGCACGACGCGGTAGGCGGAGAAGACGACGAGCGTGCGCCAGGCGGTGTCGTCGCCGGCGGCGGCCACCGGCGCGCGCTCGCCCGGGCGCGGGCTCTCGGCCAGTTGCGCGTCGGCGATCGCGGCGGGCGTCATTTCGCGTGCTTGCAGGCGGACGGGTCGCGGCAGGTGATGCGGCCGCCCTCCTCCCGGGATTCGCTGCGCGGCATGTTCACCCCGCACAGGGAGCAGGCGACCATGTCCTCGATGTCCCTGGGCTCGTCCTCCTGCGCATCCTTCACCTGGGCGCGGAAAAAGCCCCGGAAGAGGAGCCAGATGGCGAAGCCGATCGCGAGGAGGAGGAGTATTCGGGCCAAGGTCGTGATTCCGGGGGAAGTTTCCCGCCCCAAGTTTAGCTCAGCCGGCGTGCCGGGGCCCCGCGACGGGCAGCTCCACCTCGAAGTGCACGCCCCGGCCGTCGGGCAGGTTCGCCGCACGGGCCGCGCCGCCGTGGAACTCGGCCACCAGCCGCACGATCGCGAGGCCGAGCCCCAGGTGGCCGCCGCGCCCCTGGCCCTCGTCGCGCGCGGACACCATCGCGTCGAAGAGCCGCGGCAGCATCGCGGGCGGGATGGGCGGCCCCTCGTTCCCCACCGAGAGGCGCGCGTGGCGAGCGTCACCGGCGAGGCGGATGCGGATGGCGCTGCCGGGAGGGGCGAAGTCGAGCGCGTTCTCCACCAGCTTGTCGAGCACCTGCGCAAGCGCGTCGGGCACGCCCTCGATCTCCACCGGCGCGGCGGGCACCTCGCAGTCGAACCCGCGACCCGGGTAGGCGCCGCGGTAGCCCTCGACGCAGCCGCGCACCACCGCGGCGAGGTCGAAGCGCTCGCGCTCGGCGCTCTCGAGCATCTTCTCCAGGCGCGTGCCCTCCGAGAGGCGCGAGATGAGGCGCGAGAGCCGCTCCACGCCCTCGCCCGCGCGGTCGAGGTAGACGCGCGCCTCGCCCGCGAGGGGCTGGCTGCGCAGGTTGTCGAGCGAGGAGCGCACCACCGCCACGGGCGTGCGCAGCTCGTGGGAGAGGCGCCCGGCCATCTGCTCGAGGTAGGTGTTGTAGTCGCGAAGCCTGCCCAGCATCCCGGCCACGGTGCGCTCGAGGTCGCCGATCTCGTCCTTGGCGCCGCTGGGCACCACGGCGCCGCGGATGCGGCCCCGGGCGTCGATGGCGGCTTCCGCCCCGGCGTGCAGGCGGCGGATGCGCGTGGCGAGGCGGCTCGCGAAGAAGAGCAGGATCGCGAAGGCGGCGACGCACACGGCGAGCGTGAGGGCGATGAGGTTCTCCAGCGCGGATTGCCTGAGGAGCAGGATCGCGGCGGTCGTCTCCTCCACCACCACCGCGCCGACGATGTCGTCGCCCACGAACACCGGCTGGGCGGCCGAGAGGATCGCGGCCTCCCGGTCGCGCGTGCCGCGCCAGTAGGTCGAGGACACGCCGATGAGCGCCCGGTCGATCTGCGCGCGCACGGGCTTCGACTCGTCGCCGGTGGGGATCTCGGGCGAGGTCACGACGAGGGAGACCACGGGCTTGAGCCAGGCGGCCATCGGCTGCGGCGCGTCGGGGCGCTGGGCGCGCGGATCGCGCAGGGAGCCCGAGAGCCCGCGCACGCGCGAGCGCGTGTCCACCACCCAGAGCCGCGAGGCCCGGCGGCCCATGATGTCGAGGAAGCGCTCGATCTCCTCGGAGGGCGCGTACGCCGTGCCCAGGCTCGCCGCGGCCTCCGGGTCGGCGGCGGCGAAGAGGCCGACGATGCGGCGGCGCTCCTCGTCCTCGGGATCGGACGCCGCCGCGCCCTCCGGGGGAAAGAGCGCGGCGCGGTCGGAGAGCGCGGAGGCCACGGCCCGGGCGGTGACGGCGATGTCCTGCTCCTGCGCCGCGCGCAGGAAGCTCTCCATGCGGTTGATGAACTGCGCGGCGAGCGCCGGGATCCCGAGCAGCACCAGGGAGGCGAGGAAGAGCCGGAAGCGGATGCCGTGCGGGAAGGCCGCGCCCATGGCCGTGCTCAGTCGACGGGAAAGGAGAGCGTAAGGGAGCCGAAGCGGTGCGGCGAGTGCTGCCCCTCGAACTCGCGCGAGTCCCGGGCGAGGGCGAGGCTCGCCTCGCCCCAGGGACCGTGCCAGGCGAGCCCGGCGCTCACACGGCTCACGCGCCGCTCGAACGCGGCCTCGTCGCGCAGGTCGCCCGTGCGGCGCTCGAAGAGGCGGTTGCGGCCGACCGCGCGAAGGCTCGCGCCGGCGAAGAAGACGAAGCCCTCCGTGGTTCGCGGCAGCGGGGGCGTGGCGGCGAAGCGAAGGAGCGCGTTGGGCGACTGGGCGGGCGAATCGCTTCGCCACTCGAGGCCGGCGTGCCCGAAGGTGGTGATCGTGCCCGCCACCGCGCCGCCGTGCAGCACGAGCGATCCGGGAACCGCGCCGAGGCCGATCCGGTGCGACCACGCGCCCGCGAGCTGCAGGTCGAGGCGGTTCGCCGACTGCGAGGACCAGTCCGTGCGGGGCGCGGGCGCGATGCGGTGGATGAGATCCTGCACCTGCCGGCCCAGCGCCGCGGGCCCGTTCACGCCCGCGCCGATCTCCCAGGTGGCGAGCGTGTCCGGCGCGAGGTCGTGGCGCGCGACGCTGAGGAGAAGCCTTCCCGCGTTGGGCCGGTCCGGCCCGGCCGGGTCCGCGCGCCCGTCGCCCGTGTAGACCTCGTGCACGAAGCCGACGTCGAGGCGATAGGGCCGCGCCGCCGGCGCGAGCAGGAGATTGGCGAAGGGCGTGCCGGCATCCACGGGCGCCGAGCGGTGGATCCGCACGCCGCTCGTGTACCAGCGGTCCGTGTGGAAGGCGACGTCGTTGTCGACCTGCGCGTGCCAGTGCACGCCCGTTTCGCCCGCGGCAGCCGTGGCTGCGAAGGCCGCGGCCGCGAGGGCGAGGAGCCTCACGCCTTCTCCGTCCAGCGGTAGCCCATGCCGTACACCGTCTCGATCGCGTCGAAGGCCGGGTCCACGGCCTGGAACTTGCGGCGGATGCGCTTCACGTGCGAGGTGATGGTGCCGTCGTCCACCACCATCTCCGCGTCGCGCATGAGCGTCTCGCGGTCCTTCACGTGGCCGGGGTGGCGGGCGAGGGAGCGCACCATCCAGAACTCCGTCACCGTGAGATCCACCGCCGCGCCGCGCCAGAGGGCCGTCATGCGCGCCGCGTCGAGTTCCAGCGGGCCGCGCACGATGCGCTCGTCGTCCTTCGCGGGCTCCCGGGCCGCCTCCACCCGGCGGAAGAGCGCGGCGATGCGCGCGAGGAGGTGCGGCAGGCTCGCGTCCTTGGTGAGGTAGTCGTCGGCGCCCAGGCGCAGGCCCGAGACGATGTCGAAGTCGGAATCGCGCGCCGACAGGAAGATGATCGGCAGCGTCGCCGACATCGCGCGCAGCTCCCGGCACAGCGTGAAGCCGCCGTCGATCTCCGCGCCCAGGCCGATGTCGATGATCGCGAGGTCCGGCAGCCGCGTGGCGAGCGAGCGCATCGCCTGGGGCCGGTCCGCGAAGGCCTGCACCTCGTAGCCCGCGCGGGCGAGCGCGTCGGCGTAGTTCTGGCGGATGGTGGCGTCGTCCTCGACGAGCGCGATGCGGCGCGGCATGCGCGAATTATAGGGGACGCTTCCCTTCATCTGCAGGTGATGAAGGGAAGCGTCCCCTTCATTTTTTGTCCCCTTCATTTTTTTGCCCGAATTGGTCGGCACCCTGCCCGCGTTCCCCAAGCCCGCCGCCTCCGCGCCCGCGCGTAATGGCCCTGCCGAATGGGTCGGCGGACAAGGGGACGAAGACATGGCGGACAAGTCGGGCGGGAAGGGAATCGCGGCGGCGGCGGCGCTGGCCGATTTCGCGGGATTGCTGGGCAAGGCGGTCGTCTCGGGCATTGCCGCGGGCGTGCTGCTCGCGCTCGTGACCCTGGGCCTCGCGACGACGGCCAACGCGCAGTCGAAGCCCAACGACGCGAAGACGGGGACGCTCCTCTTCCGCGCCGGCGAGGGCGCCTTCGCCCCGGCGCCCAAGGTCGAGACGGAGGTCACCATCCACGTGACCGGCATCGTCGCCCGCACCCGCGTGTCCCAGACCTTCCACAACCCCGGCGCGGAGTTCGTCGAGGGCGTGTACGTCTTCCCGCTGCCCGAGAACGCCGCCGTGGACCGGCTGTGGCTTCGCATCGGCGAGCGCGTGATCGAGGGGCAGGTGAAGGAAAAGGAAGCGGCTCGGCGCGCCTACGCGGCCGCGAAGCGCGAAGGGAAGAAGGCCGCGCTCGTCGAGCAGCAGCGCCCCAACCTCTTCACCAACGCCGTGGCCAACATCGGCCCCGGCGAATTCGTCCGCGTGCAGATCGAGTACCAGCAGACCCTCACGCTCGACAACGGCGAGTACCGGCTGCGCTTCCCGCTCGCGATTACGCCGCGCTACGAGCCGGCGGCCGGCAGCGAAGGGGACGCTTCCCTTCACCCGGCGCAGGAACCGGGAGCCGTCCCCGGTTTCCGCAAGACCGGCGGCGTTCCCGATCTCCCGGCGGAGGCGGTGCTGCACCCGGACTACGCGCCGGCGGGCTGCGGGGCGGTGAACCCGGTGGCGATCGGCGTGGTGATCGACTTCGGGGTGCCGCTCGCGAAGGCCGCGAGCTCCTACCACGACGCGTGGATCGAGCAGGAATCGGCCACGCGCACCGTGCTCTACCTGCAGCGCGAGCAGGAGGAAGCCGACCGCGACTTCGAGCTCGTCTGGTCGCCCGGCGGGGGCGCGGCTCCCCAGGCCGCCGTGTTCACCGAGACGATCGGCGGCACCGACTACACCCTCCTCATGGTGATGCCGCCGCAGCCCACGGCCGCGGAGAAGGCCGCGATCGCACCGCTTCCCCGGGAAACCGTGTTCGTGATCGACACTTCCGGCTCCATGCAGGGCACCTCGATCCGCCAGGCGAAGGAATCGCTCCTGCGCGGGCTCGCGACCCTCACCGCGCGCGACCGCTTCAACGTCGTGGAATTCAACTCCGCCACGCGGCCCCTGTGGCCCGACGCGCTGCCCGCTACGGAACCCAACCTGCGCTTCGCCCGGGACTGGGTCTCGCGGCTTCGCGCCGACGGCGGCACCGAGATGGCCGGCGCCCTCTCCTTCGCCCTCGACGGCCGCGACACCCCCGGCTACCTGCGCCAGGTGATCTTCATGACCGACGGCGCGGTGGGCAACGAGGACCAGCTCTTCCGGCTGATCGCCTCCCGCCTGGGCGCCACGCGCCTCTTCACCGTGGGCATCGGCTCCGCGCCCAACAGCCACTTCATGGCCAAGGCGGCGCAGTTCGGCCGCGGCACCTTCACCTACATCGGCGACCTGCGCGAGGTCGAGGAGAAGATGTCGGCCCTCTTCGCGAAGATCGAGTCGCCGGTGCTGAAGGACGTCGCCATCCGCTGGCCCGACGGCACGCCCGTGGAGACCTTCCCGGCGCGCGTGCCCGACCTCTACCTCGGCGAGCCGATCGTGGTCGCCGCCGCCCATTCCCCGCATCCCGGGACGATCGTCGTCTCCGGGCTGCGCGGCACCGAACCCTGGAGCGTGGCGCTCACGCCGTCGCCGAGCGGCGAACCGACCGGCGTGGGCGCCCTCTGGGCCAGGGCGAAGATCGCGGTGCTCATGGACGAGCTGCGCCTCGGCGCCGACGAGACGCTGATCCGTCCGGCGGTGGTGAAGGTGGCGCTCGAGCATCACCTGGTGTCGCGCTACACGAGCCTCGTGGCCGTGGACGTGACGCCCACCGCGCCCGGAGGCGAGACGAAGAGCTCGCTCGTGAAGGCGAGCGCGCCGCTCGCCGCCGCCGCGGGCGAGCTTCCGCAGACCGACACCGCGTTCACGCTGCAGCTCCTGCTGGGTCTCCTTGCGCTGGCAGCCGCCGGGGTGGTCGCCCTCGTCGGGCGATTCATCCCGGCAGGAGGTGCGCAGGCCCCGGCGCGCGAAGCGGAGGGCGTGCGATGAGCGCCCATCCGGTCAACGGCCCGTCCAGCTTCGCCCTTCGCGGCCGCAGCTACGGCGCCGAACCGCCCGCGGAACCGGTTCGCGCGCGCCGCCCGCGCCGCGCTCCCTGGCTCGCGGCGATCCTTCTCCTCCTCGCGCTGGCGGGCTGGCAGCTGGGAGGAGCCGCGTGGATCCAGGCAAAGGCGCTCCTCGCGCAGCACCTCATCGCCTCCTCGTGGGCGAAGGCGAAGGCGGGCGAGGCGAAGCGGCCCTGGCCGTGGGCGGACACGCACCCGGTCGCGCGCCTCACCGTGCCCTCGCGCGGCATCGAGCTCTACGTCCTCGCGGGCACCAGCGGGCGCTCGCTCGCCTTCGGGCCGGGGCACGTGGACGGCACGGCCGCGCCGGGCGCCGCGGGAAACAGCGTGATCGTCGCGCACCGCGACACGCACTTCGCGTTCCTGCGCACGCTTCACGAGGACGAGGAGATCCTCGTGGAGGACGCGCTGGGACGCGTAGCGCGCTACCGCGTGCGCGAGTCGGTGGTCGTGGACAAGCACGCCACGCGCCTGCTCGACCCGGCCGACTCCCCGCAGCTCACGCTCATCACCTGCTGGCCCTTCGATGCGCTGCAGCCGGGCACCGACGAGCGTTTCGTGGTGATCGCCGACCGCCTTCCCGCCTGAGGCGGAGCCTCGCGAAGCGTATTGCACTGCAACACCGGCGCAACACGCCGGCGCGTAAAATCGCGCCATGAACCTGTTCGACACCCCCGCGGGATTCGACGACCCCATCGGCATGTGGATGGGATGCCACCGGCGCATCGAGAGGCTGCTCAAGACGCTCGAGAAGCTCCCCGGCCACCTCGCGCAGCACGGGATCGACGCGGAGGCCACGCAGGCCGCGCAGGCGGTCCTTCGCTACTTCGAGAAGTCGGCGCCGTACCACCACGGGGACGAGGACCTCGACCTCTTCCCGCTGCTCGACCGCCGCATCGCGGACCCGGTGGAACTCGCGCGCTTCCGCGCGCTGCGCGCCCGGCTCGAGGAGGACCACAAGCGCATGGAATCGCTCTGGGCGAAGCTGCGCAAGCCCCTGCAGGGTCTCGCCGACGGCATCGCGAAGCCCCTGGACAAGTCGGACGTGGAGGCTTTCCGCGCGCTCTACGAGACGCACATCCCCGCGGAGGAAGGCGACATCCCGGACCTCGCGAAGCGCCACCTCTCGGCCGAGGACCTGGAGGCGCTCGGGCGCGCGATGGCCGCGCGCCGGGGCGTGGCGTTCCCCGCGTAGGTCAGGCGGGCTGCGGCGCGGGTTTCGCGAGGAGGTAGTCGAGGAGCTCGCGCACCGGGCGGATCCTGTCCCCGAAGGGAAGGCGCCCGGCACCGCGGAAGAAGAGCCCGCGCTCGAGGTTGCCCTCGAGAGCCGCGGCGAGGTGCAGGTCGATGCAGAACTGGCCGAACTTCGCGAGCCCGTCGCGCAATCCGCAGGCCTGGAGGCAGTCGAAGGCGAGCGTGCACTGCGCTCGCGGCTTGCGCCGGCGCTCCATGGCGGGGAGCTTCTCGAGGTACTTCACGAGCCAGGGCGTCTTCACCGCGCGCGCGGGAAGCCCCGCCACGCTCACGAATTCCACGATGTCCTCGGGTTTCGCTTCGGCGAGCACCTTCTTGAACGTGGGATGCGCGTCGCCTTCCTCCGTCACCGCGAAGGCGGTGCCGAGCTGCACCGCGGAGGCGCCCAGGCCCAGGAGCTCGCGCACGCGCTGGGGCGTGGCGATGCCGCCGGCGACGATCAGGGGAACCTGCTTGCAGGCGATGCCGACTTCCGCGAAGAGCTTGAAGGTGGCCTCGAGCACGCGCTCGAAGTCGAAACGCTCGTCGTGCAGGTCCTCCACCTTGGAGGCGCCGAGGTGCCCGCCCGCGTGGCCGGGGTGCTCGATCACGATCGCGTCGGGGAGCCTGCCCTTGCGCATCCACTTCTTGAGCACCACGCCGATGCCGCGCGCGTCCGAGAGGATCGGCACCAGGGCCACGTCGGGGAAGTTCGAGGTGAGTTCCGGAAGGTCCAGCGGCAGACCCGCGCCCACGACGATCGCGTGCGCGCCGCTCTCGCAGGACTGGCGCACGTAGGAGCCGTACTCCGTCACCGCGCGCATCACGTTCACCGCGACGATGCCGTTGCCGGCGGCGAGCGCCAGCGCGCCCTTCACCTCGCGGTCCAGGGCGACGCGGTTCGCCTCGTCGATCGCCGCCTTGTCGCGCGACTTGCCCGTGGCCTCCATGAGGTCCGGGTGGTGGCGGCGCAGGTCCACGCTGGAGAGCGTGCCCACCGCCCCTTCGCGCGCCACGGTGCCGGCCAGCCGGTGCGCGGAAACGCCCACGCCCATGCCGCCCTGGACCACGGGCAGGGCCTCGCGGCCGCGGATGCGCAGCAACGGGAGATCGGTGGGGACAGTGCCGGTCATCGCGCGATCATCCCTGTCCGGAAAACGGGCTCATTGACCCTCGTCAAAGCGGACCCGGGCTAGCCCGGGCGGCCGTCGCGCCGCGGCACGAGGTACAGGGGCACGAACCGCACGGCCCAGCTCGCCACGATCGCGACCCACGCGAGCGCGGCGATGCCGAGGAGCGCGGCGCGCAGCGTTCCGGCGAGCGGTGCGAAATCCGCCACGGCCCGGACCACGCCCACCCCGATGAGCGCGAGGAAGCCGTACCACGTCATCGCGTCGGCCTCGAGCGCGCGCCCGGAATGCCCGAGGGAAACGCGCGAGACCATGCCGAGCGTCATCGCGGCGACATAGCCCACGCCCAGGAGGTGAAGCGGCCCGCGGCCGAAAAGCCCCGGGTAGCCCGCGAGCGTGGCGAGGCTCGCGACGGCGTGGAAGGCGAGCGCGGCCGCAAGCACCGCCAGGGAGATGTGGAGCATCGCGAGGAGGCGCGCGCGGAAGCTCTGCGTGAGGCCCCACTTCCACGCGAGCCAGCCCACCCACGCCGCCATGGGGGCGTCCGCGATCCAGGTCCACCCCGGCGCGTTGCCGGTCTCGAGGAGAAAGTGCGCGACGCAGGCCGCGCCGAGGAAGGGGAGCGAGAACGACGGACGGTACACCACGTAGCCCGAGAGCACGCGGCTCGAGAAGAACGGGACCATGCGGTGGCTCACCACCAGGAAGATCGGCAGCAGGAAGAGCCAGAGCCCGGCGTTCGCGGCGATGGCGATGCCGTCCGCGTCGAGCCTCGCGAGGGACGCGAGGTGGATCCCGGCGGCGATCGCGCCCACGAGGAGCAGGACCACGATCGAGATCGCCTGCACGTCGCGGCGATCACTGCGCAGGACGATCCGCGCGAGGGCCACGGTCCCCGCGAGCCAGCCCGCGACCTGGAGGAGTCCTCCCGCCACGACGAGCTCGCGCGCCGCAAGGAGACCGGCGTAGAAGAGGGCGAGCCCCGCGATCATCGGCAGGGAGCAGGCGAGCCAGGCCCCGCGCGCCAGTCGCGCGTCGATCCAGTTGGGCACCGCGGTCATCGCGAAGCCGAACACGAACCAGGGAAAGAGCCCGAAGAGCATGAGGTAGGCGTGGCTCCACGCGGGCGGCACGGTCCAGGCGGGCGTCGCCCAGTAGCCGAGGCTTCGCCCGCCGATCTCCCAGCCCATGACGAGGATCGCGGCCACGAGCTGCAGCGCGCCGGGCAGGAACATCACGCGGTGCGGGCTCGAGGTCCAGACGG
>CALEJW010000183.1 GCA_937898635.1 uncultured Pseudomonadota bacterium | reverse complement strand
TGCGCCGTGGACGCCGACTGGCCGGCATTCAAGCGCGGCTTCGTGGAGGAGGACGGGCGCGTCGTCGACACGGGCCAGGACCGCGTGAGCCACTCCGAGGGCCAGGGTTTCGCGATGATCCTCGCGGTGCACCACGGCGACCGTCCCGCCTTCGACCGACTGTGGCAGTGGACGCGGACCCGGCTTCAGGTGCGCGGCGACAGCCTCTTCGCCTGGCGCTGGGATCCGCGCACCGGCGCCACCCTCAACAACGCGAGCGACGGCGACCTGCTCCTCGCCTGGGCGCTGGTGCGCGCCGGCGAGAAGTGGAACGCGCCCGGGTACACCGCGGCGGGACGCCGGATCGCGGCCGACATCCGCGCGAAGCTCCTGCGCCGCACCGCCCACGGCCTCGTCCTCCTCCCCGCGCTCGAGGGATTCGACAAGCCCGAGGGGCTCACGGTGAACCTCTCCTACTGGGTCTTCCCCGCCCTCGCCGACCTCGGCCGCGCCGACCCGTCGCCCGACTGGGCGGAGCTCGAGAAGACGGGCCTCGAGATGCTGCGCTACAGCTATTTCGGCCGCTGGCGCCTGCCGCCCGACTGGCTGAAGCTCGGGGAACTCGTGCGGCCGGCCGACGGCCCCGCGCCGCGCTTCGGCTACGACGCGGTGCGCATTCCGCTCTACCTCGTGTGGGGCCGGCGGGAATCGGAGTCGCTGCTGCGCCCCTACCAGGAGTTCTGGGGACAGTTTGCCGGCGGCCGCCACCTCCCGGCCTGGGCGAACCTCGCCGACGACAGCGTGGACAGCCACGGCGCCGACGCGGGCATCCGCGCGATCGCGACGATGGTCGGCGACTGGCCCCGGGCGAGCGCCGGCCGCCTTCCGGAACTCGCGGACGGGCAGTCCTACTATTCGGCGGTGCTCCTGCTGCTCGCCAAGGCGGCCCTGCGCGAGCGGGGCGAGGAGTGAATGCGGATCCCGCGCGGGCCTGCCCCGGGGCGCCCGGGCGTTGTCCCCGCCGCGGCCGCGTGGTAGAAGCTTCGACAGCGCGATGAAGGACGTCGCGACGACAACAAGGGAGAAAGCCCACGTGGAAGGGGCCCTGCACCCGCGAGCCGGAAGCGCACGCCGGCTCGCCCTCGCCGCCGGCGTGCTGGCGGCGCTCGGCTTGCCGGCCGATGCCGCGTCGCCGGCGCCGGAGGCGAAGAAGCCGCCGGCGCCCGCGAAGGCGCTCTCCGGCGCGATCGTCGAGCACCAGGAATCGGGCGGCGCGCGCATCCTCTACCTGGAAGCGACGGGCGGCCTCGCCGTGCCCGTCGCGCCGCCCGTCGCCGGAAGCCGCCGCGAGCCCCTGCCGCCGCAGCCGCCCGCGCGCCCGGGCGAGGCCCCGCGCAAGCCCGGCGGCGCCGCGCCGGCGCCGGCGAAGCCATGAGCGTCCCCGCCGCGACCGGCGAGCGCGCGACGGTCTCGCTCGTCACCACCGCGCCGATCGTGCTCGGCGCCGCGGGCCTCTTCTACCTCGTGAGCCTGCGCGAGGCGCACTTCGACACGCTGCTGCAGCTCGCCGCCGGCTGGGCGTGCATCGCGATCCTCTTCGCGATGTCGCTCTCCGGAAGGTCGCGGCGGCCGCCGTGGCGCTACGTCTTCATCGTCGTCTCCACCTTCGTCGCGCTGCGCTACCTCTGGTGGCGCTCCTCCGAGACGCTCATCTACACGAACCCCGTCGATTTCGTGGGCATGTCGGCGCTCTACCTCGCGGAGATGTACTCGCTCTCGCTCTATCTCCTGAGCCTCTTCGTGAACCTCGCGCCCCTGGAGCGCGCCCCGGCGCCGCTGCCCGCCGACCGCGCCCGCTGGCCGACGGTGGACGTCTTCATCCCCACCTACAGCGAGGACGAGGAGATCGTGCGCCTCACGGCGCTCGCGGCGAGCCAGATCGACTACCCGGCGGGGAAGCTGCGCATCCACATCCTCGACGACGGCGGCACCCTCGCCAAGAGGAACGACCCCGCGACGGGCGAGGCGGCGTGGCGGCGGCGCTACCGCCTGATGGCGGCGGCGCGGAGCCTCGGGGCGCGCTACCTCACGCGCGAGACCAACGCGCGCGCCAAGGCGGGCAACCTCGACCACGCGCTCGCGCACTCGGACGCGGAGTTCATCCTCTTCCTCGACTGCGACCACGTGCCCACGGCCAACATCCTCCAGGACACGCTCGGGCACTTCCTGCGCGACCCGGGCCTCTTCCTCGTGCAGACGCCGCACTTCTTCGTGAACGCCGCGCCCGCCGAGCGCAGCTTCGGCGGCGGCGCCCCGGTGCCCGACGAGAGCGAGATGTTCTACCGCGTGATCCACCCGGGGCTCGACACCTGGAACGCGAGCTACTTCTGCGGCTCCGCGGCGATCATGCGCCGCAGCATGCTCGAGGAGATCGGCGGCATGCGCGGGGAGTCCATCACGGAGGACGCGGAGACCGCCTTCGAGCTGCACCGGCGGGGCTACCGCAGCGTGTACGTGAACAAGCCGATGGTCTGCGGGCTCGCGCCCGAG
Organism: uncultured Pseudomonadota bacterium; assembly: GCA_937898635.1. Lineage (GTDB taxonomy): Bacteria > Pseudomonadota > Gammaproteobacteria > Burkholderiales > Usitatibacteraceae > FEB-7. The sequence continues at coordinate 16,493 of CALEJW010000183.1, read as the reverse complement.
GCCTACTCGGACTACGTGGTGCAGCACACGCGCTGGGCGCAGGGCATGGTGCAGATCTTCCTGCTCCACAACCCGCTCTTCTGCAAGGGGCTCTCGCTCGCCCAGCGGCTGTGCTACCTGAACGTGTGCCTCTTCTGGTTCTTCGGCGTGGCGCGCGTCGTCTACTTCGTCGCGCCCGCGGGCTTCCTCGTCTTCGGCCTGAGCATCTACCACGCCTCCGCCCCGCAGGTGCTCGCCTACGCGCTGCCGTTCGTCGTCTCCAACTTCATCGTCTCGGACTTCCTCTTCGGGCGCACGCGCCTGCTCTTCTTCTCCGAGATCTACGAGAGCGTGCAGTCGGTCTTCCTCGCCCCGGCCGTCCTCGGGACGCTGCGCAACCCGCGCAAGCCCGCCTTCAAGGTGACGCCGAAGGGCATGGGCCTGAAGCGCGAGCAGCTGAACGCGCTCTCGTTCTTCTTCTTCGCGATCCTGTGCCTGAACGCCGTCGCCGCCTTCTCCGGCGCGACCCGCATCTGGCTGCAGCCGGATTTCCGCGAGACGATCTACGTGACGCTCGCCTGGAGCGTGTACAACATCTACCTGTGCGTGCTCTCGCTGGGCGCCCTGTGGGAGCGGCGGCAGTCGCGCCGGCACCACCGCCTGGCGGTCTCCGGGCAGGCCATGGTGCAGTTCCCCCGCGTGCGCGCGCGGCTGGAAGTGGACCTCGTGAACCTCTCCCTTTCCGGCCTGGGCTTCGTCTCGAAGTTCGGCTTCGAGGTGAAGGACCGCGAGCGCGTCATCGTCGAGGCCGCGAGCGCCGACGGGCTCGTGAGCTACTTCGAGGCGGTGGTCCACCGCATCCAGCGGCGCGGCGGGGAGACGGTCTGCGGGGCGCAGTTCCTCACGCCGCCGCAGACCTACCCGGACGTGGTGCACTACGTCTACGGCGACAGCGCGCGCTGGCTCGCCATCTGGGACGCGCGCGCGCGCGGCCTGCCGCTCGCGAGCGTCTTCTGGAACCTCACCCGGATGGGGCTGCGCGGGGCCTGGATCTGCCTGGGCTTCGTCTCCCGCTTCGCGTGGGAGCGGGCGCTCGGGACCCTCAATGCGCGCCTCGGGCGCGCCGCGGAGGCAAAGGCATGAAGCGTTTCGCACCGTGGCTCCTCCTGCTGGCGGCCGCCGCGCTGCCCGCGGCGGCGGACACCCTCAAGCTGCGCCTGCAGGACCTCACCGCGCTCAAGAAGCTGGAGCTGCGCTGCGTGAGCGACGAGCGCGAGATCGCCGTGCCGGTGCCCGAGCGCTGGGCGGTCAAGCGCATGGTGCTGCACCTGCGCTTCACCGTCTCGTCGAACCTCGTCCCGGAGAGCTCGCAGCTCGTCGTGAAGATGGGCGGCAACCCCGTCGCCCAGGTGCGCCTGAACCCGATGGCCCCGGAAGTGAAGCTGGGCGTGGACATCCCGACGGGCCTGATCGAGCCCGGCTACAACGCGCTGGGCTTCCAGGTGGCGCAGCACTTCTCGAAGAACCAGTGCGAGAGCCCCTGCGCGGCGGACATGTGGACCCACATCTCGCTGCGCGAGTCGTGGATCGAGATGGACTACGAGTGGCGCGACCTCCCGCTCAGGCTCTCCTCGCTCTCGAGCTTCGTCTTCGACCCGCGGCTCCTGCCCGCGGGCGAAGTGCACCTCGTCACCGAGGACGACTCGGCGGCGAGCGCGACCCTCGCGGGCATCGTCGCCTCGGGCATCGCCCGCCGCTTCGACTACCGCCCGGTGAGCTTCACCGTGTCGCGGGCGCCCCGGCCGGGCGTGGACAACGTGGTCGTGGGCAAGCGGGCCTTCGCGGCGCGGATCGCCGGCCCGGGCGTGCCGCTGCGCGCGGCGAAGGGCGGGCTCCTGCGCCTGGCCGCCATGAGCGGCCCCGGCGGCGAGCCGGACCCCAAGCGCGCGCTCCTCCTGGTCACCGGGGACACGGACGAGGCCGTGAAGCTCGCCGCGATCACCTTCACCAACATCAGCTTCCGCCTGCCCGGCTCCGAGGAGCTCGAGGCCTTCGGCTTCTCGATCCCCGACGTGCGCCAGTACAGCGGGCGCGAGACCATCGCGACGGACCAGGTCTACGAGCTCGCCACGCTCGACTTCCCGACGCAGAGCTTCGTCGGCATCAACCCCGGCAGGCGCGGCATCACCTTCCGCCTGCCGCCCGACTTCCACATCCGCCCCAACCAGTACGCGAAGCTCTCGCTCAACTTCTCCTACGGCGCGGGGCTCAAGAACGACTCGTCCTTCTCCATCTCGGTCAACGGCCGGGGCGTGCGCGCGGTGGTGCTCGACAGCGCGAGCGGCAACTTCATCGACGGCTACAAGCTCGACATCCCCACCTACGTCTTCAAGCCCGGCACCAACACGATCGAGTTCGCGGGCAACCTCCACGCCGGGGGCCAGCTCTGCGACCTCATCCAGCCCGACGGCATGTTCCTCACGCTCTACGGCAACTCCACGATCTCCTTCCCGCCGATGCCGCACTTCGTGGAGATGCCGCGCCTGGAGCTCTTCATGCACAGCGGCTTCCCCCTCACGCGCTGGCCCGACGGGCACGAATCCGCGATCTGGCTCGCGGAGAAGGACGACCGCGTGCTCGCCGCCGCCCTGAACGTGCTGGGCGTGGCCACGCAGCGCAACGGATTCCCGCTCTTCGAGACGGCGTTCACCTACGGGCGGCCGGCGACCGAGGGCGAGGTGCTCGTGGTCGGGCGCCTCGCGGCCCTGGACGCGGAGCTCCTGAAGGCCGCGCCGCTGCGCCTCGCCGGGGGCGAGATGCAGGTGCCCTATCCCGTGGTGCGGGGCTGGAACGCGGAGCTCACCGCGCCGGCGACCAGCCGCCAGAAGGGCGCCGTGGGCGCGGGGCGCGGGCTGCTCATGCAGTTCCAGTCCCCGTGGCACCCGGGCCGCACCGTGACGATGCTCGCCGCCGAGGGCGCCGAGGACCTGCGGGTGGCGAGCGCGCTCCTCACCACCTCCACCGTGCAGGGCCAGGCGAAGGGCGACCTCGTGCTCATCGAGGCGGGCGACCCCGAGCCGAGCGTGAGCGCCCTGGACACCGGCGCGCGCTACGCCACGGGGAAGAAGGGCAGCTACTCGCCGGTGGAGTCCTTCCTCTACACGCGGCCCGCGGCCTACTACGCGGCGGCGGGGATCGGCCTGTTGCTCGTGTGCGCGGGGATGTTCTTCGGGCTGCGGCGCTGGCGCGCGAAGCGCACGAAGTAGGGCGCCCGCGCCCGCTCCCCCGGGCTACTTCGCCGGGATCGAGTGCTCGATCGTCCGGCGCGACTCGCCCGCGAACTTGCCCCCGCCCGTGATCCAGATCGCGGCGGCGAGGACCAGCAGCAGCGGCACGGCCACGAGCGCGGCGAGCTTCCAGGCCGGCGTCGCGGGCTTCGCGGCCGCGGCCTCGCCGGGCCGCGCCTTGTCGCGCTCGACCTCCTTCGGGTCCCAGAAGACGATGTAGGCGTTGAAGGGCCTGCTCTTGCCTTTGAGCGTCACCTCGCGGTCGAAGCGCGCGTAGAACTCGCTCCTGTCGGCGAGCGCGTTGTAGGTGTCCTCGGAGACCAGGATCTCGCCGGGGTTCGCCGAGGACTCGAAGCGCGAGGCCGTGTTCACCACGTCGCCGAAGATGTCGTTCTTCTCGAGGATGCACTCGCCGGTGTGGATGCCGATGCGCGCGAGCAGAAGCGACTTGTAGGTCCCCGCGAGGTTGATCTCCTCCATGCCCCGCTGGACGTCGCAGGCCGCGCGGCAGGCGGCCGCGGCGTCCTCGAAGTGCGAGAGCGAGCCGTCGCCGATCGTCTTCACCAGCGTGCCGCCGTGCCGGTTGACGGCGATGAGGCACAGGTCGTGGTAGCGCTTGAGCATCGCGCGCACGGCGATGTCGCCGGAGGCCTCGGCGATCGCCGTGGAGCCCTTGAGGTCGGTGAACATCACCGTGAGCACGCGCTGGAACTTCGCCTTCACGGCGCGCTCGATCTCGTCGCGCCGCTCGAGGAAGGAAGAGATGTCCTGGGTGTCGGGAGACGCGGCCCTGGCGGGCGCCTCCCGCAGCGTCGCGGGGGCCGTGGCCGGCGCGGTGGCGGGGCCGGGCCTCGCGGCCGTCGCCGGGCCGGTCGCGCCCGCCGGGGCGGAGGGGGCGGCGCCGAACTCGTCCACCAGGAGGTCGGGCGCCGGCAGCTGCGGCTCCGGGAGGTCCCCGAGGATGCGCCGGCGCCACTCGGCGACGCTTTGGGGGCGCTCCTTCTCGTCGAGGCGCAGGGCCCAGGCGATCGCGTCGAGGAAGGCGTCGCTGTAGCGGCCGTGGGCGCGCGCGAGGACGTCGGGCACGGCGTCGGCCTTCATCCGCGTGAGCGCGTCCGGCGGGTTCTCGCCGGTCACGGAGAAGTAGAGGACGCCGCCCAGCGCGTAGATGTCCGACCAGGGGCCCTGCTCGGCCTTCGCGGTGTACTGCTCGAAGGGCGCGTAGCCGGGCGTGACGAGGGTCGTGAGCGTGCGCTCGGAGCCGCCGATCGCGTGCCGCGCGGAACCGAAGTCGAGGAGCACCGGCGTGCCGTCGGCGCGGATGTAGATGTTGTCCGGCTTGATGTCGCGGTGCAGGAACCCCGCGGCATGGACCTTGCCGATGCCGTCGAGGAGCAGCGCGAGCTGCGACTTCATCGCGTCCTCGGGGGGGAAGGGGTGCTTCTCGAGGTAGGTCTTGAGCGACTCGCCCTCCTCGTAGTCCATCACCATGTAGCCCGTGCCGTGGGCCTTGAAGTAGCGGTTCACGCGCACGATGTGGGGGTGGCTGAAGCCGGCGAGCGTGCGCGCCTCCTTCAGGAAGCGGTCGAGGCCCGCCTGGTACTCCTCGGTGCGCTGCGTGTTGGTGAGGGTGACCGTGCCGCCCTCGACGCGGGCGACGTCCGCCGCGGGGTAGTACTCCTTGATCGCGACGTCCTTCTCCAGGTGCGTGTCGCGCGCGAGGTAGGTGATGCCGAAGCCGCCCACCCCGAGCACGGAGACGAGCTGGTACTCCATCAGCATCGAGTCCAGGGGAAGGGTGTTCGTGTACGGAGTCTGCGCCATGGTCCCTTTTTTTCCTGGCGGCCCCCGGCGCCTCGGTCGCCGCCCCGGGAACCGCGCCGCCGGGTCCGTGTCCGAAGGCGATTGCGCCGACGGCACTGCGCGCATCATAATCCGGGAGCCGCATTCCTGCGCGCTCCCAGCGGGACCTCCATCCAGGAGGCGAGTCATCCCCGGACCCCGAAGTCACGCCACCCCAGGACCGAAGCCTTCACGACATGACGGAGTTTGCCTTCCTGCCCTCGCTGCCCCTGACCCTCAGCTACCCGCTGCTCTTCGGCGTGCTGCTCGTGGCGGGCATGCTCGGCGGGGAGGTCGCGCGCCAGCTGCGCCTGCCGCGCGTCATCGGCTACGTGGTCGTGGGATTCGCGATCGCCCCCGTGGCCGCGGCGATGAACGTGGGCCCGCTCCTCGAGGAGGCGCGCATCTTCGTCGACATCGGGCTGGGGCTGGTGCTCTTCGACCTCGGCAGGCGCCTGGATCTCTCCTGGCTGCGGCGCGACTGGACGCTCGCCGCGACGGCGCTCGCGGAGAACCTCCTCACCTTCGGCCTGGTCTTCGCGGCGCTCACGGCCATGGGCTTCGCGCCGCTGATGGCGGGGCTCGCCGCCGCGATCGCCATGGCGACCTCGCCCGCGGTCGTGCTGCTGGTGGTGCAGGACTCCCGCGCCGACGGCCAGGTGACGGAACGCGCGCTCACGCTCGTCGCGCTGAACAGCCTGCTCGCCTCCGTGGTGGTGACCATGCTCACCGCGCCCGTGCACTACGAGGTGCGCCTGGACCTCGACGTGGCCGTGCTGCACCCGCTCTATCTCTTCGCGGGCTCGCTCGCCCTCGGCGGCCTCATGGCCTGGATCGCGCGCCTGCTCGCCCGCCGCGTCGAGAGGAACCCGGAGCTGCACTTCACGCTCGTGGCGGGCCTCGTGCTCGCCTCCGTCGGCCTGGCGCAGATGGCCAAGCTCTCCGTGATCCTCGCGCTCCTCGCCCTGGGCATGTTCGTGAGGAACGACCGCGACCGCCACGTGCTGGTGAACGTGGAGCTCGGGCGCGCCTCCCGGCTCTTCTTCGTGGTGCTCTTCGTGATCACCGGGGCGAGCCTGCCGCTCTCCTCGTTCGAGACGGCGGGCTGGGCGGCGCTCGCCTTCGTGGCGGCGCGCGCCGCCGGCAAGTTCGTGGGCGTGATGGGCGTGGCGCCCGCCGGCGGCATGCGCTGGCGCCAGTCCCTCGCCCTCGCCGCGGCGCTGCTGCCGATGTCCTCGCTCGCGCTCCTGCTGCTGCACGACGTCTCGCGCATCTACCCGGTCTTCGGCGAGCGCCTCGCCGCGGTCGTCGTCGCCGCCGTGATCCTCATGGAGATCGCGGGCCCCGTCGCCACGCAGTGGGCCCTGCGCTTCGCCGGCGAGGCCGCGCCCGGCGCGCCCGGGGCTTCGCCGGGCGGCGGTCCCGCGGGCAAGTCGGCGAGCGTCCCGCCCAAGGCGCCCGGGTCCACCCTCTCCTGACGGAGCCCCCGATGCCCCTCGAGTTCAAGGCCTCCGAGGCACTCACCTTCGGCGTCGAGCTGGAGCTGATGGTGCTCAACACGCGCGACTACAACCTTTCCCGGGGCGCGGCGGACCTCCTCGCCCGCCTGGAGAAGGCGAAGCTCCCGAGCGAGGTGAAGCCGGAGATCACCGAGAGCATGATCGAGGTGAACTCCACCGTGCACACGCGCTTCGACCGCCTGGACGAGGAGCTCGCGCGCACCCGCGACGGCATCGTGGACGCGGCCGGGAAGTTGAACCTCGCGGTGGCGGGCGGCGGCTCGCACCCCTTCCACCAGTGGAGCGACCGGCGCATCTTCCCCACCGAGCGCTTCCTCAAGGTCTCGGCGCTCTACGGCTACCTCGCCAAGCAGTTCACCGTCTTCGGCCAGCACATCCACGTGGGCGTGGCCTCCGGGGACGACGCGGTGTACCTCACCCACCAGATGGCGCGCTACATCCCGCACTTCATCGCGCTGAGCGCCTCCTCGCCCTTCTACCAGGGCGAGGACACCTCCTTCGAGACCTCGCGCCTGCACGCGGTGTCGGCCTTCCCGCTCGCCGGGCACATGCCCGAGGTCGCCACCTGGGACGAGTTCAACGTGTACTTCGACGAGATGGCCTCCTACGGCATCGTCGCGAGCATGAAGGACTTCTACTGGGACATCCGCCCCAAGCCCGAGTACGGCACGATGGAGATCCGCATCGGCGACACCCCGCTCACGGTGAAGGGCGCGGCGCGGCTCGCGGCCTACGCGCAGACGCTGGCCGCGGACCTGCTGCGCCACCGCCGCACGGAGCCCGCGGCCCGCCAGTACCTGGTGTACGGCTACAACCGCTTCCAGGCCTGCCGCTTCGGCTTCGAGGCGATGCTCGCCGACCCCGGCCGGCACTCCCACCTGCGCCTGCGCGAGGACGTGCTCGAGACCCTCGAGCGCATCCGCGGCACCGCGGACGAGCTGGGCACGGCGGGCGCGCTGCACGCCATCGGCGACCAGGCCGACGGGTCCCTCAACGACAGCCGCTGGCTGCGCGAGCGCTTCCAGGAGACGGGAAACCTCTCCGACGTCGTGCGCCTGCAGGCCGAGCGCTGGCGCGACGACCCGCCGCGCGCCAAGCCCGAGCCCGAGGCGGCGAAGGCCCGCGCGTCGAAGTAGCGCGGCCCGGCCCGACGGGCTAGGGGCCGAGCACCTTGCCCGGGTTCATGATCCCGCGCGGGTCGAGCGTGCGTTTCACCGCGCGCATCAGCTCCAGCTCCAGCGCCGACTTGTAGCGCGGCAGCTCGTCGCGCTTGAGCGCCCCGATGCCGTGCTCGGCGCTGATGGAGCCGCCGAGGCCGTGCACCACGTCGTAGACCACGCGGTTCACCTGCGGCCCCCAGTGGGCGAAGTCGCGCGACTCGCCCGCGGCGGGGAAGGCGTTGTAGTGGAGGTTGCCGTCGCCCACGTGGCCGAAGGCGATCGTGCGGATGCCGGGGAAGGCCGCCTCGAGCGCGCGGTCGCCGTCGCGGATGAGCTGCGGCACGCGGCTCACGGGGACGGAGACGTCGTGCTTCACGGAGACGCCCTCGGCCTTCTGCGCCTCCGAGATGTTCTCGCGCAGCGCCCAGAGCGCGAGGCGCTGCGCCTGGCTCGCCGCGAGGGCCGCGTCGCGCACGAGGCCCGCCTCGGCCGCCTCGCCCAGGGCGCCCTCGAGCAGGGCCGCGAGCCCCTCGCCCGGGGTGCTGTCGAAGAGCTCGACCAGCACGTACCAGGGGTGCGGCTCGCCGAAGGGGTCGCGCGTGCCCGCGACGTTCCGGAAGACGAGGTCCAGGCAGGCGCGCGAGACGAGCTCGAAGCCGGTGACGCGCTCGCCGCAGGCCGCGCGCAGCCGGCCGAGGAGCGCGACGGAGGCCTCCGGGTCCGCGACCGCCGCGAGCGCCGTGGCGACGGCGCGCGGCTTCGGCCAGAGCCTGAGCACCGCCGCCGTCACGATGCCGAGCGTGCCCTCGGCGCCGATGAAGAGGTGCTTCAGGTCGTAGCCGGTGTTGTCCTTGCGCAGCCCCCGCAGCCCGTCCCACACGCGCCCGTCGGGGAGCACCACCTCGAGCCCCAGCACCTGCTCGCGCATGTTGCCGTAGCGCAGCACCTGGGTGCCGCCGGCGTTCGTGGAGATGTTGCCGCCCACCTCGCAGCTGCCCTCGGCGGCGAGCGACAGGGGGAAGAGCCGGTCGTTTTCGGCGGCGACGCGCTGCAGGTCGGCGAGGATGCAGCCCGCCTCGACGGTGATCGTGTCGTTGGCGAGGTCGATCGCGCGCACGCGGTTCATGCGCGAGACGTTCACGATCGCCTGCGTGCCGGAGGCGTCGGGGACGGAGGCGCCGCACAGGCTCGTGTTGCCGGCCTGCGGGACGATGCCCACGCCGGCGCCGGCGAGGAGCGACACCACGCGCGACATCTCCTGCGTCGTGGCGGGCTTCACGAGGAGTGCCGCGCGCCCGCGGAACTGGCCGCGCCAGTCCACGGTGGCGGGCGCGAGCGCGGCGGGGTCGGTGACGAGGCCTCGCTCGCCCACCACCTCGCGCAGGCTCGCGACGAGCGCGTCGGGAACGCCCGCGCGTCCGGTCATGGCGGCTGGAGCCGGATCCGCTCGAGGAGGCGCGTGGTCGAGCGGTCGTGGCGGAAGGGGATCGCGTGGACGCTGCCGCCCCAGCCGCGCACCTCGGCGGCGCCGACGATGCGCTCCTCGGGCCAGTCGCCGCCCTTCACGAGGCGCTCGGGCCGGCACTCGAGGATGCGCTCGAGGGGCGTGTCCTCCTCGAACCAGGTGACGAGGCCCACGCTCTCGAGGGCCGCCACCACCGCGAGCCGGTCCGCGAGCGGGTTGACCGGCCGGTCCGCGCCCTTGCCCAGGCGGCGCACGGAGGCGTCGGTGTTGAGGGCCACCGCGAGCGCCGCGCCCAGCGCGCGCGCCTCGGCGAGGTAGGTCACGTGGCCGCGGTGCAGGACGTCGAAGACGCCGTTGGTGAACACCAGGGGCCGGGCGAGGGCGCGGGCGCGCGCGGCGAACTCGCCCGGCGCGCAGATCTTCGCCTCGAAGTCAGGCGGAAGCAGGCTTCACCTCCCGCCCGGCGATGAGCTCCTTGCGGTAGCGGTTGAGCTCCGCGGCGCTGCCGATCGTGCGCTCGCAGAGGGTCGAGAGCTTGGCGAGCACGGTCTGCACGACCTTGCCCTCCCAGACGCGGTCGAACTGGATCTGGGAGTCCAGCCAGCGCTCGAGCCACTCGGGGTCGGGGAGCTTCGACTGCACCGTGTCCAGGGGGAAGAGCGACTTGTTCACGTGCAGGTTCGTGGGGTGCAGGGGCTTCGCCGTGCGCGCCGCGCTCGCCATGAGCACGCCGATCTTCGCGAAGGCGATCTTCGCTTCCGCGCCGGCCTTCGCGATGGCGCGCTTCATGTAGCGGAAGTAGGCCCCGGCATGGCGCGCCTCGTCGCCGGAGAGCGTCTCGTAGATGCGCTTGATCACGGGCTCGGTGTGCCAGTCCGCGGCCCGCCGGTACCACTGCGTGAGGCGGATCTCGCCGCAGAAGTGCAGCATGAGGGTCTCGAGGGCGGGGGCGGGGTCGAAGGGGAAGCGCACGGCGTGGAGCTCGGCCTCCGTGGGCACGAGCTCCGGGCGGAAGCGGCGCAGGTACTCCATGAGGACGAGGGCGTGCTTCTGCTCCTCGTAGAACCAGATCGACATGAAGGCGGAGAAGTCGCTGTCGTCCTGGTTGTCGCGCAGGAACATCTCGGTGGCGGGAAGCGCGGACCACTCCGTGATGGCGTTCATCTTCACCGTCTGCGCCTGCTCGTCGGAGAGCCGGGCGGGGTCGAATTCCTTCCAGGGGATGTCGCGTCCCATGTCCCAGCGGACTCTCTCGAGGGTGGCGAAAAGCTCGGGATAGAGCATGGCGGGCTCCAAGGGGGGTCGGGGCTAGAATAGCAAACTCGCGCGGCGTTCCCGTGACGGCGATTGGACCATGGTCCGATGGGAATCCCGGGCCACTTGCCCCAACCTCTCGCCCCTTATGCCCAGAATCGCCATCATCGGTGCCGGAATCTCGGGTCTCGCCTGCGCGTGGCTGCTCGCCAGGCGCCACGAGGTCGTGCTCTTCGAGTCCCACGCCCACGCCGGGGGCCACACCCACACCGTGGACGCGACCGTGGACGGGATCACGCACCCGGTGGACACCGGCTTCCTCGTCTACAACGAGCGCACCTACCCGAACCTCGCGCGGCTTTTCGCGGCGCTGGGGGTGGAGACCGCCCCCTCCGACATGTCCTTCTCGGTGCGCATCGGCGACGGCGCGCTCGAGTGGTCCGGCTCGAGCCTGAGGTCGGTCTTCGCGCAGCCCGCGAACCTCGTGCGGCCGCGGTTCCTGCGCATGCTCTCGGACCTCCTGCGCTTCAACCGCGAGGCCTCGCGCCTGGCCCGGTCCGGCGCTCCAGTCACGGGGACGCTGGGCGAGTTCCTCGACGCGCGCGGCTACGGCCGCGAGGTGCGCGAGCTCTACCTCATCCCCATGGCGGCCTGCATCTGGTCCACGCCCGCCACGCAGATCAACCGCTTCCCGCTCGCGACCTTCCTCTCCTTCTGCGAGAACCACGGGCTCCTCGCGGTCTCGAACCGCCCGCCGTGGCGCACGGTGAAGAACGGGGCGCGGGAGTACGTGAGGAAGCTCGTCGCGGCGCTGCCGGACGTGCGCCTGGCGAGCCGCGTGCGCCAGGTGCGCCGCTTCGACGACCGCGTGGAGCTCGCCACCGAGCAGGGCACCGAGCGCTTCGACGAGGTGGTGCTCGCCACGCACACCGACCAGGCCCTCGCGCTCCTCGAGCAGCCCACGGTCGAGGAGCGCGCGGTCCTCAAGGCGATCCCCTACCAGGCCAACCGCGCGGTGCTGCACACCGACGAGCGATTGCTGCCGCGCCGGCGCCTCGCCTGGGCGAGCTGGAACTTCCACGCGCCCCGGCCCGAGCTCTCCGAGGAGCCGGTCTCGCTCACCTACCTCCTCAACCGGCTGCAGCCGCTGCCCTTCTCCTCGCCGGTGATGCTCACCATGAACCCGGTGGAGGAACCCCGGCCCGAGCGGGTCCTCGGGAGCTACGAGTACCACCATCCCGTCTTCCTGGAGGGCTCCGACGAGGCCAAGCGCCGCGTGGGCCCGCTCCAGGGGAGAAGCCGCACCTGGTTCTGCGGCGCCTGGACGCGCCACGGCTTCCACGAGGACGGGCTCGTCTCCGCGATGGCGGTCGCGCGCCTCAAGGGGTCCGGCGCCCCCTGGGACGCATGAGCGGGGCGCGGATCGTCTTCGGGCGCGTGTTCCACGGCCGCCGCCGGCCGGCGCGGCACGCGTTCGCCTACCCGGTCTTCTGCCTGCGCGTGCCGCTCTCCGGTTTCGCGGCGGCAGGGCGGGGAATCCTTTCCGTGGACCGCTGGAACCTCCTCTCGCTCATGTCCCGCGACCATGGCCCGCGCGACGGCACCCCGCTCGAGCCCTGGGTGCGCGCGCAACTCGCCGCGGCGGGCGTGCTCGGCGCCGACGGGGAGATCGTGCTGCAGGCCTTCCCGCGCGTGCTGGGCTTCGTCTTCAACCCGGTCGCCTTCTTCCACTGCCACGACCGCGACGGCGCGCTGCGCGCGGTGCTGTGCGAGGTGTCCAACACCTTCGGCGAGCGGCACAACTACCTCCTCGCCCATCCGGGGGCCCGCGCCATCGGGCCGCGGGACTGGCTGCGCGCGGAGAAGGTCTTCCACGTCTCGCCCTTCTGCGAAGTCGAGGGCCACTACCGCTTCCGCTTCTCCGGCGGCGAGGAGGAGCCCTTCGCGCGGATCGACTACCACGACCGCCACGGCCGGCTCCTCGTCACCGCGATCGGCGGCGAGTCCCGCGCGATCGGCGCGGCCACGCTGGCGAGGGCCTTCCTCGCCTATCCCTTCCTGACCGCGGGCGTCGTCGCCCGCATCCACTGGCAGGCGCTGCGGCTGTGGCTGAAGCGCGTGCCGTGGTTCTCCAAGCCCGAGCCGCCACTCCAGGAGACGACCCGGTGAACTGCCCCGAACACGTCGCGCGACTGCCCGCGCCCACCTATTCCGCCCGCCTGCTCTTCGCGGTGCTTTCGCGCCTCGCGAAGGGCCGGCTCACGGTCACCACGCCGGAGGGCACGCGGCGCGCGTTCGCCGGCGCCGCGGCGGGGCCCGTGGCCGACCTCGAGATCCGCGACTGGAAGGCGGTCGCGCGCATGGTGCGCTCGGCCGACATCGGCGTGGCCGAGTGCTGGCGCGACGGGCTCATCGCCACTTCCGACATGACCGCGCTCCTCGCCCTGTGCGAGGCCAACCAGGCGGCGCTGGAGTCGATCTGGTACGGCAATCCCGTCGTCGCGTTCTTCTACCGGCTCGCGCACCGGCTGCGGCCCAACACGCGCGCGGGCTCGCGCCGCAACATCCACGCCCACTACGACCTCGGCAACGCCTTCTACGCGCTGTGGCTCGACCGCACGATGACCTACTCCGCGGCGCTCTTCCCGCCGGGCTTCGGCGGCACGCTCGAGGCGGCGCAGGAGGCCAAGTACGAGCGCCTGCTCGACCGGCTGGGCGTCGAGGCGCGCCACCACGTGCTGGAGATCGGCTGCGGCTGGGGCGGCTTCGCCGAGTACGCCGCGCGCACGCGCGGCTGCCGCGTGACGGCCGTCACGATCTCGCGGGCGCAGCTCGACTTTGCGCGCGAGCGCATCGCCCGGGCGGGGCTGGAGGACCGCGTGGCGCTGCGCTTCCAGGACTACCGCGACCTCGAGGGAAGCTTCGACCGGATCGTCTCCATCGAGATGGTGGAGGCCGTGGGCGAGCGATGGTGGCCGGCGTACTTCGCGAGGATCCGCGACTGCCTCGCGCCGGGCGGCCGCGCGGCGATCCAGGCGATCACCATCGACGAGTCGGCGTTCGAGCAGTACCGGCGCTCGAGCGACTTCATCCGCGAGTACATCTTCCCCGGCGGCATGCTCGCCTCCGTGGAGCGGCTCGCGCGGGAGGCGGGCGCCGCGGGACTGGCCGTGGGCGAGACCTTCCGCTTCGGGCCGCACTACGCGGAGACGCTGCGCCGCTGGCGCGCGGGCGTGGACGCGCGGGCGCGGGAGATCCGCGCGCAGGGCTTCGACGAGCGCTTCCTCGCCCTCTGGCGCTTCTACCTGCACTACTGCGAGGTGGGGTTCGACGCCGGGCGCACGGACGTGGTCCACCTCGAGCTCTCGAGGCCCGCGTGAGCGCGCGGCTCGCCGCGGCCCTCGTGCTCCTCGCGGCCGGCCTCGAGGCCCGGGCGGCGCCGCCGCTGCCCGTGGCGCTCGCGGCCGAGCTGCCGGCGCTCTCCGTCCTGGGCGAGGGGCGGCTGCGCTGGTTCGGCCTGCACGTCTACGACTCGGCCCTGTGGGTGCCTGGCGGGGCGTGGTCCTCCGAGCGGCCTTTCGCCCTGGACATCCGCTACGCGATGAGCATCAAGGGCCGCGAGCTCACCGAGAAAAGCCTCGAGGAGATGCGGCGGCTCGGCTGGAACGACCCGGCGAAGCTCTCCCGGTGGGAGGCGGCCATGGACCGCGTCTTCCCGGACATCCGTCCCGGCGACCGGCTCGTGGGGGTGAGCCTGCCGGGGCGCGAGGCGCGCTTCTACAGCCAGGACCGCTTCCTCGGGACGGTGGCGGACCCGGAATTCGCCCGCGCCTTCTTCTCGATCTGGCTCGACCCCGCCACCTCCGAGCCGGCGCTGCGCGAGCGGATGCTGGGCGGCGGGCGCTAGGCGGATGGCCGGGCGCCCCAGCACGCGCGAGCTCGCGGCCTACGGCGCGCTGGGCCTGCCGGTGGCGATGGCGGCGCTGCCGATCTACGTGCACGTGCCGAAGTTCTACACCGACACGATCGGGCTCTCGCTCGCGGGCGTGGGGGTGATCCTCCTCGCGGTGCGCATCCTGGACGCGGTGCAGGACCCGCTCTTCGGCTGGTGGAGCGACCGCCGGCGTTCGCGGGGAGGAACGCGCTGGGCATTCGTCGCCGCGGGCGTGCCGATGCTCGCCCTCGGCATGGTGGGGCTCTTCAATCCGCCCGGGATGGGCACGGCCGGCCTGCAGGCCTGGCTCGTCGTGAACCTGGTCGTGGTCTACACGGCCTTCAGCCTCGTGACGGTGAGCTACCAGGCCCACGGCGCGGAGATCTCCGACGACATCGCCGAGCGCACCCGGGTCACCGCCTGGCGCGAGGGATTCGCGCTCGCCGGCGTCTTCGTGGCCTCGGCGCTGCCGGAGATCCTCAAGCAGTCCTCGGGAGAGCGGGCCGGCTTCTCGCAGTTTTCCTTCATCTTCGTGCCGCTGCTCTTCGTGCTCGCCGCGGTCACGGTGCGGGGCTCCCCGCCCGCGCACGGCAGCCGCCCGCCCGCGGGAACCGCGCCCTTCAAGTCCTTCGTCGTGCCGCTGCGCAACCCGCCGTTCCGCCGGCTGCTCGCCGTCTTCGTGCTGAACGGGATCGCGGCCTCCATTCCCGCCACGCTCGTGCTCTTCTTCATCGAGGACGTCGTCCGGCGGCCGGACCTCACGGCCGTCTTCCTCGTCGCCTATTTCGCCGCCGCCGCGGGCGGCCTGCCGGGATGGGTGTGGCTCGCGCGCCGCATCGGCAAGGCTCCCGCGTGGCTCGCGGCCATGCTGCTCGCCATCTGCGCCTTCGTGTGGGCGTTCTTCCTGGGCCCCGGGCACGCCCCGGCCTACCTCGCGATCTGCGTGATGTCGGGCCTCGCCCTCGGCGCGGACCTCGCGCTGCCGCCCTCGCTCGTGGCCGACGTGATCGACGAGGACGAGGCGCGCGGCGCCGGGCGGAACGAAGGCGCCTACTTCGGGCTGTGGAGCCTCACCACGAAGATGAACCTCGCGCTGGCGGCGGGGATGGCCCTGCCGCTTCTCCAGGGCTTCGGCTACGCGCCCGGGGCGGAGAACTCCCCGCAGGCTCTGTTCGTCCTGGCGGCGGTCTACGCGCTCCTGCCTTGCGTGCTGAAGGCGATGGCGGCCGTGGCGCTCGTGGCCTCGCCGTTCTTTCGCCAGCGCCCGCGGGATGCGGGACGCGAGCGCGCCTTGCGCCCATGAATGCAATCCTCGGGAGACGAAGATGATCGGAAGGCTCATGCTGGGATTCGCCGCGCTTGCGCTCGCCGCCTGCGCGTCCGTGGCGCCGCAGGACTACGCCGCGCAGGAGCCGGTGCTCGACCTGAAGGCGTTCTTCGACGGCAAGGTCGACGCCTGGGGCATCGTCCAGGACCGCTCGGGAAGGGTCATCAAGCGCATGACGGTGGACATGACCTGCACCTGGGCAGGCGACGTGGGCACGCTCGACGAGCGCTTCACCTACCCGGACGGGACGAAGGAGAGGCGCGTCTGGACGATCCGCCGGGACGGCAAGCGCTACACGGGCACCGCGGCGGACGTGGTCGGGGAGGCGAAGGGAGAAGCCGCGGGCAACGCCTTGCGCTGGAACTACGTCCTCGACTTCAAGGGCGACGATGGCGGGAGCGTGCGCCTCGACATGGACGACTGGATGTGGCTCGTGGATGCGAATACGCTCGTGAACAAGGCGTCCTTCTCCAAGTTCGGCATCCGCTTCGGCGAGGTGACGATCTTCTTCCGCAAGCGCTAGGCCCGGAGGAATCCCCATGGCCCTGAACCCCCCGATCCGCCCCTGGAAGGACAAGCGCTGCTGGATCGTCGGCGCCTCCACCGGCATCGGCGCCGCGCTCGCCGAGCGCCTGTCGGGCGAGGGCGCCCGCGTCGCGCTTTCCGCGCGGCGCGCCGAGCCCCTCGCGAAGATGGCTTCGCGCATCGGCAAGGCCCGCGCGCTG
>CALEJW010000182.1 GCA_937898635.1 uncultured Pseudomonadota bacterium | reverse complement strand
CCCTGCGCCGAGTACCAGACCGGCCGGCCGGATTCCTCGTAGGTGAACCAGGTGACCATCGCCTCGTCGCCGGCGTGGAAGAGGTCCATGCCGCTGCCGGGGCGGGACGGATCCCACCAGTGCCCCTGGGCGAAGGCGGAGCGATCGGCGGTGGTGGCGGCGAATCCCGGCGCGGCGACCAGCAACGCGGCCAGGCCGGCGAGCAGGTGGCGCAGAAGGTAGCGAAACATGGCGATTCCATCGAGGCAACGGAACGTTTGCATTGTCCGCCCCGGGAGATGCGGCCCGCAAGGCACGAAAGCCCTAGCACCGTTGCGGAGCGTGTAACCTCTCTCCCCATGACCCGCCTCGCCCTCCTGCCCGCCCTCGCCTGCGCCCTCCTCCTCGCGGCCTGCGCCACCCCGCCGCGCGAGGCGGCCGCGCTCGGCGAACGGGATCGCGAGGAAATCCTCGCCGTCCTCACCGCCTCCGCCGACGGCTGGAACAAGGGGGACCTGAAGGGCCACCTCGCCATCTACGACGCCTCGGTCACCACCATGACGAAGACCGGCCCGCGGCCCGGGGTCGATGCGATCGAGCGCGCGTTCCGCGAGGCGTACTTCGCGGGCGGCAAGCCGAAGCAGATGCTGAGCTTCTCCCAGGTGTCGATCCGCCCGCTGTCGGACGGCTCCGCGCTGATGACGGGGAGGTTTCTCCTCGCCGGCGGCGGCCTCGACCCGCAGTCGGGCTGGTTCACCCTCGTGTGGGTGCGCACCGCCGCGGGCTGGCGGGTCGTCCACGACCACACGGGCTAGGCGCAGCGCCAAAGCGGCACGGCCGGCGATGGACCCCTTCGACCTCGCGCGCTTCGTGGATGCGCAGGCCGGCAACCACGCCCAGGCCCTCGAGGAGCTTCGCGCCGGGCGCAAGCGCTCGCACTGGATGTGGTTCGTCTTCCCGCAGTTCGAGGGCCTGGGCCTGAGCGCCACCTCGCGCCGCTACGCGATCCGCAGTCTCGACGAGGCGCGCGCCTACCTCGCGCACCCGGTGCTCGGCGCGCGGCTCCTCGAATGCACGCGGGCGACCAACGCGCACGCCGGCCGCAGCGCGCACGAGATCTTCGGCTCGCCCGACGACATGAAGCTCCGCTCCTCGATGACGCTCTTCGAGCTCGCCGCCGGGCCGGGCTCGGAGTTCTCGAAGGCGCTGGAGAAGTACTTCGACGGGCGCCGGGACGCGAAGACGCTGGAGCTCGTGCGCCTCGCCTCGCCCGGCGGGTAAATGGGGTCAGGTGCAATTTTCAATCTGTCCCCATTTAAGAATCGAAAATGGGGACAGATTGAAAATTGCACCTGACCCCATTTCCTTGCAGAATTGCAGGCGTTATCGATCGCACCCGGCGATCCCCACCTTTCGCGAGAGGAATGCGGCATGGCCGCGATACGGCCCTACGTGGACACGCCCGACGAACCGCTCGCGCCCGGCACGCCGCCGGCTCCCCGCGACACCGGCCCGGGCGATCTCTCCCTCGTCGCCACCCACGCCCACGCGTTCCATTTCACGGGCAACGCCGCGGAGTACTTCCGCATCTGGGTCGTGAACCTCTTCCTGTCGATCGTGACGCTCGGCCTGTACTCGCCGTGGGCCAAGGTCCGCCGGAAGCGCTACTTCTACGGCAACACCTGGGTGGCGGAGGCGAACTTCGACTACCACGGCGACCCGGTCGCGATCCTCAAGGGGCGCATCGTCGCGGTGCTCGCGCTCGTGGCCTACAACGTCGCCGGGCACTATGTCCCGCGGCTGGGCACCGCGATCATCCTCCTGATGATCGTGGGCGCGCCCTGGCTCATCGTGCGCACCATGCGATTCAACGCGGCCAATTCCAGCTACCGCAACCTGCGCTTCCACTTCCACGGCGGGTACGCGGAGGGCCTGCGGGCCGTCGCGCCCTTCCTCCTGTTCCCGATCATCGCCTTCCTGCTGCCGCCGCTCGGGCCAGGGGGCGTGCCGTCGAGCCCGGAGGAGTTCGCCGCGGCCGTCCTGCCGACGATCCCGCTCGTGCTCTTCTATCCGTACGTGGTGGGCGCCATCCGCCGCTTCCAGATCCGCCGCCTGGCCTTCGGCGCGGCGCGATTCGACTGCACGCTGCGCATCCGGCCGCTCTACAGCATCTACTTCATGGCCAGCCTGCTGCTCGGCCTCGGCACGACCGTCGCCGGTGCCGTCGTAGCCTCGCTCGCGACCTTCCCGGCGCTGCTGCCGTTCCTCACCAACTTCCTCATGCCGTTTTTCTATCTCCTGGTGGCGGGGCTGGTGTTCGGCTACACGCGCTCGCGGGTCGCCAACCTCACCTTCAACGCGACGACCCTGGACGGGAAGGCGCGCCTCGTGAGCACGCTCTCGGCCCGCAAGCTCGGCGGGATCTACGTCGTGAACCTGCTCGCCATCGTCGCGACCCTCGGCCTCGCGGTGCCCTGGGCCGCCGTGCGCACGGCCGCCTACCGCGCCTCGTGCCTGCGCCTGGAATGCGAGGACGACCTGGAAGGCGTTCTCGGCGAGGTCGCCCGGCCGGTGAGCGCCACGGGCGAGGAGCTCGGGGAATTCTTCGACGTGGACCTTTCGCTGTGATCGCCGGCTTCAGCGCCGATTTCTTCGACGGGCGCACCTCGCGGCGCCGGCCCGTGATGGTCGAGGTACAGGGCGACCTCCTCGCGGTCCGCGGCGAAGGTGTGTTCCTGGACGTCGTGCGGGAGAAGGCGGAAGTCCTGCCGCGCCTGGGCTCGACGCCGGTGCGCATCGCCATTCCCGGCGGCGGGCTCCTGGTGGCCGGCGACTTCGATGCGGTGGACGCGGAGCTGGGCGTGCCGCCGTCGCGCACGCTCGCGCACCGGCTCGAGTCGCACCTCCTCGTGGTGGTGCTCGCGCTCGCCGGCATCGCCCTGGCCGCGTGGTTCGCCTACGCCGAGGGCATTCCCTGGGCCTCGAAGAGGATCGCGGAGCGCATCCCGGTCGAGCTGGAGGCGCAGCTCGCCAACCAGGCGCTCGAGTCCCTCGACCGGTTCCTCTTCCGCAGGAGCGCCGTGCCCGACTGGCGGCGCGAGTCGCTGGCCCGGGAGTTCGCCGCGCTCGCCGAACGTGCCGGCGTGCCGCCGGGCGCGCGCCTCGAGTTCCGCGACGGCGGCTACATCGGCGCCAACGCCATCACGCTGCCGGGCGGGATCGTCGTGGTCACCGACCAGCTCACGATGCGGATGGACGACCGGCGGATCGCGGCCATCCTCGCGCACGAGCTGGGGCACGTGCAGCACCGGCATGGCACGCGACTCGTGCTGGACAACTCGCTCAACGCCTTCATCATGATGGCGGTGTACGGCGACGTTTCCGCGGTGGCCGGCGTGGCGGCGACCGTTCCCACCGTGTTCGTGAGCACCGGCTACTCGCGGGACTACGAGCGCGAGGCCGACGCCTACGCCCTGGAACTTCTCGCGCGGGCCGGCCGCTCGCCGCGCGACTTCGTCGATGCGCTGGAACTGCTGCGCCCCGAGGAGCGCAATTGCGGCGCGCCCGAACCGTGCGGCGAGCGCGAGCCCGGCTACCTCTCGACGCACCCGGGCATCGAGGAGCGCATCGAGGCCGCCACGAAGACTCCCGCGCGCCCCTAGAAAATGGGGTCAGGTTCATTTTTTCATCGCGGGCGATTCGACGAAAAAATGAACCTGACCCCATTTTCTCGCGCCCCTAGAAAGAGGAACGCAGCCATGATGGACGCCCCGAAGGACATCCCCGCCGAAGCCGTCGCGGCGCTCGAGCACGGCAGCAAGATCGAGGCGATCAAGGCGGTGCGCGAGTCCCGCGGCGTGGGGCTGAAGGACGCGAAGGAGATCGTCGAGGACTACATCGAGCGCCACCCGGGCGTGAAGGCGCGCATGGCCCGGGCCAACGCGGAAAGCGCCCAGGGGGCGCTGCGCTGGCTCGCGCTCGTCGCCGTGGCCGGCATCGTGGCCTGGTACTTCCTCGCCGGGCCGCGCTAGCCCTTCCCGGGCGCTGTTCAGCGCCCGCGCCATGGGGCAAAGTGGGGGCCCCATCCGAAGGAGGCGAGCATGAGAACCCTGGTCGCGGTGCTGTTCCTTTCCCTCCTGCCGGGCGTGGCCTCGGCGGAGACCTATGACGGGATCCCCGAGCGCTTCTTCGCCCTCCTCGCCCAGGGCAAGAGCGCGGAAGCCATCGACAAGGTCTACGCGACGAACGCGTGGGTGATGAAGAACACGGACCAGATCACGAACCTCAAGGGCGAGCTCGCCAAGCTCGGCGGCCTGCTCGGGAAGTACGCCTACCACGAGCTGCTCGTGGAGGCGAAGGCGGGCTCGCGCTACGCGCACCTCGTCTACGTGGTGGGATACGAGAGGCAGCCCCTGCGCTTCGAGCTGAGGCTCTACCGGCCGTCGGCCGAGTGGCGCTTCCAGGGCCTGTCCTTCGACGCGAAGCTCGTGGAGGACGTCGACAAGTCGGCCAACGCGCGGCTGGCGAAGTAGGCCGCGTCCGGGAAATCGGCGAGCGCCCCATTTCGCGATGAACATCAAGAGCGCACTGGTGGTCGGGATTCCGCTCGCCATCGTCGGCCTGGGCCTCTATGGTTTCCTGCGCGGCGTGCCGGAGACGGACATCGTCGACGCCGTGGTCACGGGCGACCTGCGCAAGGCGAAGCGGCTCCTCGACGACGATCCGGCATTGGCCCGCGTGAAGGTGTTCCCGCAAGGCTACCGGCAGTTCTCCCAGCGCCGCGACTACGAGACCCGCACGGGAGAAAGCGCCTGGAAGGGGCGCTTCCTCGTCCACGACGCCGCCGATCGCGTCACGGACCCACTGCCGATGCTGGAATTGCTGGCTGCATCCGGCGCGGACCTGGGGGTGCGCCTGGGCGGGCGCTCGCTGCTGCACGAGGCCGCCGAGCGCGGCAACGTGGAGGTCGCCGGCTGGCTGCTCTCCCGTGGCGCGGACGTCGCGTCCGCCAACGACTGCGCGGGCGCGTGTGCCGAGCGCGGCTGGACGCCGCTCCACAATGCCCAGCGCTTCCGCGCGAGCGAGATGACGGCCTTCCTCGTCTCGCGCGGCGCGCCCGTGGATGCGACGGACGCCGACGGGCGCACGGCGCTGCACGTCGCCGCGGCGATCGGCAGCCTCGAGGGCGCCTTCGCGCTGTGCCGCTTCGGCGCGGACCCGGCGAGGAAGGACGCGAAGGGAAGGGCTCCCCACGATCTCGCCCGCAAGCCCGCCCCGCGAGCCGGCGAGGCGCGCACCGCGCCCGACGATCCCGATGCGCTGCCGGCCTGGCTCGAGCCCCGCGGCGGCTGCGAGGAAGTGGCGACGCTCGCCCGGCGAGACGGTGCCCCGGTGCCGGAGGACGACGCGCGCGCGGTATACGGCAAGCACGCCTGCGCCCGCGGCGTCCGCGAATCCTGCCCGGGAAAATAGCGGAGGTTTCCCGAGGAGCCTGACAGGTCCTTCGCGATCGCGTGAACGTTCGCGCGGCCGCCGCGACCGGTACGGCGATCGCGCCTGGACCGCACCCCCCGGGGGTCGACGCCCTAGCGGATCGTGACGGTTCCCGCCGGGCCGACCTTCTGCACCGTCTTGCGGCCCTCGTCGTCGCCGATGTCGAAGCGCTCGAGGGGCGTCGCGCCGTGCGCCGAGAGGTCCACGAGCGCGGTGACGTAGTTGTCCGGCGTGCGGTCGGGGTGGACCATGGCCGTGATGCGGGCCTTGCGCGCGGTGGTCTTGAAGGTGAAGGTGACTTCCCCGCCCACGCCGAGGTTGCCCGGCTGGCCCTGGTCGCCGCCGAGCACCGCCGCGAGCGGGCCGGGGTTGCCGGTGGTGAACTGGGTGTGCGCCTCGCCCGAGACGTAGCGGCCGACCCAGATCTTCGAGTCGTCCGCGTCGCCGACGATGAGGATGGGCGCGAGCCGCTCCCCGGCGAGCGTGTTCTTCACGGTGACGGTGTATTCCCGGCCCGCGGTCTGGCCGGTCTTCTCCGGCTGGAAGAGGGCGCAGCCGGCGAGCGCGGCCGCCGTGGCGGCGACGAGGGCGAGGCCCGTGTGGATTCCGACGATCTTCTTCATGGTGGCTCCTGGGTTGGTTTGTGTCGTGGCGATTGCGGATTGCACGGATTCGTCAGGCGCCGGCGCCTTTCCTTACAGCCCCGGGCGCAGAAAATGGGGTCAGGTACATTTTTCGATCTGGCACCGTTTGGAGATGCGAAGATTGCGCGATTGAAATATGAACCCGATTGAAAAATGAACCTGACCCCATTTTCCAGGCTTCTCGGCACCGAATTGCCCGTCGTCCAGGCGCCCATGGCCGGCGTGCAGGGCGCGGCGCTCGCGATCGCGGTGTCCAACGCGGGCGGGCTGGGATCGCTGCCGTGCGCCCTCCTTTCCCCGGCGGGCCTGCGCGAGGAACTCGCGGCGCTCGCGGCGGGCACGCGTTGTCCCTTCAACGTGAACTTCTTCTGCCACGCGCCGCCGGCGCCGGACGCGGCGCGGGAAGCGGCGTGGCGTGCCGCGCTCGCGCCCTACTACGCGGAGATGGGGCTCGACGCCGGCGCCATCCCCGCGGGCCCGGGCCGCGCGCCCTTCAGCGCGGAGGCGGCGGACGCCCTGGAGGCGATCCGCCCCGCCGTGGTGAGCTTCCACTTCGGCCTGCCCTCGCCGGAACTCCTCGCGCGCGTGCGCGGCTGGGGCTCGAAGATCCTTTCCTCGGCGACCACCGTCGAGGAAGCGCGCTGGCTGGAGGCGCAAGGCGTGGACGCCGTCATCGCGCAGGGCCTGGAGGCCGGCGGGCACCGCGGCATGTTCCTCACGGGGGACGCGACGACCCAGCTCGGCACGATGGCGCTGGTGCCGCAGGTCGTGCGCGCGGTAAAGATCCCGGTGATCGCCGCGGGCGGCATCGCCGACGCGAAGGGTGTCGCCGCCGCGCTCGCGCTGGGCGCGGTCGCGGCGCAGGTGGGCACGGCCTACCTCCTTTGCCCGGAGGCGACGACGAGCAAGGTCCACCGCGCCGCGCTCGCGAGCGAGGCTGCGCGGCACACCGTGCTCACCAACGTCTTCACCGGCCGGCTCGCGCGCAGCGTCGTGAACCGCGTCGTGCGGGAGCTGGGACCCGTGTGCGCCGCCGCGCCCGCCTTCCCGCTCGCGATCGGCGCCCTCGCCCCCTTGCGCGCGAAGGCCGAGGCCGCCGGTTCGGGGGACTTTTCCCCGCTGTGGTCCGGGCAGAACGCGAGCGGCTGCCGGGAGATCCCCGCGGCGCAGCTCACGCGCCAGCTCGCGGCGCTCGATTGACCGGCGGCGGTTGATCTCGATCACCGGGCGGCTGCGCTCCCCGGGGGAAAATGGGGTCAGGTTAATTTTTCAATCGGGCGATCTCCTCATTCCCGATTGGTGCACGATTGAAAAATTAACCTGACCCCATTTTCCCCATGGGCCTCGAGCTTCCGCACCCTTCGTCACGGCGGCACTTCTTCCGGCAGGCGCTCGCCTGGGCCGCGGGCGTGCCGCTCGCCGTCGCCCTGGTGGAGATGCTCCGGGGCGTGCGCAGCCAGCGGATCGCGCCCCCGGTGGCGATACCGCCGGACGTCGCGGCGGGACTGAGCGTCGTCGCAGGCGCCATCGTCCACCGCGAAGGCGGCGCGATCCGCGCCTACTCCGCGCGCTGCACGCACCTCGGCTGCAGCATCGACCGCGTCGCGGGCGACGAGGTGATCTGCCCCTGCCACGGCTCGCGCTTCCGCGCCGACGGCAGCGTCGTGAACGGCCCCGCGACGCGCCCGCTCCCGGCACTGCGCGTGGAACGCGATCCCGCCACCGGCGGCTGGACCGCCCATGCCTCCCCGTAATCCCCCGCCCCCGTACGACGACCTGCCCGCGTTCGCGATGACGCGCTGGGGCACGCTCGGCGACCTCGCGACCGCCGCCTTCATGATCGCGGCGGCTACGGGCGTCGCACTCGCCGTGCCCTACGACCCGGCGGACGGATTCGGCTCGCTCGCGACGATCCTCCTCGCCAACCCCGCGGCCGTCTTCTTCCGGAACCTTCACTACTGGTCCGCGCAGGCGTGCCTTCTCCTCACGCTCGCGCACGTGTGGGACCGCCTGCGCACGCCGGGGGAGCGGCTCGTGGCCAAAGGTGTCTGGCTGCGGCTCTCGCTTGCGCTGCCGCTCCTCTTCTTCATCATGCTCTCGGGCTTCCTGCTGCGCGGCGACGCGGATGCGCGCCAGGCGCTTCGCATCGTTACGGAGGCCACGAACCAGGTCCCCCTCGCGGGCCCGGTCCTCTCGACCTTCCTCTTCGGCACCGGCGAGAGGCTCGACCTCGCCTACGTGCAGCACGCGGCCACCGCGACGATCGTCGTGTGGCTCTTCATCGTCGAGCACGCGCGGCGCGTGTGGCCGCGCCGCTCGGCATTCGTGGCAGTGCTCGTCGGCACCGGCGCGATCTCGCTCTTCCTCTCGCCGGGCCTGCACGACGGCCTCGATCCCGTCGTCAAGGGCCCGTGGTACTTCCTCGGCCTGCAGGAGATCCTGCACTGGACGCCGTGGCCCCTCGCGGCGGTCGCGGCGGGCATGGTTGCCGTCGCCGTGTTCCATGCCCTGCGCGCGATCCGCCCCGCCCGCGCCGCCCGCGTGAAGGCGGTGCTGCTCGTGCTCGCGGCGTTCTACGGGGGCCTTTGCGCCGCGGGCGCCTTCCTCCGGGGCGAGAACTGGGCCTTCGCGCCGGGGCTGCCCACGGGCTCGGGGAACCCGGTCGCGGGCTTCGTCTTCGCCTCCCGCCCCGAGGTGCCCGTCCCGTTCCCCGTCGCGCTTGGGCGGCCCGAGGGCTGCCTCGCCTGCCACCAGGGCGTCACGGGGCTGGGCGATGCGCACCGGCCGGAAGCGGTGGGCTGCGCCTCCTGCCACGGCGGCGACGCGCTCACGCTCGACAAGGAGCGGGCGCACGCGCGCATAGCGAAGATCCCCGGCAACCTCGCCTCCGCCAAGGCGAGCTGCGGCCAGGGCGCCTGCCACGCCGCGGTGATCCCGCGCGTGGAGCTCTCGGTGATGAGTTCCATGAGCGGCATCGTCGGCGTGAACCGCATGGTCTTCGGCGAGCAGTCGCCCGCCGAGGCCGCGAAGCCCGCGCACATCGCCGCCATCGGCCACTCGCCCGCGGACACGCACCTGCGCCAGCTCTGCGCGCTGTGCCACCTCGGCGCGCCGAAGACGGCCTACGGGCCGAACGACGAGGGCACGCGCGGCGGCGGCTGCAACGCCTGCCACCTCGCCTACGACGCCGCGGCGCTCGAGGCCCTGCGCCGCTACGAGGCGGAGAAGAAGAACGGCGTGGCGAAGGCGCCCACCGCGCACCCGGCGCTCTCGCTCGACATCGGCAACGGCCAGTGCTTCGCCTGCCACAGCCGCTCCGGGCGCATCGCCACAAGCTACGAGGGCTGGCACGAGCTGCACGAGCCGCCCGCCGAGGCCCGGGAACCGGGGAAGCTCCCGGCCTCGCGCTTCCGGATCGTCGAGGAGGACCGCTACTTCGAGAGGCAGCCCGCCGACATCCACCACGAGCGCGGCCTCGACTGCATCGACTGCCACACCTCCACCGAGGTCATGGGCGACGGGATGGTGCACGCGCGCAAGCGCGGGCAGATGCGCGTGGCCTGCACCGACTGCCACGCGCCGGCGGGCAAGTCCCTGCCGACGCTGGCCGCCTCCGCGCTCGACCCGGAGTCGAAGCGCCTCATCGCCGCGCGTAAGTGGCCCGGGCCCGCGGCGACTTCCTTCGGGCGCACGGCAACGGGCGAGGCGCTGGTGAACGTCGTGGTGGACGCCGCGGGACGGCCGGCGATGGTCCGCAAGCGCACCGGAGAGCGGCGCGAGCTCAAGCCCACCGCGAAGGTGTGCGTCGAGGGGCGCGGTCACGAGCGCCTTTCCTGCGGGAGCTGCCACACCGCCTGGGCGCCGCGCTGCAACGCCTGCCACACCGCCTACGACCCCGCGGGAACGGGATTCGATTTCCTCACCGGCGCGGAAGTGAAGGGCGAGTGGGTCGAGAAGGCCGGGCCCTTCGTGGCGGACCTCCCGACGCTGGGCGTTCGCAAGGTCGAGGCGGCGGGCGCCGCGCCGCGCGAATCCGTGGACACCTTCGTGCCCGGCATGATCCTCACGATCGACGTGCCGGCGACGGCGGGCAAGCCCGCGCACCAGGTGTTCCGCCGGCTCTACGCGCACCTCGAGCCGCACACGACGCGCAAGGAAGTCCGCTCCTGCAAGTCCTGCCACAACGATCCCGTGGCGCTCGGCTACGGCAAGGGCGAGCTTCGCTACGAGGTGAAGGGTTCCACGGGGCGCTGGCGCTTCAAGCCCGCCGAGCCCCCGCTCCCCGCCGACGGCCTGCCCGCCGACGCGTGGATCCCGTTCCTCGGCGCGCGCGAAGGCATGGTCTCCACGCGCGAGGACGTGCGGCCCTTCACGGTCGAGGAGCAACGCCGCATCCTCCTCGTGGGCGCCTGCCTCGCCTGCCACGACGAGCGCTCCGCGCCGATGCGCGAGTCGGTGAAGGACTTCAAGGCGGTGATGGCGAGGCGCAGCCCGAAGTGCGTGCTGCCGGCGGACTGAAGGCCGCGCGGCAAAGGGCCTCCGGGCGCCGCCCACCCGTTGACAGCAGGCGTCCGCGGGGAAGACACTCGCCCCCCTTCGAGGACTGGTCCGGCTCGCGATCCGCGCCCGGCGGTCGATCACCGGAGCCGAGCGCCCCATGAAGCTGCGCATTTCCACCGACAGGATCGAGCTGGACGTCCCGATGATCCATCGCTTTCTCTCGGAGCATTCCAGCTGGGCGCGCGGCATCCCGCTGCCCGTGGTGGAGAGGGCCCTGGGACACTCGCTCTGCTTCGGCGGCTACCTCGGCTCGACGCAGGTCGCGTTCGCCCGCGTGATCTCCGACTACGCGACTTTCGCCAACCTCGTGGACGTCTTCGTCGTGCCCGAGCATCGCGGCAAGGGGTTCTCCAAGGCCCTCATGGCGGCGGTCGTCGGCCACGCTCAGCTGCAGGGACTTCGCCGCTTCACGCTGGCCACGACCGATGCCCACGGGCTGTATTCGCAGTTCGGGTTCGCGGCGCCGGCCGATCCGCGATCGTTCATGGAGCGGTATTTTCCGCAGGTCTACGGCGCCGGTTCCTGACCCGCGCTTCCGGCGCGGCGCAGCCCGGAGCGCGAGCTTCGCGCCGGCGCTTGCCGGGCGCCTCTCAGAAGCGGCCGAGGATCCCGCTCGCGTCCACCTCGCCGCGGGGTTTCGCCGGGCCCTTCGGCGTGCCCGCGGAAATCCAGCCCACCAGCGTCTCGCCCTCGCCGCACCAGGCGGCAACGATCGCGGGATCCGAGGCGCGCGCGCCGGAGACCATCTTCCCCGCGTAGCCCATGAAGTGCAGCGCCGTGAGGGCGTTGCTGATCGCCCCGCCCACGCTCGCCCACTGCTCGTGGGGCGGAACCTCCTCGTCGCGCGGGTCGATGCGCGCGATCACCGCGATCACCACGGGCGCCTGCATGGCCCGCTCGCGCTCGCGCGCGAGTTCCTCGCCCTCCTTGCCGCGCCGGCGGCCGTAGTCCTCGAAGAGCGCGGCGAGCCGCTCGAGGCCCTCGCCTCGCGCGACGACGAAACGGTAGGGGATGCGCTTGTTGTGATCGGGCGCGCGAAGCGCGGCCATCGCCATCGCCCAGAGCTCGTCGTCCGTCGGGCCCGGCTCGCGCAAGTGCTTCGGACTCACCGAGTAGCGCGTGAGGAGGAGCCGCAGCGCCGCAGCGCCTTCCGGCGTCGATGCGAGCGTCGAGAGATCGTCGGCTTCGTCGGTCATTGCGCGATGGTACCGGCATGCGACAGCAGGAAGTAGCCGACGCTCGCCGCCGCGATGGCCATGAAGGGGGCCGCGATCCAGAAGAGGCGCGAGAACCGGGGATCCGCCGAGGGCGAGGGCCAGCCTTCGCGCAGGAAGGCGAAGATCACGCCGCGGCCGGGATGGTGCTCCAGGTTCCACAGGAGCCCCGCCGAGACGTAGAGCACCGAGGCGGCCGCGATGTTGACGGCCCAGGTCGCCGGGTAGACGCCGTCGCGCAGCAGGATGTAGAGGTCGTAGGACCAGCTCGCCGAGAACATCCAGGCGCAGGCGGCCACGAAAGCCTCCCGGGCGGTGCTCCGCCCCCGCGCCGCGAGGAAGGCCACGCCGACGGCCCACGGCGCCGTGGCATAGGTGAGCGCGGACATGAAGAACGCGTCGAAGTAGTCCCAGGTGGGGTCGCCGGTGAAGGGCGCGACGAGCACCATGCCCGCGGTGGCCACGGCGAAGGTGGCGAGCTTCCACGGCTCCCGCAGGAAGAGCCAGTACGCCCGGCGCGAGACGGCGAAGGCGCTCGGATCGCGCACGAAGAGGACGATCGCCGCGACGCAGGCCGCGCTCCACGCGGCGAGGTAGGCCTGGAGGAAACGATCGTCCATGCGCGCTTCCCCCGGGGACGGGTCGTCCCGCTACGGAATCCGGATCCGCCCCACGACCTTGAGGCCGCAGCAGCCGTCCGGTCGCACGACCACGATCTCGCCCGTGCCGACCGAGAGCTTCGTGAGCGCGGCGATGTTCACGTTGTGGGTGACCATGACGACGGTGCCCGCGGGCCTGAGCGTCGAGTAGCGCCCGATCTTCTGCTTGACCCGTTCCGTCATGCCCGGCTCGCGGTGGGGCTCGTCGAAGAAGCTCCCGAGGGCGGACCAGTCCATGGCCTTGCCGAAGGCTTCCGTCGCCGTGTCGCGGCAGCGGCACCACGGGCTCGTGTAGACGCGCTCGATGCGGATGCCCTCGGCGCGGAAGCGCTCGCCGATGCGCCGCGATTCCTCCCGGCCCTTCTCCGAGAGGTTGCGCTGGGAGGCGCAGTTGTCCAGCCGGTAGCCCTTCGGATCTCCCAGGCCCGGCTCGGTCGAGGCGTGCCGGATCAGCGCCACGTGACCCCCCGCGCGCAGCGCGGCCCAGGCCGCCGTCTCGTCCGCCGCCGCCGGCGCCGCGAGGAACGCGAGCAGCGAAAGGAGCAGCGCGCGCCCGAGGCTTCCCGTCCCGGCGCTCATGGCGTGGCCACCGCGGCCTTCGCCGGACGCTCCTGGAAGCCGTAGCCCAGCGCCGCGACCGACTCGCGGACGAACTTCATCGCGACGGCCACGCGCGCCGCGTCCCCGCGCACCCCGAGCTCGATGAAGCGCCCGCCGCCGCCGGCGAAGGTCGGAAGGCTCGAGAGCTTGAGATCGGGATAGTCGCGCACGACCGCGTTCATCACGTCGAGGAGGTCCGACTCCCCCGCGCCGCTCACGATGATGGCCTCCTCGTGGGGCAGGCGCTCGCGGAAGAGCGCGCGGTGCTTCGTGTCGAGCGCCCATTCCATCATCGCCCACGCCATCTCGGGGAACCCGGGCAGGAAGTAGTGCGTGCCGACGCTGAAGCCGGCGACGCGGTTGACCGGGTTGGGGACGAGCTCCGCGCCCTCGGGAAACTCCGCGAGCAGCACGCGCCGGGGATAGGTCTCCTGGCCGAATCGCGCCTCGAGCTCGCGCACCGCGTCGGGGTGCCGGGCGAGCGGCCTGCCGAGCGCGGCGGCGGCGCAGTGGCGCGTGTGGTCGTCCGGCGTGGCGCCGATGCCGCCGAAGGAAAAGACGACGTCGTCCGTCGCGAAGGTGCGCGAGAGCGTCGCGGTGATGCGCTCCGGGTCGTCGCCGAGGTACTCGGCCCAGCCGAGCTCCAGGCCCCGCGCGCCGAGGATCGCGATCGCCCGGGCGAAGTGCTTGTCCTGGCGCTTGCCCGAGAGGATCTCGTCGCCGATGACGAGGATGCCGATCGCCACTAGAGGCGCACGGCGGGGTTGAGCGTGTAGCGGCCGGTGATCGTCGCCTGCGCGAGCACGTGCCCCTTCACCGCGTCGCGCGCCTGGGCCGCGGTGAACTTGCCCTCGAGCGCGAGGCGCGGCACGTCGAGCGCGTAGACCGTGAACACGTAGTGGTGCTCGATCTCGTCGTTCCACGGCGGGCAGGGCCCGTCGTAGCCGAAGTAGTCGCCCGCCATGTCCTTGTCGGAGGCGAACCAGCCGGTGTAGTCGTTGGTGCCCTGGCGCGCGCCGTAGGCCGCCGCCGGGCCGGGCTTGCCGCGCGGCGTAACGCCGTCGGAGAACTCGCCCGCCTCGATCGAGGTGACGGAAGGCGGCAGGTCCACGAGCGCCCAGTGGAAGAAATCCACGCGCGGGAGCGACTTCGGGACCGTGCGCCCCTCCTGGTTCACGTCGTCGCCCTTGCTGGGCACGTCGGGATCGTGGCAGATGACCGCGAAGGAGCGCGTGCCCTGGAGCGCGCCCGTCCAGGCGAGCTGCGGGTTGCGGTTGCGGGAAAGCGTGGCGTGCGTCTTCGCGTCGATCGCACAGAAGGCGAATTCCGCGGGGATGATGCCGCCGTCCTTGAAGCTCGTGCTCGTGACCAGCATCGCCTGGGCCCTCCCCTCGTCCGGTCAGTTGATGATCTTGATGAGTTCCACTTCGAAGAGCAGCGTCGCGTTGGGCGGGATCTTGTCGCCCGCGCCCTTCTCGCCGTAGCCCAGGGCCGCGGGGATGATGAGGGTGCGCTTGCCGCCCTCCATCATGCCGGGGATGCCCTCGTCCCAGCCCTTGATCACGCGGCCGGCGCCGATCACGAAGCCGAAGGGGGTCTTGCGGCCCTCGGAGGTGTCGAACTTCTCGCCCTTCATGTCGGGCGCCTTCGGGTCGTAGAGCCAGCCCGTGTAGCTCACGAGCGCGGCCTTGCCCTTCGCGGCGACCTTGCCCTGGCCTTCCTTCGTGTCCTTCTTGATGAGCTCCTTCACCTCCGCGGGCGCGGCGGCGACGTGGGTGGCGCCCGTCTGCGCGCAGGCGGCGACGGAGGCGAGGGCGATGGCGAGGGCGGATGCGGCGGCGATCTTCTTCACTGCGGTTCCTTTCGGTTTCGGGATTGCGGATGGGGATTGCGGTCGGCTAGCGGCCCAGGGCCACGCCCTCGCGCCGCGGGTCGGCGCCGGCCTCCCAGCCCTTCGCGGTGCGGCGGATGCCCGCGAGGCCGCTCGTCATGTCGATGGCGCGCACCTCGTGGCCGAGGGCCTTGAGCGATGCGGACAGCCCTTCGAGCGCGGAACCGGCCTCGAGTTCCGTGGGCCCGCCGCGGCTGCCGAAGTTCGGGAGCGCGATCGCGGCGCCGATGTCCATCTTCCAGTCGAGGGTGGCGACGAGGGTCTTGGCGACGTAGTTGATGATGAGGCTGCCGCCGGGGCTTCCCAGCGCCTGCTCGAGGCGGCCGCTCGCCGCGTCGAAGACGAGGAAGGGGGCCATGGAGCTCCTCGGGCGCTTGCCCGGCGCGACCGAATTGGCCACGGCGCGGCCGTCCTCCACGGCGCGGAAGTTGAAGTCGGTGAGCTCGTTGTTGAGGAGGAAGCCGCGCACCATCTGCTTCGAGCCGAAGAAGCCCTCGATGGTGGTGGTCATGGAGACCGCGTTGCCCTGCGCGTCCACGACGGCGACCTGGCTCGTGCCCGCGACCTCGTCCACGGGGTCGTCGGCGAGCGCGACCTTGAGGCCGGGCGGCGTGCCGGGCTGGGCGCGGCCCATGGACTTCTCCGGCGCGATGAGCTTCGCGCGCTGGGCGAGGTACGCGGGATCGACGAGGCCCGCCACGGGCACGTCCACGAAGCGGTCGTCGGCCACGTAGCGGTTGCGGTCGGCGAAGGCGAGGCGGCCGGCTTCGGAGAGCAGGTGCACCGCCTCGGTGGAGCCGGGGCGCACGGCCGCGAGGTCGCGCCCCTCGAGGACGCCGAGGATCTGCAGGACGGCGATCCCGCCGGAGGACGAGGGCGGCATGCCGCACAGGCGCCAGGCGCGGTAGCGGCCGCACAGGGGCTCGACGTCGCGCACGCGGTAGCCGGCGAGGTCCTCGAGCGTCATCGAGCCCGGGTTCGCGTGGCCGCGCACCGCCGCCACGATGTCGGCGGCGACTTCACCCGTGTAGAAGGCATCGGAGCCCTTCGCCGCCATCGCGCGAAGCGTCTTCGCGTACTCGGGGTTCCTGAGGATCGTGCCGGCGGGCTTGGGCTGGCCGTCGGCGCCGAAGAAGTAGTCGCGGGCGGCGGGCTGCGCGGAGAGCGTCTTGTCCTTGCCCACGAGCGTGTGCAGGCGCGGCGACATGGGGAAGCCCTTCTCCGCGAGCGCGATCGCCGGCTGGAAGAGCGCCGCCCAGGGGAGCCGGCCGTGGCGCGCGTGGGCGACCTCGAGCAGGCGCGGCGTGCCGGGCACGCCCACGGAGCGCCCGCCCACCACCGCCGCCTGGAAGGCCAT
Source organism: uncultured Pseudomonadota bacterium (assembly GCA_937898635.1). Taxonomy (GTDB): domain Bacteria; phylum Pseudomonadota; class Gammaproteobacteria; order Burkholderiales; family Usitatibacteraceae; genus FEB-7. The sequence continues at coordinate 554 of CALEJW010000182.1, read as the reverse complement.
GGGCTTGCCGCCGGCGCCCATGAAGAGCTGCGGCTCGGCGCCCGAGGGCGCGGTCTCGCGGCCGTCGTAGGCGAGCGTGCGCTTTCCCTTCGCATCGTGGACGAGGAGGAAGGCCCCGCCGCCGAGCCCGGAGGCGTGCGGCTCGACGAGGCCGAGGACGAGCTGCGTGGCGATGGCGGCGTCCACGGCGCTGCCGCCCTTCTCGAGCATCGCGAGCCCCGCCTGCGCGGCCAGCGGGTGGGCCGCGACGACCGCGTGCCGCTTCGCGACGAGGAGTTCCTTCGCGCTCCAGCCGCTGGGCGGCTCGGGCTGCGAGGGGCGCAGCTGCGCCGATGTGCCGAGTGAGGCGGCGGTGAGGAGTGATGCGAGCGCAAGTCTCTGGAACGCCGATGAACGCCGATGCCACGCCGATGGACGCCGAAATGCGTGGGGTAGCTCGTTCCCGGAGGCGATGCCGAATCTTCCTGCCATTCGTCCAATGTTGTTCAACTCAGCCCTTTCATCGGCGTCCATCGGCGTGGCATCGGCGTTCATCGGCGTTCCAGGGATTCTCG
>CALEJW010000181.1 GCA_937898635.1 uncultured Pseudomonadota bacterium | reverse complement strand
GCTAGCGGGGAACCTTGCGGATCGCGCTCTGGATCTCCGCGATCGCCTTCTCGATCTCCTCGTCGGTCACGTCGTCCATCGCGACGGGCCGCTCGAGGTCGGCGGTGTTCGAGGAGGTGGTGAACTGGTCGCCTTCCATGAGCTCGGTGTCGGCGTGGCGCGGGTCGTCCTGCGCCTCCCAGGTCATGGCGACGACGGAGAGGTTGTCGGACTGGCCCGCGGCGCGCTTGTGCGCCTCGGTGAGCAGCCCCGGGAGCAGGCCCACGATGTCCTGCTTGCGCAGGAGGTTCGCGATGAGGTCGGGCGGGATCTGCGCCCAGAAGCCGTCCGTCGAGAGGAGGATGGTGTCGCCCTTCTGCAGCGAGAACTCGGAGCCCACCCCGATCACCGGGGGCACGACGCCGCCCAGGCAGCTGAAGATCTTGTTGCGCTCGGGGTGCGTGGCCGCGGCCTCGCGGGAAAGCACGCCGGAGTCGATGAGCTGCTGCACGCGCGAGTGGTCCTGGGTGGCGGCGACGAGCTTGCCGCCGCGCAGCACGTACAGGCGCGAGTCGCCGGAGTGCGCCCACCACGCGGACCCGTCCTGCACGATGCACACGACGCAGGTGGTGCGCGGGGATTCCAGCAGGTTCTCCGCCACCGCGTGGGAGACGATGGCGCGGTGCGCGGCGTTGATCACCGTCACCAGGAAGTCCGAGGGGCGCCGCAGGCGGTTCCTCGCCTCCTGCTGGAAGAGGCGCGTGATTTCCGTCACCGCGATCTCGGCGGCCACCTCGCCCTGCATGTGCCCGCCCATGCCGTCGGCGGCGACCATGAGGAGCACGTCCTTGCTGTAGGTGTAGCCGACGCGGTCCTCGTTGCCCGAGCGGTCGCCTTGCCGGCTGTCCTGGAAGATGGTGAACCTCATGGCGGGACCCTGGGCGAGGCCTACTTCGTGAAGAGCTTCGAGAGCGGCTTGTTGAGGGTGTCGAAGAAGCCGCGCTTCGCGTCCGCCGGTTCGACCATGAGCATCTTCTGGAGTTCGAAGGCGGTCTGCGGGCGCTCGAGGTGGTCGAGCTTCAGGCACGCGTCGACGATCCCGAAGAGCTCGTCGGAGTAGCCCTGGCGGGCGAGGGTGCGCAGCGGGATCAGGCGGTCCTTCTCCAGGCGCGCGTCCGCCGCCTGCGGCGGCGTGCCGGCGATGCAGGTGTAGAGGGTCGCGCCCACGGAGTAGATGTCGCTCCAGGGGCCGAGCTGCGAGGGCACGAAGGTGTACTGCTCGGGCGCGGCGAAGCCCGCGGTGTACATGGGCTTCAGCTTCATCGGCTCGTCGGAGAGCGTGATCCGCGCCGCGCCGAAGTCCAGGAGCACGGGCCGCCCGTCCATCGCGAGGTAGATGTTCGCGGGCTTGATGTCCAGGTGCAGCAGCTTGTTCGCGTGCACCTCGCGCAGCCCGTTCATCAGGTGGATGAAGATGCGGCGCATGAAGGTCTCGGTGAACTCCGCGCGGTTTCGCTGGATGTGGAACTGCAGCGTTCGCCCGCGCACGTACTGCATCACCATGTAGCAGGTCTCGTTCGCGCGGAAGAAGTTCTCCACGCGCACGACGTTCGGGTGCGAGATGAGGGCGAGCGCGCGCCCCTCCTCGAAGAAGCACTTCAGCCCGTGGCGGAAGGTCGAGAGGTTCGCCTCGTCGGCGATGATGACCTCCGTGCCCTCGGCGCGCAGGGCGAGGGAGGCGGGAAGGTATTCCTTGATCGCGAACGGCGTCTGGTGCTCGTCTGTGGCCAGATAGACGATGCTGAAACCGCCGGAGGAGAGGGGCTTGTCGATGCGATAGCCGTTGAGGACGTAGCCTCCCGGCAACGGCTGGTTCACCTGCGAAGGCATGGGATGCGGGGGTTCCGCTATAATTCGCAGCATTGTCGGCAATCGAAATCGGCTTGTAAAGGCGCGAAGGCAAAGGAGTTTTCCCGCGCGCGGCCGTGCGTCCGACTTCCACGCCGTCCCGACCGGAGCGAGCTCGCCATGATCGCCAGCATGACCGGCTTCGCCGCCGCCACCCGAGAAGTGGCCGGCGGGCAGCTCGCGGTGGAGCTGAAAAGCGTCAACCACCGCTACCTCGAGTTCCAGTGCCGCCTCGCCGAGGACCTGCGCGCGCTCGAGCCCGTGCTGCGCGAGGCCGTGGCCGCGGGGCTCACGCGCGGCAAGGTGGACTGCCGCCTCACCTTCACGCCCGCCGCGGCCGGCGCGCGCGCCCTCGTCCCCGACGCCGGCGCCATGGCCGCGCTCGCCGAGGCCTCGGCGCGCGTCTCGAAGGCCTTCCCCGAGGCCCGGGCGCTCTCCGTCTCGGAAGTCCTGCACTGGCCCGGCGTGCTCGCCGAGGCGGTGCTCGCCGCCGATCGCATCCGCGAGGACGTGGCCGCGATGGCGGCCCAGGCCGTCGAGGAGCTCGCGCAGACGCGCCGGCGCGAGGGCGAGAAGCTCTCCCGCGTGCTGCGCGAGCGCCTGGAGTCCATGGCCTCCCTCGTCGCGAAGGCCCAGCCCCTGATGCCCGAGGTCATGAAGGCCTACCGCGAGAAGCTCGCCGCGAGAATCGCGGAAGCCGGCGCCGCGCCCACGGACGAGCGGGTGCAGCAGGAGGTCGTCCTCTACGCCGCGCGCATCGACGTGGACGAGGAGCTCGAGCGCCTCGGCGCCCACGTCGCGGAGTTCCGCCGCGTGCTCGACAAGGGCGGCGCCTGCGGCAAGCGGCTGGACTTCCTCTGCCAGGAGCTCAATCGCGAGGCGAACACGCTGGGCGCGAAGTCGGTCTCGGCGGACATGACGCGCATCTCGGTGGAGCTGAAGGTGCTCATCGAGCAGATGCGCGAGCAGGTCCAGAACATCGAATGAGCCGCGAGCGCGTCGCGGCGCCGGATCGAACTCCCGCCATGCCCGGTGACCTCTTCGTCGTGGTGGCGCCCTCGGGCGCGGGCAAGACCAGCCTCGTGAACGCGCTCCTCGCCTCCGAGCGCGGCATCCGCCTTTCCGTCTCGCACACCACGCGGGCGCCGCGGGAAGGCGAGGTCGAGGGGCGCGACTACCACTTCGTCACTCGCGCGACCTTCGACCGCATGGTGGCCGAGGGCGATTTCCTCGAGCACGCCGAGGTGTACGGCAACGGCTACGGCACCTCGCGGCGCTGGATCGAGTCGGAGCTCGCGGGCGAGCACGACGTGCTCCTGGAGATCGACTGGCAGGGCGCGAGCCAGGTGAGGAAGCTCTTTCCCCGCATGGTCGGCATCTTCATCCTCCCCCCCTCGCTGGAGGAGCTTCGCCGCCGCCTCACGGCCCGCGGCAAGGACACCCCGGAGACGATCGAGAGGCGCATGGCCAGCGCCCGCGAGGAGATCTCGCATGTTCTTGAATTTGAATATATAATTACCAACGAAAGCTTCGATGTCGCGGCCGCGGACCTGCAGGCGGTGGTTCGCGCGGCGCGGCTTTCGCGCGAAAGGCAGGGCGCGCGCCTCGCGCGCCTTCTCGACGAATTCAGGTAACGGAGATTCCCATGGCCCGCATCACGGTCGACGACTGCATCAAGTACTTCTCGAACCGCTTCGAGCTCACGCTCGCGGCCACCAACCGCGCGCGCCAGATCGCTCTCGGCGCCTCGCCCATGGTGGAGGCCAACCGGGACAAGCCCTGCGTGGTCGCGCTGCGCGAGATCGCGGGCGGCAAGGTGGGCAAGGAACTGCTCAATCCCCCGGCGCCGACGCCCCCGGTGCTCTGACACCCCACCCCGGGGAAGCGCCGCGAGGCGCCCTCCCGGCCTCCCGCCCCGGCGAGATCATGGCGACTCTCGGCACGCGCACGGTGGCGGCAGGCCCCGCAGGGCCGGGGACGCCCCCGCCCGGGCCGGACGCCTCCGAGCTCTCCTCGGTGCTGGGCTACCTCCGGCCCGAGGACATCGCGCAGATCGAGCGGGCCTACGAGACGGCGAGGAGCGCCCACGCGGGGCAGACCCGCATGAGCGGCGAGCCCTACATCACCCACCCGCTCGCGGTGGCGAAGATCCTCGCCGAGTGGCACCTCGACCCGCAGGCGCTGATGGCGGCACTCCTGCACGACGTGGTCGAGGACACCCTCACCACCAAGACGGAGATCGCGCGGCGCTTCGGCAAGCCCGTGGCCGACCTCGTGGACGGCGTCTCCAAGATCGAGCGCATCGAGTTCGCCACGCTCCAGCACGCGCAGGCCGAGAACTTCAGGAAGATGCTCCTCGCGATGGCGCGCGACGTGCGCGTCATCCTCATCAAGCTCGCCGACCGCCTGCACAACATGCGCACGCTCGACGCCGTGCACGCGGAGAAGCAGGAGCGCATCGCGCGAGAGACGCTCGACATCTACGCCCCCATCGCCAACCGCCTGGGGCTCAACGCCATCTACTACGAGCTGGGCGACCTGGGTTTCCGCTACCTCTACCCCACGCGCTTCCGCGTGCTGGAGAAGGCGCTCAAGCGCGCGCGCGGCAACCGGCGCGACGCCGTGGGCAAGCTCACCGAGGCGATCCGCGCGCGCCTGGCGGAGTTCAAGGTCGAGGCGCAGGTGCACGGCCGCGAGAAGCACATCTCGTCGATCTACCGGAAGATGCAGGAGAAGAACATCTCGTTCTCCGAGGTCTTCGACATCTACGGCTTCCGCATCATCGTGCCCGACGTCGCCGCCTGCTACCTCGCCCTGGGGGCGCTGCACACGCTCTACAAGCCCATCCCCGGCAAGTTCAAGGACTACATCGCCATCCCCAAGGCGAACGGCTACCAGTCGCTGCACACCACGCTCTTCGGCCCCTTCGGCATGCCCGTGGAGGTGCAGGTGCGCACCCCGGAGATGCACAAGGTCGCGGAGGCGGGCGTCGCCTCGCACTGGCTCTACAAGAGCGCCGAGGACCAGTCGAAGGACGTGCAGCTGAAGACGCACCAGTGGCTGCAGTCGCTCCTCGAGATCCAGAGCGAGTCGGGGGACGCGCTCGAGTTCCTCGAGCACATCAAGGTGGACCTCTTCCCCGAGGAGGTCTACGTCTTCACCCCCAAGGGCAAGATCCTGTCGCTGCCGCGCGGGGCCACGCCCATCGACTTCGCCTACTCCGTGCACACGGACGTGGGCAACCACTGCATCTCGGCGCGCGTGAACGGGGAGACGGTCCCCCTGGGCACGGCGCTTCGCAACGGCGACCGCGTGGAGATCGTGACCGACCCGGATTCCCGCCCCAACCCGGTGTGGCTCTCCTACGTGGCCACGGGCAAGGCGCGCTCGCACATCCGGCACTACCTCAAGACCATGCAGTCGGCGGAATCGGCGGAGGTGGGCGAGCTCCTGCTGGTGCAGGCGCTGCGCTCGTTGAAGGCCAACCCCGACGAGATCGGGGAGGAGCACTGGAAGCGCTTCTTCAAGGGCGACGCCTCGCGCACCCGCGACGAGGTGATGGCCGACATCGGCCTGGGCAAGCGCCTGGCGGTGGTGGTCGCGAAGAAGCTGCTCGCCACCCCGGAGGCCGTGGCCGAGGGCACGCACCGCCTCGACTCCATCACCATCCGCGGCACGGAGGGCCTCGCGGTGCAGTTCGCGCCGTGCTGCCGGCCCATCCCCGGCGACCCGATCATCGCCCAGATCAAGAAAGGGCAGGGGCTCGTCGTGCACACCCACGACTGCCCCGCGATCCACCCCTTCCACTTCGACCCGGAGAAGTGGGTGGACGTGCAGTGGGACCCCGTCCCGGGCAGGCTCTTCGACGTGAACGTGCGCCTCACGGCCGCCAACCGGCGCGGCGTCCTCGCGCGCCTGGCCGCGGAGATCTCGGAGGCCGACTCCAACATCGAGCACATCGAGACCGAGGAGCGCGCGAGCAGCGCCTACACCACGATCGTCTTCACCATCCAGGTGCGTAACCGCATGCACGTGGCGCAGGTCTTCAAGCGCATGCGCCGCATCCCCGAGGTCGTCCGCCTCACCCGACTGAAGAAGAAATCCCCGTGAAACAGGCCATCGCCACCCCCGAGGCGCCCGCCGCCATCGGCACCTACTCGCAGGCGGTTCGCGCCGGCGACACCGTGTACCTCTCCGGCCAGATCCCGCTCGACCCGAAGACGATGCAGCTCGCCGAGGGCTTCGAGAACCAGGTGCGCCGCGTCTTCGAGAACCTCCTCGCCGTCTGCCGCGCCGCCGGCGGGGATTTCGGGGACGTCGTGCGCGTGACGGTGTATCTCACGGACCTCGCCAACTTCGCGAAGGTGAACGAGGTGATGGCGACGTACTTCCGCGAGCCCTACCCGGCGCGCGCCGCGATCGGCGTGGCGTCGCTGCCGCGCGGCGCGGCGGTGGAGATCGACGCGGTGATGCACCTTCCCCCTCCGGAAAGCCGGGGATAGCCCGCTCCGTGGCCGCCTCGCGTCCCCCTCGCGCGGCGCGAGTCGCGGCACCCGCCGGGCCGAGCGCCTCGAGCGACCTCGTCGCCGGCCCCGCCGTCCGCGCGAAGCTCGAAAAGCTCGGCATCCACTCGCGCTTCGACCTCGTGCTGCACCTGCCGCTCAGGTACGAGGACGAGACGAGCCTCACGCCGATCGCCCGGGCCGGGACGGGGGAGCCCGTGCTGGTGGAGGCGGAGGTGGTCGAGTGCGAGGTGAAGTACCGCCCGCGCCGCACGCTCGTGGTGAAGCTCGCCGAGGGCAAGGACGAGCTCTGGGTGCGCTTCCTCAACTTCTACCCGAGCCAGGTGAAGCAGATGGCCCCGGGGCGCAGGCTTCGCCTCTTCGGCGAGGTGCGCCCGGGCTTCTTCGGCGCGGAGATGGTGCACCCCAGGGTGCGCGTGGTGGACAAGGGCGCCCCGCTCGCCGCCTCCCTCACGCCCGTGTACCCGACCACCGCCGGGATGTCCCAGGCGAACCTGCGCGGCTTCATCGAGCACGCGCTCGACACGCTGCTCCTCGACGACACGCTCGAGCCCGAGCTCCTCGAGCGCCTGGCGCTGGGGCCCTTCCGCGAGAGCGTCCTCACGCTGCACCGCCCGCCGCCCGACGTCGCGCGCGCGAGCCTCGAGGAGCGCACCCACCCGGCGTGGCGAAGGCTCAAGTTCGACGAGCTCCTCGCGCAGCAGCTCGCCATGCGCATCGCCTACCGCGAGCGCCGCGGGAAGACCGCGCCGCGGATGCCCGGCCGGCACGCGCTCACCAACGCGCTCGTGAAGTCGCTGCCCTTCGCGCTGACCCGCGCGCAGCAGAAGGCCTGGGCCACGATCGCCCACGACCTCTCGCAGCCGCACCCGATGCGCCGGCTCCTGCAGGGCGACGTGGGCAGCGGCAAGACCCTGGTGGCCGCGCTCGCCGCGCTGCAGGCGATCGAGAACGACTGGCAGGTCGCGCTCATGGCGCCCACCGAGATCCTCGCCGAGCAGCACTACCTCAAGCTCGCCCACTGGCTCGAGCCCCTGGGCGTCAAGGTGAGCTGGCTCGCGGGGAGCCTGCGCGCGCGCGCGCGCAAGGCCGCGGAGGAGGCCATCGCCCGCGGCGAGACGCAGCTCGCCGTCGGCACCCACGCGCTCTTCCAGGACGAGGTGGGCTTCGCGCGCCTGGGCTTCGCGATCGTGGACGAGCAGCACCGCTTCGGGGTCGCCCAGCGCCTGGCCCTCGCCTCCAAGGGCGTGGAGCCGCACCAGCTCATGATGAGCGCGACCCCCATCCCGCGAACGCTCTCCATGAGCTACTACGCGGACCTCGACGTGAGCGTGATCGACGAGCTTCCGCCCGGGCGCACGCCCGTGGTGACCAAGCTCGTGGACGAGTCGCGGCGCGACGAGGTGATCCGCCGCATCCGCGAGAGCTGCGCCGAGGGCGCCCAGGCCTACTGGGTGTGCCCCTTGATCGAGGAATCCGAGACTTTGCAGTTGAAGACCGCGCTCGAGACCTTCGAGACGATGAAGGCGACCTTCCCCGACCTCGCCGTGGGCCTCGTGCACGGGCGCCTGAAGCCCGACGAGAAGGCGCAGGTGATGGCCGACTTCAAGGCGAGGCGCGTGCAGCTCCTGGTGGCCACCACGGTGATCGAGGTGGGCGTGGACGTGCCCAACGCGACGCTCATGGTGATCGAGCACGCCGAGCGCATGGGGCTCGCGCAGCTGCACCAGCTGCGCGGGCGGGTGGGGCGCGGCACGGCGAAGAGCCTCGCGATCCTCCTGTATCATCAGCCCCTGTCCGAGGCGGCCCGGGCGAGGCTCAAGACCATCTACGAGACGACCGACGGCTTCGAGATCGCGCGTGAGGACCTCCTGCTCCGGGGCCCGGGCGAGTATCTCGGGGCGAGGCAGAGCGGCGCGCCGCTCCTGCGCTTCGCGGACCTCGAGCGCGACGCGGACTTGATCGAGCTCGCCCGCGAGGTGGCCGACACGATGATCGCGGAGCGCTCCCACGCGGTGGAAAGGCACCTGGACCGCTGGCTCGGCCACCGGCAGTTCTTCCTCAAGGCATGAATCGATGGAAACGGCTCGCGCCGCCGCACGCGGATCCCTGGCGACCCTGGCTCGCCTGGCGCGGCTCGCTCACCTGGCGCATCACGGCGCGCGCGAAGGACTTCCGCGTGGAGCTCGTGCGCCAGGGCCCGCACATCCCCAACGAGGACGAGTACCGCAACCTCGGGCAGCCGGCGCACCGCCGCGCCCTGGTGCGGGAAGTGGTGCTGCGCGCCGACGGCGTCCCGGTGGTGCTCGCGCACTCGATCGCGGCGTGGCGCGACCTGCATGGCGTTTGGCGGGGCCTGCGCGGCCTGGGCACGCGCCCGCTCGCCGAGGCGCTCTTCACCGACCCGCTGGTGCGCCGGCAGACGCTGGAGTTCGTGCGCATCGACTCCCGCCACCCGCTGCACCGGCGCGCGCGCAGGACGTTCGGGCGCGACTTCCCGCCGCTCTGGGCGCGGCGCTCGCGCTTCGTGAAGCACGGCCGCCCGCTCCTGGTCACGGAGGTCTTCCTCCCCGCGCTGCGGGACCTGCGCTGAGGCTCGCGTGAGCGCCGCCGCCGTCCTCGCGCGCCTGGACGCGTACGAGAAGCTCGTCCGCCTGGACAAGCCCATCGGCATCCTGCTGCTCCTGTGGCCCACGCTCTGGGGCCTGTGGCTCGCGGTGCGCGCGGTGCCCGACTGGCGCGTCCTCTGGATCTTCGTGCTGGGCACCGTGCTCATGCGCTCGGCGGGCTGCGCCATCAACGACTGGGCCGACCGCGGCTTCGATTCCCGCGTGGCGCGCACGCGCGAGCGCCCGCTCGCCACCGGCGCGATCCACCCGGAGGAGGCCGTGCTCGTCGCGGCCACGCTCGCGCTCGCCGCCTTCATGATGGTGGTGTGGACGCTGAACCTCCTCACCGTGGGGCTCGCCGTCGTGGCCGCGGTGATCGCCGCGATCTACCCCTTCACCAAGCGCTTCCTCGCCCTGCCGCAGGCGTGGCTCGGCCTGTGCTTCGGCTTCGGCATCCCCATGGGCTTCGCCGCGCAGACGGGCGACGTGCCGCCGCTCGCCTGGGCGCTCCTCGCCGCGAACTTCTTCTGGGTGCTCGCCTACGACACGGAGTACGCGATGGTGGACCGCGCCGACGACCTGAAGATCGGCATCAAGACCTCCGCGATCCTCTTCGGCCGCTTCGACGTGGCCGCGGTGGTGGCCTGCTACGCGCTCTTCCTCGGGGGCATGGCGGCGATCGGCCTGTGGCAGGGCTACGGCCCCGCCTACCATTCGGGGCTCTTCGTCGCCGCCGTGATCGCGGGCTACCACTGGCGCATGATCCGCGGCCGCTCGCCCGAGGGCTGCTTCCGCGCCTTCCGCCACAACCACTGGATCGGCCTGGCGGTGTTCGCGGGCGTCCTCGTGGACCACACGGGCTGGAAGCCCTGGCTCGGATGAGCGCGGAAGGCGCCATCGTGGTGATCCTCGCCCACCCGTACCCGCGGATGTCGCGCGCCTGCGCGGCGCTCGCCGCGGCGGTGCGCGCGCTTCCCGGCCTCGAGCTGCGCTCGCTCTACGACCGCTACCCGGACTTCGACGTGGACGCCGGCGCCGAGCAGGCCACGCTCGCCGGGGCCGGCCTCGTGGTGTGGCTGCACCCGATGCACTGGTACGGCGTGCCGGGCCTCCTCAAGGTGTGGATGGACGCGGTGCTCGTGAAGGGCTGGGCCTTCGGCGAGGGCGGCACGGCGCTCGCGGGCAAGGACTGCCTGTGGGCCGTCACCACGGGCGGCGACGAGCACGCGTTCACTCCGGACGGCCGCCACGGCCGTCCCTTCGCCGACTTCGTCCCGCCGGTGGAGCAGGCGGCGCGCTTCTGCGGGATGAACTGGCTCGAGCCCTTCGTGGTGCACGGCGCGCACCGCATCGACGACGAGGCGCTCGCGCGCTCGGCGGCGGGATTCCGCGCGCGCCTCGAGGCCTGGCGCGCCGGAGGGCGGCCGTGAGCGAGGCCCTCGTCTTTCTCGCCGCCGCCGTCCTCCTCGTGCCGCTCGCCGCGCGCGCGAAGCTGGGCTCGGTGATGGGCTACCTGCTCGCGGGCGCGGCCATCGGTCCCTGGGGGCTCGCGCTGGTGGGCGACGTGGAATCGACCCTGCACCTCGCGGAGCTGGGCGTGGTGCTGATGCTCTTCGTGATCGGCCTCGAGCTCGACCCGAGGCGGCTCGTCGCCATGCGCCGCGAGGTGTTCGGCGGCGGCTCGCTCCAGTTCGCCATGACGGGGGTCGTCCTCGCGGCGGCGCTCCTCGCGCTGGGGCTCGCCTGGCAGGCCGCGCTCGTGGCGGGGCTCGCGCTGGCGCTTTCCTCCACGGCGATCGCGGTGCAGACCATGGCCGAGAGGAACGAGCTCGTCACGCCCACGGGGCGCACGGCCTTCGCGATCCTGCTCTTCCAGGACATCGCCGCCATCCCGTTGATCGCGCTCGTGCCGCTGCTCGCCGTGGGGCCGGTCGCCTCGGGCATGCACGGCTGGGAGCGCTTCGGGATCGCCTTCGCCGCCGTCGCCGGGGTGATCGTGATCGGGCGCTACCTCACGCGGCCGGCGATGCGGCTGGTGGCCCGGACGAACGTGCGCGAGCTCTTCACCGCCTTCGCGCTCCTCCTGGTGATCGGCATCGCGCAGCTCATGACCGCGGCGGGCATGTCCATGGCGCTGGGCGCCTTCCTCGCGGGCGTGCTGCTGGCGGGCTCCGAGTACCGCCACGCGCTGGAGACCGACATCGAGCCCTTCAAGGGCCTGCTCCTCGGGCTCTTCTTCATCGCCGTGGGGATGACCATCGACTTCGGGCTCCTCGGCTCGCGCCCGGCCCTGGTCGCCGCCCTGGTCGCGGGCCTCCTCGCGATCAAGATCGCCACCCTCTGGGCGGTGGCGCGCTTCCTCGGGGTCACGGCGCGCCAGCGCATGCTCTTCGCCTTCCTCCTGTCCCAGGGCGGCGAGTTCGCCTTCGTGGTGTTCACTTCCGCGCGGGAGGCCGGCGTCCTCGCGCGCGACTGGGAATCGCTCCTCACCCTCGCGGTCGCGCTTTCCATGGCCGCCACGCCTCTGCTCCTGCTCGCCCACGACCGCTGGCTGTGCCGCCGCGCCGAGAGCGAGCGCGAGGCGGACGCGATCGACGAGGAGGCGCCGGTGATCATCGCGGGCTTCGGGCGCTTCGGGCAGATCGTCGGGCGCATGCTGCTCGCCAACGACGTGCGCGCGGTGGTGCTCGACCACGACCCCGACCAGATCGAGATGCTGCGCAAGTTCGGCTACAAGGTCTTCTACGGGGACGCGACGCGGCTCGACCTCCTGCGCGCCGCGGGCGCCGCGAAGGCGAGGCTCCTGGTGAACGCCATCGACGACATGGACGCGAACCTGCTCCTCACGGACCGCGTGCGCGAGAATTTCCCGGGCCTGCCGATCGTCGCGCGGGCCCGCAACGTCTCCCACTACTACGAGCTGCGCCTTCGCGGCGTCTCCGTGATCGAGCGAGAGACCTTCGAGTCGGCGCTGCGCGCGGCCCGCGCGGCGCTGGAGGCCCTGGGCGTGGAGGCCTACCGCGCCCGGGAGATGGCGGATTCCTTCCGGCGGCAGAATCGCCACACGCTGGAGGCGACGCTGCCGCACTACCAGGACGAGACGCGCTTCCTCAACGCGGTGAAGGCGGGCCGCGAGGAGCTCCAGGAAATGTTCGCGAGGGACCGCGAGCGCTTCGAGCGGGAGCGCGGCGGCGACCCCGACAGCTGGCGATGAAACCGAAGGAGCATCGATGAGAACGAACCGAGATCCCGCCACCCCCGTGTGGCTCGTGCCGGGCGTGCGCACGCCCTTCGCGCGCGTGGACGCGGGGCTTCGCGCCCTGGACGCGGTCGCGCTCTCCGTGCCGGTGGCGAAGGCCATGGGCGCGCAGCTCGCCGCCGGCAGCCGCCCCGACCTCCTCGTGTGGGGCACCGTCGCCTCGAACCTCGGCTGGAGCAACCTCGCCCGCGAGGTGCTCATCGACGCGGGGCTCGACCAGAGGACGCCCGCCTTCTCCACGGTGCTCGCGTGCGCGACCAGCATGGTCGCCGCCTTCGAGGCCGCCGGGATGCTCGGCGGCAGCCACCAGCTCGCGCTCGTCGGCGGCGTGGAGAGCATGAGCCGGGTGCAGATCGCGCTCACCCAGGGGCTTTCCGACTGGATCCGCCGCCTGTCGCAAGCGAGGACCGTGGGCGAGCGCATCGACCGCCTCCTGGAGATCCGCTTCTCCGACGTGAGGCTGCACGTGCCGGGCGTGAAGAACCGCGCCACGGGCCGGAGCATGGGCGAGCACTGCGAGGCGATGGCCAAGGAATGGAAGATCCCGCGCGAGGCGCAGGACCGCCTCGCCTTCGCCTCCCACGAGCGCGCCGTGAAGGCGATGGCGTCGGGCTTCTTCGACGACCTCCTGACCCCCGCGGGCGAGGCCACGCGCGACGGCATCCCGCGCGCCGATTCCACCGTGGAGAAGCTCGCGAAGCTGAAGCCCGCCTTCGACCGCGAGGCGGGCACGATCACCGCCGGCAACGCTTCCCCCCTCACCGACGGCGCCGCGGGCCTGTGGGTGGCCACCGACGCGGGCCTGCAGCGCCTGCCGGACGGGCGGCCCCGCGCGCGCCTCGTGGACTGGGAGATCGCCGCGGTGGACGTCTTCCACGAGGGGCTCCTCATGGCGCCGGCCTACGCGATCCCGCGGCTCCTCGCCCGCCACGGGCTCGCCCTCGACGCGATCGACCTGTGGGAGATCCACGAGGCCTTCGCCGCGCAGGTGCTTTGCAACGTGGCCGCCCTCGAGGACGAATCCTTCGTGCGCGAGAAGGCCGGCGTCGCGGCGGCGCTCGGCAAGTTCCCGTGGGAGCGGCTCAATCCCAACGGCGGCAGCGTCGCCATCGGCCATCCCTTCGGCGCGACCGGCGCGCGCATCCTCTCCCAGGCGGTGAAGGAGCTCGCCGCGATGGGCGCGGGCAAGCGCGCCGTCGTCTCCATCTGCGCCGACGGGGGCCTGGGCGCCGTCGCGCTGCTGGAGGCTTGAGGGTAGCGTCCCCTTCAAGTGCAAAGCCGATGAGCGACCTGCGCGCCCTGTTGATGACCGACCTCGTGGAGAGCACGAGGCTCTCGCAGCGCATCGGCGACGCGGAGATGGCGAGGCTGTGGGCCGCGCACGACCGCGCCGCCCGCGACCTGCTCTCCGCGTGGCGCGGGCGGGAGATCGACAAGACGGACGGGATGCTGCTGCTCTTCGACGCGGCGGCGGACGCGGTCGGCTACGCGGTCGCCTACCAGGAAGCCCTGCGCGCGCTCGTGCCGCCGCTCGAGGCGCGGGCGGGCCTGCACGTCGGGCCCGTGATGCTGCGCGAGAACAGCGCCGCCGACGTGGCGCTCGGCGCGAAGCCCCTCGAGGTCGAGGGCCTCGCGAAGGCGATCGCCTCGCGCGTGATGTCGGTCGCGCGCGGCGGGCAGGTGCTGGTCTCCGCGGACGCGCGGCGCGCGATCGGGGGCGAGCCCATCCGCCTGCAGTCCCACGGGCACTGGCGCCTGAAGGGCGTGGACGAGCCCCTGGAACTCTTCGAGGCGGGCGACGAGCGCGCGCTCTTCCTCCCGCCGCCCGACGCGGACAAGGCCTACCGCGTGGTGCGCCACGACGGCGCCTGGCTGCCCGCCCGCGAGATCCGCCACAGCCTGCCCGCCGAGCCCGACGCCTTCGTGGGCCGCGCGGAAGCCGTCGCCGACCTCGCGCGGCGGCTGCGCTCCGGCGCCCGCCTCGTGTCGGTGCTGGGGATGGGCGGCACCGGCAAGACGCGCCTCGCGATGCGCTTCGGCCGCGACTGGCTCGGGGAATTTCCCGGCGGGGCGTGGTTCTGCGACCTGGCGCCCGCGCGAACCGTGGACGGCATCCTGAACGCGGTGGCGCAGGGGCTCGCCGTTCCGCTGGGCAAGGGCGACCCGGTGGCGCAGCTCGGGCGCGCCATCGCCGGGCGCGGCCGCTGCCTCGTGATCCTCGACAACTTCGAGCAGGTGGCGGACCTCGCCGCCGCGACGCTGGGCCGCTGGCTGGAGCGCCCCGGGGAAGCCCGGTTCCTCGTCACCACGCGGGAAGTGCTGGGATTGCCGGGCGAGGAGATGCTCGCGCTCCCGCCCCTGCCGCCCGCCGACGCCGCGGCGCTCTTCCTGCTGCGTGCCGCGGCGGCGGATTCGGGCTTCCGGCCCCGGCCCGAGGACGAGGCGGCGATCGGCCCGCTCGTGGCGCTGCTCGACGGGCTGCCGCTCGCGATCGAGCTCGCCGCGGCGCGCGCGCGCGTGATGCCGCCGCGAATGCTGCTCGCGCGCATGGGCGAGCGCTTCAAGCTCCTCGCCGCGCGCGGCCGCCGCCTCGACCGCCAGGCGACCCTGCGGGCCACCTTCGACTGGTCTTGGGACCTCCTGCCGCCGGTGGAAAAGGAAGTGCTCGCGCAACTGTCCGTGTTCGCCGGCGGCTTCACGCTGGAAGCCGCGGAAGCGGTGATCGACCTCTCGCGTCACGACCAGGCGCCGTGGATCGTGGACGCGATCCAGGCGCTAGCCGACAAGTCGCTCCTGCGCCCGCGCGGCGACGGCCGCTTCGATCTCCTCGTGAGCGTGCGCGAATACGCGGCCGAGCACCTGCGCACCGAGGGCCGCTTTCCCGGCAGCGGGACGCAGGCGGTGGCGGCGGCACAGCGGCGGCACGCCGAGTGGTTCGCGGCGCTCGGCCCGGTCCGGGCGGAGGAGGGCGACTGCGTCGAGCTGGAGAACCTCGTGGCCGCCTGCCGGCGCGCGATCGCGCTCGGGGAAGGACTGCTCGCGGCCGGCGCGCTCGAAGGCGCCTGGGCGGCGCTGCGCCTGCGCGGGCCCTTCGAGACCGGCGTCGAGCTGGCCGAGGAGGTCTTCGCGATGCCGGGCCTCGACGACCGCGCGCTCGCCCGCGCGCTGCCCGCGCTCGCCCACGCGCGCCAGTCCTGCGGCCGGCCGGGGAACGCCGACGCCCTGTGCGAGAGGGCGCTCGCGAGCGCGCGCGCGGCGGGAGACCGGCGCGGCGAGATCGTCGCGACGATGCGGCTCGGCTCGCTGGAGGCCGACAAGGGCCGGCTCGGGCAAGCGCGCGAGCGCTTCGCGGCGGCGATCCGCATGGCGCGCGAAGCCGGCGACGCGAGGCTCGAGTGCACGGCGAACAACGAGCTGGGCACGGTGGAGTACAGCGAGGGGCGCCTCGACGAGGCGCTGGCGCACTACGAGCGCGCGGAGGCGCTGGCGCGGGAGGCGGGCGATCGCCGCATGCAGGGCATCATCGTCGGCAACCTCGGCAACCTCCAGGCGGACCTCGGGCACGCGCAGGATGCTCTCTCCCGGCACGAGGAGGCGCTGGCGATCGCGCGCGAGACGGGCCATCGCCAGCTCGAGGGCAACACGCTCTGCAACCTCGGCATGCTGCACACGCTGCAGGGCAGGCTCCCCGAGGCCGAGGCCGCCTCGGCCGCCGCGCTGGTCCTCGCCCGAGCGCTCGGCCACGTGCGGCTGGAATGCATCGTCCTCGGCAACCTCGGGATCGTGCTGGAGGCGCTGGCGCGGCCGGAGGAAGCCCGGTCCCGCTTCGAGGCGGCGCTCGCCATCGCGCGGACGCTGGGGGACTCCCGCTCGGAAGGGCAGTTCCTCGGCTACCTCGGGCTGCTGCACGCCCGCCAGGGCAGGCGGGAGGAGGCGCGGCGGTGCCTCGCCTCCGGCGAGGCGCTCCTGCGCGCCGCGTCGGATCCCGTGAGCCTCGGCGTGCTGCTCGCGAGCCGGGCGGAAGCGGAGCACCTCGCGGGCGATGCCGCGGCGGCCGCGGCGTCCCTCGAGGCCGCCGCGAAGCTCGCGGAAGAAGTCGGCGCGGGGCCGTCCTCGGAGATCGGCATCGCGATCGCTCGCGTGCGATCACTGCCCGGGACGGCTTGAGGCCGCGGCGTCCGGGACGGACGCCCCGGGTCAATGGTTGCTGATGAACGGGTCGTAGGGCGCGCAGGCCTTGCCGTCGGACTTCCTCGTCACGCGGACCGTGTACTTGATGTCGATCCGCTTGTCGGTGTTGTCGTCGTGCACGACGAACTTCTTCCCGTTGCCGGTGGAGCCGGGGCGGTTCGTGAATCCCTTGCCCTCGATCACGATGCCGTTCGCCGGGAACTCGTAGCCTTCCGTCACGATCGTCCATTCGATGTTGTTCGACTCCCGGACGCGGATCGGGTCCGGCGTCACCGGCAGAGCGCCCTTCTCGCAGGAAAGGACCGTGACCTCGGCCTTGCACACGCCCTGGTTGCACGGGCTGCGGCCGGCGGCGTAGTGGTGGTCGGAGTGGTCGACGTGGATGGCGCATCCCGGCAGGAGAGCCGCGAGGCCCAGCCCGAAGGCGGCGAAGAGGAGGTGCGGGAGGGAGTTCCGGGCGATCGGGCGGTCGTTCATGTTCTTTCCCCTGGGTTGGCGTGGA
>CALEJW010000180.1 GCA_937898635.1 uncultured Pseudomonadota bacterium | reverse complement strand
GCCCGGGTCGTCGGAGAAGCTCACCAGTTCCGCGTAGCGCGGCACGCCCGCCTTCACCAGGATCTTCCAGATGTCCTTCGCGGCCTTCGGCGAGCCGTCGGCGTCGAGGAGTTCCGTATAGGGCACGTGCACGACCTTGCCCTCCGGCACGCGGGCAGGCAGCTCTTTCCCGGAAGCGACGAAGACCTTGGGATACGCGCCGCGGGTTTCGCCGGGCGAGCCGATCAGCACGCCCTCGCGCGGGCTCGCCGCCCAGGCCGCAGCCGGCTTCGGCGGCGAGGCCGGCGTCTTCTTTGGGTCCGCGAGCGCGAGCCCCGCCTGCATCGACTTCTCCTGCGAGTCGAGGAAGACGGAGACGCGGCGCTGCCCCAGCCGCTCGAGCAGGAGGAAGGCGAGCGCCGAATCCTTGTCCAGCCCCGCGCCCGAGACCACCACCGCCTCGTCGGAAGCCTTGACGCCCGCCTTCGCGAGGATCTCCGCGAGCCTCTCCGGCGAGGAAAGGTGGCGCCGGAACTCCTCGGCGGGAACGTTCAGCGCGAACGGCAGGTGCCCGAAGGCGAACGCGTCGGCCGGGCGCACGTCCACGATGCTCACGTTCGATATCCCGAACTGGCGCATCATCGGCCCGCCCCAGGTCTTGAGCCACGCGGTCTGCCGCGTGAGGTAGGGCGCGCCGTAGGTCCAGAACGGCAGGCCGCGGTCGTCGCGCAGCCACTCCATCTCGGATTCCACATAGAGCCTCACCTTCGGGTATCCCAGCAGGTGCTTCATCGCGAACCACGGCACGGCCGCGGCGACCCCGCCCCCGCAATAGGTGAGCACCTGTTGCTGGGGCTTCACGCCGAGGTAGTCGAGCATCCGCCGGATCTCCTCGGGCGACTTGAAGGTCCTGTCGGCGTTGTAGAGGTCGATGCTCGGCAGGAGGATGCCGTAGGGGATGTGCCCGCCGCGGTCGAAGAACGCGCTCTCACCGAAGTGCCATTCGGGGTTCAGCGCCTCGACGAGCGCGTTGCTTCGCGTGTCGCTGCTCGCCGCGAGGAACTCCGGAAGCCGCACGCGCATTTCCTCCTTCGGCCCGCTCACGCGGAAATTCCCCGGCGCCGGCGCGGGCGTGGGCTCCTTGGTCACGGCGCCCCCGATCGCTTTCCACTTCGCGAGCCCGCCGTCGAGGACGAAGAGATCCTCCAGCGGAAAGCCGTGGCGCTCGAGGTCGAAGTAGAGTCGCGTGGCCCAGATCGGCTCGCCCTGGTCGTAGAGGACCACCTTCCGACCGGCGCTCACGCCCCACGCCTGGAAGATCCGCTCCATCGCCGCGGCCGGCATCTCGCGCATTCCGTAGCTCATCACGCTCGCGGCGACCGCGCCCGGGATGTGCTCCTTGGCGTGGAGCGGCGGGGGAGAGGCATCGAGGACGAGGACTTCCGGCCGGCCGTGGTTCTCGCGCAACCACTCGGCGCTCACCAGCGGGCCCCGGGGCCCCGATGCCGCCCACGATGGGAGCGCCACGAGGACGCTCGCCGCCACCCACATCAGGAAACGCGCTTTCGACAGGATCGACATTCGGCCCTCCCATGGCCCTGGATGGCCCCGACTGTGGGAGAAGGCACGCGCGCGGGGAACCGCTTTGCGACGGGCGACGGAGGGCTGTCGCGAGGCACGGTGGAGACGGACGGGCGGCGGCGGCGCACGCCTGTAGCCCCCCTTTTCCGGGGAATCGGCACTCGTCCGGCTGCTATCGTTACGCCATGAACGCTTCCGTGTCTCCCGTCCCGCCCTCGCCGCCCTCGGCGCTGCGGCGGGTCTTCGGCTTCCGGCGGCTGAAGGTCGCGTTCTTCACCTGCCTCGCGGTGAGCCTCGTGATCCTGCCGACCTGGGAGGCGCCGTACCGGGTCCTGCTCGGGCGCCTGCTGATCGCGGGCACCCTCGTCCTCGTCGCCTACGGCCTCTTCGAGCGCTGGCCCGCGCGCCTGCCCCGGTGGCTCGCCCGCTGGGCCCTGCAGGTCCTGGGGGTCGCCGTCGCGGTTCCCCTGGGAGTCCTGCTCGCCTACTGCGTCACGACGATGGGGGACGCGCAAGCGTGGTACCTGAACGAGAAGCGCCTCACGGGTTTCGCCGTGATGACCTTCCTGGGCCTCCTCGCCTCGCCGTGGATCGCCGTGTCCGCGCTCTTCAACGAGATCAAGGACGCGGCGCGCAACCAGGCGCTCGCCTTCGAGCTGGAGCGAAGCGAGCTCGAGCGCAAGGCGCTCGACGCGCGCCTGCGCCTGCTGCAGGCCCGCGTCGAGCCGCACTTCCTCTTCAACACACTCGCCAACGTGCGCGAGCTGGTGACTACCGGTTCCCCGCGCGCCTCCACGGTGCTCGAGAGCCTCATCGCGTACCTGCGCGCCGCGGTGCCGCGCCTGAACGAGCCGAGCGCCACGCTCGGGCAGGAGCTGGACCTCGTGCGCGCCTACCTCGAGGTCATGCACATGCGCATGCCCGACCGCCTCGACTTCACGATCGAGGCCGACGAGGAGGCGAAGCGCCTGCAATGCCCGCCCATGACGCTCCTCACGCTGGCGGAGAACGCCGTGCGCCACGGCATCGACCCCAGCGAGGAAGGCGGCCACATCGGCGTGCGCGCCTGGGTGGAAGACGGCCGCTGCCGCGCGCGGGTCACCGACACCGGCATGGGCCTGGGGCGCGGCGGCAAGGGAATGGGCACCGGCCTCACGAACCTGCGCGAGCGCCTCGAGCTCTTCTTCGGCGGCGACGCGAAGCTCGACCTTCAGCCGGTGCAGCCGCACGGCACGAGCGCGGAGCTCGACTTCCCGGCGCGACGGGGCGAAGCGTGAGCGGCCGGCGTCCCACGGCACTCATCGCCGACGACGAGCCGCTGCTTCGCGAATCCCTCGCGCGGCTCCTCGCCCAGGCGTGGCCGGAGCTGGAGGTGGTGGCGCAACTGAAGAACGGGCGCCTCGCGGTCGAGTGCTTCGAAGCGCAGAAGCCGGACGTCTGCTTCCTCGACGTGCACATGCCGGGGCTCTCGGGCGTGGAAGCGGCGCGCTTCATCGGCCGGCGCGCGCACGTGGTCTTCGTCACCGCCTACGACCAGTACGCGGTGCAGGCCTTCGAGCAGGGCGCGCTCGACTACCTCGTGAAGCCCGTGGAACTCGCGCGGCTCGCGGACACCGTGGGGCGGCTTCGCGAGCGGCTTCGCGCCGGCAGGGAGGTTCCCGACACGGAGGCGCCGCTGGAGAGGATCGCCACGCGCTTCGCGAACACGGCCGGGCCCGCGACGCTCAAGTGGCTTCGCGTGTCTGCCGGGCAGAAACTCAGGGTCGTCGCCGCCGACGAGGTCGATTTCCTGCGCGCGGAGGACAAGTACACGCTGGTGGCGTGGCACACGCCGGAAGGCGAGCGCTGCGAGGGGCTGGTGCGCACGGCCCTGAAGGACCTCGCGGCGCAGCTCGACGCCGAGCTCTTCGTCCAGGTGCACCGGTCCGTGGTGGTGAACCTGCGCGCCGTCGCCCACGTCGTGCGCGGCGCCAACGAGACCGCGACCGTCCACCTGAAGGGCCGCGAGGAGACGCTGCCGGTGAGCCGCAGCTTCCTGCACCACTTCCGGATGATGTAGCGCGCGGGGTCCGCCTTCCGGTCGCGGGCGGAAAGCGTGCCGCGCCCCGTTACACTAGCGGTCGTGCGCCTGAAGTCCCTTCTCCTCCTCGCCGCCGCCCTGGCCGTCGTCTTCGTGGCCGGGCTCTTCCTGCGCGGCGACGGCGGGCGGATTCGCGTGGCGCTCGGGCTCGCGGAGGCTTGCGTCACCTGCCACGGCGGCGTCACCGGGCTCGAGGGCGCGCACGCGCCGTCCGCCATCGGCTGCGCTTCCTGCCACGCGGGCGACGGCCGGACGATGGACAAGGCGCGCGCCCACGCCGGCATGATCCTCATCCCCGGAAATCTCGCCGACGCGGCGAAGACCTGCGGGCAGGCCGGCTGCCACGCGGCCATCGTGCCGCGCGTGGAACGCTCGATCATGACGACGATGGCGGGCGTTATCGAAGTGGACCGCGTGGCCCTCGGCGAGCCGGCGCGTCCCGACGGGCGGATCCCCCACGCGAACCGGCTGGGCCACGGCGTGGCCGACAGCCACCTGCGCGAGCTCTGTGTCGGCTGCCACCTCGGACAACCGAAGACCGAGTGGGGCCCCATCGGCCAGGAGTCCCAGGGCGGCGGCTGCAACGCGTGCCACCTCGAGTACTCCGCGGAGGCCGCGAAGGCCCTCGCGGCCCATGTCGCGAAGCCGCGCGAGGCGCGCACCGGCGTTCCCGCCGCGCACCCGAAGCTCGCCCTGGATCCCACGAATGGCCACTGCTTCGGCTGCCACAGCCGCTCGGGCCGCATCGCGCTCTCCTACGAGGGCTGGAACGAGCTGCGCGAGGAGGCGGGAGACAACGCGGCGCCCGCGGCCGCGAGGAAAGTCGCCGGCGCCGCGCTGCGCAAGCTCGACGACGGGCGCATCGTGGAAAAGATCGTCGCCGACGTGCACCACGAGCGCGGCCTCGAGTGCATCGACTGCCACACCGCCAACGAGTTGATGGGCGCGGGCGCGGAAGTCGCGCGGAAGAGCGAGCAGCAGAAGGTGGCCTGCGAGGACTGCCACGCGGCGAAGCTGGTCTCCGTCGCGGCGGATTTCGTCGATCCCGAGTCGCGGCTGCTGATGAAGCTTCGCGGGCGCGCCCTCGGCCCCGGCCAGCGCATGGGCACGACGCGCGACGGCGAGCCGCTCGTGAACGTGGTGGTGGAGGAGGGCAAGAGCGCGCGGCTCCTGCGCAAGCGGACGGGCGAGGCCCTCGCGCTCAAGGCGCCGGCCGCGGCGTGCACCGAGGGCCGGGGCCACGAGAGGCTTTCCTGCGCGAGCTGCCACACCGCGTGGGCGCCGCGCTGCGTCGCCTGCCACACGCAGTTCGACCCGAAGGACGAGGGCTTCGACCACGCGGCGCAGGCCTGGGTGAAGGGCACCTGGAACGAGACCGCGGGGCCCTTCGAGCCCCTGCCGCCGACGCTGGGCGTGCTGCATGCGGGGGACGCGCGCGGCGCCATCGACACTTTCGTCCCGGGCATGGTGATGAGCTTCGACCGCAACCGCGAAGCCGGAAAGCCGCCCGACCTGATCCATCGCCGCCTCTACGCGAAGCTCCATTCGCACACCACGCGGCGCGAGGCGAGGAGCTGCGCGTCCTGCCACGCCGACCCGGTGGCGCTGGGCTACGGCAAGGGGGAGCTGCGCTATCGCGTCTCGGGGACCACGGGACGGTGGACTTTCCGGCCCGCCGCCGGGGCCGCGAAGCACGACGGCCTGCCCGAGGACGCGTGGACGGGATTCCTCGCCGAGCGCACGGGAATGGTCTCCACGCGCGAGGGCGCGCGGCCCTTCTCGGTGGACGAGCAGCGGCGCATCCTCACGGTGGGCGCGTGCCTCGCCTGCCACGCGGGGGATTCGCCCGCTATGAAGCGAGCCCTCGCGGATTTCCCGGGAACGCTCGCGGCGAGGTCCGCGCGCTGCGCGCTGCCGGCGTGGCCGAAGGAGGCGCGATGAGCGCTCCCGACCGGAAGGCGCTCTCGTTCCGCATCGCCTTCGCGGCGCTGCTCGGCGCGCTCGCGACCCTCGGGCCCTTCGCGATCGACACCTACCTGCCCGCCTTCGGCGGCATGCAGGCCGCGCTCGGGGCCACGCCGCTCGAGATGCAGCAGACGCTCTCGGCCTACCTCCTCGCCTTCGGCGTGATGTTCCTCTTCCACGGCGCGCTCTCCGACAGCCTCGGGCGCAAGCCCGTGATCGTGGTCTCGCTCGTGGTCTTCACCGTGGCCTCCCTCGGCGCGGCGCTCGCGACCAACGTGCACACGCTCATCCTCTGGCGGGCGGTGCAGGGCGTGTCCACGGGCGCGGGCATCGTCGTGGGCCGCGCCATGATCCGCGACCTCTACGAGGAGGAGGACGCGCAGCGCCTCATGTCGATGGTGACGCTCTTCTTCGGCCTCGCGCCCGTGGTCGCGCCGATCGTCGGGGGCCTGCTCTTCGAGGCCTTCGGGTGGCAGTCGATCTTCTGGTTCCTCGCGGCCGTGGGCCTCGTGCTCGTCGTCGCGGGCGCTCGCCTGCTTCGCGAGACGCTGCCGGATTCGCTTCGCCAGCCCTTCCACCCGGCCGCGCTCCTGCAGGGCTACCGCGAGGTGGGCGCGAGCCGGCCCTTCCTGCTGCTCTCGCTCGCGATGGGGTTCAACTTCAACGCCTTCTTCCTCTACATCCTCTCGGCGCCGATGTTCCTCTCGACGCACCTGGGGCTGGGGCCGAAGGAATACTCCTGGCTCTTCATTCCCGGCATCGCCGGCATCCTCGTGGGCTCGCAGCTCTCGGGGCGCGCGGCGGGGCGGCTCACGCGCGCGCAGACGCTTCGCCGCGCCTACACCTTCATGGGCGTGTCGGCGGCCGCCAACCTCGCCTACAACTTCCTCTTCACGCCGTCGATTCCCTGGGCGGTGATTCCCATCTTCTTCTACGCGATCGGCACCGCCATGGCGATGCCGACGATCTCGCTCACCACGCTCGACCTCTTTCCCACGCGCCGCGGCATGGCGGCCTCGCTCCAGGGCTTCGTCTCGGGAATGATCAACACCATCACCGCCGGCCTCATCGCCCCGGCCGTCTTCCACGACCCGCGCTGGATGGCCGCGGGCATGGCGGCGATGATGCTCACCGGCTTCGCCTGCTGGCGCATCTACTACAAGAATAATGGGGTCAGGTGAAATTTCCGATCTGTCCCCATTTCTCACGGCAAAAAGGGGACAGATCGAAAATTGCACCTGACCCCATTTATTAGGCGGCCTGGCGGCAGCGGGTCTCGCGCGTGAAGAGGAGCAGCAGGAAGGCGAGGGCGCCCCAGGCGAAGAGGAGCGAGAAGGCGTTGCGATAGGCGGCGAGGTCGTAGAGCCGCGCGCCGCCCGCGGTGAGGGCGCCGGTCCAGTGGCGGTCGAGCACCCAGCCGACGAGCGGCTGCATCACGAGCCCGCCCATCATCACGCCCATGTTGGTGATGCCGGAGACGGTGCCCGCGAGCCGCGCCGGCACGCTCTCCTTGGCGAAGGGGAAGACGAGGATGAAGGCACCGCCCACCAGCCCCAGCGCGGCGAGGAGGACGGGCATCGCGACGCGTCCCCAGCCCGGCACCCAGACGATCGCGGCCCACAGCGCCATGGTGCCGGCGAGCCCCGCGAGGTAGGGCAGGCGCCGGCTGCGCGCCCGCTCCGAGATCGGGCCGTAGAGGATGCTGCCCACGCTCCAGGCGATGAGGGTGAGGGAGGCGAGGAGCGCGGCTTCCGCGGTGCTGTAGCCGTAGTGCGTCGTGAGGAAGGGCACGCCCCACAGGCCCGCGAACATGAGCACGATCCCCGAGAAGGCGCCGGGGATGAAGAAGAGCAGCGCCGTGTTGCGGTAGGCGAACACCGCCTTCAGGTCCGCGCCGATCGAGCTGCCGCCGGCCTTGCCCGATCGGTGCGCGAAGTAGGAGTCGTAGCCGCGCTCGGAAGGGTCGTCGCGGACCACGATCCAGATCGCGACCGCCACGAGGGCGGTCGCCGCGGCACTCGCGAGCATCACGTTTCGCCAGCCCATCGCGTCCACCGCGAGGCGCAGGGGCGCGCCGGCCGCCGTCGCGCCGACGACGCCCACGAAGAGCGCCACGCCGCTCGCGAGCGCGAAGCGCGTCGAGGGCATCCAGTGGCTCGCGAGCTTGAGCATCGCGACGAAGGCCACGCCCGCGGCCGCGCCGATGGCGAGCCGTCCCGCGTTCGCGACGTAGGCCGTCGGCGCGAGGGCGAAGACGAGCGTGCCCGCCGCGGTCAGCGCCGCGCCCGCGGTGAGGAGCCGGCGCGGCCCCCAGCGGTCGGCGATGAGCCCCGTGGGGATCTGGATCGCGACGTAGCTGTAGAAGTAGAACGCGGAGAGGTTGCCGAGCGCCGCGCCCGTGAGCGCGAACTCGCTCGTGAGCTCCTGCACCAGCACCGCCGGCGCCACCCGCTGGTAGAACGCGATGAGGTAGAGCGCCGCTCCCAGCCCCCACACCA
>CALEJW010000179.1 GCA_937898635.1 uncultured Pseudomonadota bacterium | reverse complement strand
TCACCCCCGACCCCTCTCCCGGAGGGAGAGGGGAGAAAAGGGCTCCCTCTCCCTTGGGAGAGGGCCGGGGTGAGGGTGCTCCCTCTCCCTCGGGAGAGGGCCGGGGTGAGGGCCATCCCGAGATCCTCTTCTATGTCGGCTCGCGGGGCCACCACGCCGACATCGGCGGCATCACGCCCGGCTCCATGCCGCCCTTCTCGCGCACGATCGAGGAGGAAGGGGTGCTCCTCGACAACGTGAAGCTCGTCGAGGACGGGCGCATGCTCGAGGCGGAGATGCGCCGGCTCCTCGCCGCGGCCCGCTACCCCGCCCGCAATCCCGACCAGAACATCGCGGACCTGCGCGCCCAGGTGGCCGCCAACGAGAAGGGCGTGCAGGAGCTTCGCCGCATGGTGGAGCACTTCGGCCTGGACGTCGTGAAGGCCTACATGGGCCACGTCCAGGACAACGCCGAGGAGTGCGTGCGCCGCGTGATCGGGGTCCTCAAGGACGGGGAGTTCGCCTGCGAGATGGACAACGGCGCGGTGATCCGCGTGCGGATCGCGATCGGGGCCGACAAGCGCAGCGCCGTGATCGACTTCGCGGGCACCAGCGCGCAGCTCGACAGCAATTTCAATGCCCCCTCGGCCGTGGTCTACGCCGCCGTGCTCTACGTCTTCCGCACGCTCGTGGACGACGACATCCCGCTCAACGCCGGGTGCCTGAAGCCCCTGGAGGTGCGCATTCCCGAGGGCTCGATGCTGAGCCCCCGGCCGCCCGCCGCCACGGTCGCCGGCAACGTCGAGACCTCGCAGTGCATCACCGACGCGCTCTACGGGGCGCTCGGCGTCATGGCCGCCTCCTACGGCACCATGAACAACTTCACCTTCGGCAACGAGCGCTACCAGTACTACGAGACGATCTCCGGCGGCACCGGCGCGGGTCCGGGATTCCCGGGCACCGACACGGTGCAGGCGCACATGACCAATTCCCGCCTCACCGATCCCGAGGTCCTCGAATGGCGCTATCCGGTGAGAGTGGATGCCCACTCGATCCGGGCCGGCAGCGGCGGGCGCGGGCGCTGGAACGGCGGCAACGGCGCGACGCGGCGCATCCGCTTCCTCGAGCCGATGACGGCGGCCATCCTCGCCGGCCACCGCCGCGTCCCGCCCTACGGCATGGCGGGCGGGGAGCCCGGGGACCTCGGGCGCAACTGGGTGGAGCGCGCCGACGGCTCGCGCACCGACTTGGGATTCGCCGACGAGACGGAAGTCGGCGCGGGCGACGTCTTCGTGATCGAGACGCCGGGCGGCGGAGGCTTCGGCGCGCCCTGAAAGGTCGCCCGAAAGCGACGGAAGCGGTGGCATGTTTCTTGATAACGGCGCGCCGGACTCGCGAGCGCTTGACATGGCGCAGGAAATCGCGTCGAGCCGCGTCGCACGATGCAAAAACTGTTTGGTCGCGCGCGGCACTCGCGTATAAAATGGGCGCCTTTTCCGCGGCTCCCAGACCATTACAAACGCCGTGAAGATCGGAAACGTCTCCCTCCGGAACAACCTCGTCGTCGCGCCCATGGCGGGCGTGACGGACCGGCCTTTCCGCCAGCTCTGCAAGCGGATGGGGGCCGGCATGGCCGTTTCCGAGATGGTCGCGTCGAACTCGCTCCTGTGGGGCTCGGAGAAGACGCTTCGCCGCGGCAACCACGAGGGCGAGGTCGAGCCCAAGGTGATCCAGATCGCCGGGTCCGACCCGGCCATGATGGCCGAGGCGGCCCGGTACAACGTGGACAAGGGCGCCCAGATCATCGACATCAACATGGGCTGCCCGGCCAAGAAGATCTGCAACGTCGCCGCGGGCTCCGCGCTCCTGAAGGACGAGGCCCTCGTCGCCCGGATCGTCGAGGCCGTGGTGGGCGCGGTGGAGGTCCCGGTCACCCTCAAGTTCCGCACCGGCTGGAACCTGGAGAACCGCAACGCGCTCTCCATCGCCCGCATCGCGGAGCAAAGCGGCATCGCCGCCCTCGCCCTGCACGGGCGCACGCGGGCCTGCATGTACACGGGAGAGGCCGAGTACGACACGATCCGCGCCGTGAAGGCCTCGGTCGCGATTCCCGTCATGGCCAACGGCGACATCGACTCCCCGGAGAAGGCGAAGGAGGTCCTCGCCTACACCGGCGCCGACGCGGTCATGATCGGCCGCGCCGCCCAGGGCCGGCCGTGGATCTTCCGCGAGATCGCCCGCTTCCTCGCCACGGGCGAGAAGCTCCCGCCGCCCGAGACCGCGGAGATCCGCGCCGTCCTCCTGGAGCACCTGGACGACCTCTACGCCTTCTACGGCGCCGAGCGCGGCTCGCGCGTCGCCCGCAAGCACATCGCCTGGTACACGAAGGGGCTCAAGAACTCCGCCCTCTTCCGCGCCCGGATGAACCAGTTGCAGACCGCCGGGGAACAGCTCGACGCCGTCCGGGGCTTCTTCGACGGACTCGCCGAGCGCTCCGAGCGCCTCGAATACGAAGATGAGGTGGCCCTTGCAGCCTAGAACCCATGCCCGCACCGCCGCCAGGGCGGAAGCCGCCGAGCGCGAGAACGAGCTCTCCTCGACCGTGCGCAAGATGATGAAGCAGTACTTCAAGGACCTCGACGGCGAGAAGACCTGCGGCATCTACAACATGGTCGTCAATTGCGTCGAGAAACCGCTCCTCGAGGTGGTGATGTACCACGCGCAGGGCAACCAGACGCGCGCGGCGGAGCTCCTCGGCATCAACCGCAACACGCTCCGCAAGAAGCTGCAGGAACACGGCATCGACTAGCCGGTCGTCCTGCCCAACCGAAGGACGGGCGATGCCCCAAGACCAGATCCGAATCCGTCGGGCGCTCCTGAGCGTCTCCGACAAGACCGGCGTCGTCGATTTCGCCAAGGTCCTCGCCGCCCAGGGCGTCGAGCTCCTGTCCACCGGCGGCACCGCGAAGCTCCTCTCCGCGAGCGGCCTGCCCGTGATCGAGGTGGGCGACTACACCGGGTTCCCCGAGATGATGGACGGGCGGGTGAAGACCCTGCACCCCAAGGTGCACGGCGGCATCCTCGCGCGGCGCGACATTCCCGAGCACGTGGCGGCGATGAAGGCCCACGGCATCCCGCCCATCGACCTCGTGGTCGTGAACCTCTATCCGTTCGCGCGGACCGTGGCGAAGCCCGGCTGCTCGATGGAGGAGGCGATCGAGAACATCGACATCGGCGGCCCGGCGATGGTGCGCGCGGCGGCGAAGAACCACGCCTTCGTGGCGATCGTCACGGACCCCGCGGACTACGCGAGCCTCGCCGGCAAGCTCGCGAAGAATGGCGGCAAGCTCGGGCTCGCCGAGCGCTACGCGCTCGCCGCCAAGGCCTACGGCCACACCGCCGCCTACGACGGCATGATCTCCTCCTGGCTCACGGCGCGCGACGAGAAGGGCGCGGCGCGCGAATTCCCCGGGCGGCTGAACCTCTCCTTCACGCTCGCGCAGACGCTTCGCTACGGCGAGAACCCGCACCAGTCGGCCGCGTTCTATGCCGAGGACGACCCCGCACGGGGCACGCTCGCGCGCTTCCGGCAGCTCCAGGGCAAGGAGCTCTCCTACAACAACATCGCCGACGCGGACGCTGCCTGGGAATGCTGCCGCACGTTCGACGTGCCGGTGTGCGTGATCGTGAAGCACGCGAACCCCTGCGGCGTGGCCATCGCGCCCTCGCCGCGCGAGGCCTACGCCCGCGCCTTCGCGACCGATCCCACCTCGGCCTTCGGCGGCATCATCGCCTTCAACCGGCCGGTGGACGGGCCCACGGCCGAGGCGGTCGCGAAGCAGTTCGTGGAAGTGGTGATCGCGCCTTCGTACGAAGGAGAGGCGGCGAAGGTCTTCGCCGCCAAGCAGAACGTGCGCCTGCTCGCGATCTCGCCCGAGCGGGAGTTGAACCGCCTCGACATGAAGCGCGTGGGCGGCGGGCTCCTGGTGCAGTCCCCGGACGCCTTCGACGTCTCCGGGCTTCGCTTCGTGACAAAGCGCAAGCCCACCCAGGCCGAGATGAACGACCTCGTCTTCGCTTTCCGGGTGGCCAAGTTCGTGAAGTCCAACGCCATCGTCTTCTGCGGCGAGGGCATGACGCTCGGCGTGGGCGCGGGACAGATGAGCCGCGTCGATTCCACGCGCATCGCGGCGATCAAGGCGAAGCACGCGGGCCTCTCGCTCGCGGGCTCCGTTGCCGCCTCCGACGCCTTCTTCCCCTTCCGCGACGGACTCGACGTCGTCGCGAAGGCGGGCGCCCGCGCGGTGATCCAGCCCGGCGGCAGCGTGCGCGACGAGGAAGTCATCGCCGCCGCCGACGGGCACGGCATCGCCATGGTCTTCACCGGCATGCGCCACTTCCGCCACTGAGGCGCGGGGCGTGAAACTCCTCGTCATCGGCTCCGGCGGCCGCGAGCACGCGCTCGCGTGGAAGCTCGCGAAGTCCCCGCGCGTCTCGAAGGTGCTCGTGGCCCCGGGCAACGCCGGCACCGCGCGCGAGGAGGGGGTCGAGAACGTCGCCGCCGCCACCGTCGCCGAGCTCGTCGCGCTCGCGAAGTCGCAGGGCGTGGGGCTCACGGTGGTGGGGCCGGAGGCGCCGCTCGCCGCGGGCGTGGTGGACGCCTTCCGCGCCGAGGGGCTCGCGATCTTCGGGCCGACGAAAGCCGCCGCGCAGCTCGAATCGTCCAAGGACTTCGCCAAGCGCTTCATGGCGCGCCACGGCATTCCCACCGCGCACTACGCGACGTTCACCGAGGCCGGCCCGGCCCACGCACACGTGGACATCAAGGGCGCGCCCATCGTGGTGAAGGCCGACGGCCTCGCCGCGGGCAAGGGCGTGGTCGTCGCGACGACGCCGGAGGAAGCCCACGCCGCCATCGACATGATGCTTTCCGGCGGCGGCATGGGCGAGGCGGGCCACCGCGTCGTGATCGAGGAGTTCATGGCCGGGGAGGAAGCGAGCTTCATCGTGATGGCCGACGGGAAGCACGCGCTCGCCTTCGCATCGACCCAGGACCACAAGCGCATCTTCGACGGCGACCGCGGCCCGAACACGGGCGGGATGGGCGCGTACTCGCCCGCGCCGGTGGTGACGCCGGAAGTGCACGCGCGCGCCATGCGGGAGGTGATCCTGCCCACGCTCAAGGGCATGGAGCGGGAAGGCGCGCCCTACACCGGATTCCTCTACGCCGGCCTCATGATCGACGCGCAGGGCGCGCCGCGCGTGGTGGAGTTCAACTGCCGCCTGGGCGACCCGGAGACGCAGCCCATCATGATGCGGCTGAAGGGCGACTTCCTCGAGCTCCTCGAGCACGCCCTCGCCGGCACGCTCGACCAGGCGGAAGCGCAGTGGGACCGGCGCGCCGCGCTCGGCGTGGTGCTCGCCGCCGCGGGCTATCCCGAGAGCCCGCGCAAGGGCGACGAGATCACGGGCCTGCCGCCGCCGGCGGACGATTGCCACGTCTTCCACGCGGGCACCGCGGAGAAGGACGGCCGGGTCGTCACCGCGGGCGGGCGGGTGCTCTGCGTCACGGCGCTGGGCGACAAGGTGAGCCTCGCCGCGGAGCGCGCCTACGAGGC
>CALEJW010000178.1 GCA_937898635.1 uncultured Pseudomonadota bacterium | reverse complement strand
GGCCCGTGGTCGTGGGCGGCTCGGCCGGAGGCGGGCCGATCGGGGACTACGTCGCCGCGAGCCTCATCGAGATGCTCGCCAATGGCCGCACGCCCGGCGAGGCGCTCTCGCGCGGGCACCTCACGACCGCCGTTCCCGGCAAGGTCCAGCTGGAAAAGGGAACGGCCGCCGCGTCCCTCGCCCCGGCGCTCGCCGCGAAGGGCCACGCGGTCGAGGAAGTCCCGCTCCTGAGCGGACTCGGGTTCATCAAGCGGGGCCGCGACGGCTGGATCGGCGCCGCCGACCCGAGGCGCGACGGCGCCGCGCTGGGCAACTGAACGCGCCCGGGCCCTAGGCCCGCTCGACGCGATCGCCCCCCGCCGCCCGCGCCGCGGCGAGCGCCCGGGCGACGCGATCCGAGAGCGCGGCGGCATCGTCGCCCGCGCGCCAGTCCGCGTGGCCGAAGCTCGCGCTCATCGCCGTGCCCGCCATGCCCGGCGAGGCCGCGGCGAAGGCGACGCGGATGCGCTGCACGATTCCCGCCGCCGTCTCCGGCGGCGTCTGCGTGAGCATCAGCATGAAGCGGTTGTCGGCCACGCGGCAGGCGTGGTCGGTCTTCCTCGTCTCGTTGCAGATCACGCGCGCGAAGCAGCGCAGCACGTCGTCGGCCCTTTCCTCGTCCAGGCGCCCGGCCATGTCCTCCAGGCCGTCGATCGCCGCGAGCACCAGGCCGAGCGGCCCGCCGTAGCGGCCGACCCGCGCCACCTCCGCCGCCAGCGCCTGGTTGAAAGCGCGCTGGTTTCCGAGGCCGGTGATCCGGTCCACGAAGGACATCACCCGCACCTGCTCCTCGCGCAGCCGCAGGTCCCCCTGCGCCCCGGCGAGCTCGCGCCGCGCCGCGGCGAGCTCGTTGGAAAGGCGCACCGTCGCCTTGCTCAGGTGCTCGATGTCGTCGCCGGGACGCTCGGCCAGGAGCAGGAACCCGTCCGGCCCGCGCCACAGGGCGCCGTTCACGGCCTGCTCGCCGCCGTGTTCTCCCGACAGGGTGAGGAGGCCGCGAAAGACCGGCCCGGACGGGTCTTCCCCGTTCGCGCGAAGTTCCGCCCAGGTGGGCTCGCGGAACCGCGGGGACACGTCGCCCGGGGCGAGGAGCGAGGCGAGGAAGCCCTCGGCACCGACGAGGCGGCCGTCGGCCGAGATCCTCGCCGCGGAGACGCCGTCGAAACCGGCGAGCAGGGTGAGGACTGCCTTGGCGGTCTTTTCGTCCACGGCCACTTCGCTCCCCGTCCGGATTCCCGGCGTGCCCCGGGCGGCTCTGCTACATTCTGCCGCATGAGCGCACAGGCCCACCAGCGCGGCCTGTCGGCGCGGGACATGGAGGCGATCCTCGCGGTCACCAGCAAGCTGGCGGCCCCGTTCGATCTCCTCACCATGCTGGCGGAAGTCGTGGCGGCCGCGAAGCAGGTCCTGCAGGCCGAAGGCGGCTCCGTCTGGCTCTACGATCCCGCGACCGACGAGCTGATCCTCGAGGTCGCCACCGGCATCGAGCCCCTTCGCGTGCCGGCGGGCGCCGGGATCGTGGGCGCGTGCGCGCGCGACCGGCAGATCATCAACGTCCCGGACTGCTACGCCGACCGGCGCTTCAACCCGGAGGTGGACAAGCGCTCGGGATTCCGCACGCGCTGCATGCTCACGCTGCCGCTCGTGGACCACAAGGACGTCCTCGTGGGCGTGATGCAGGTGCTCAACAAGACGGGCGGCGCCTTCGACGGCGACGACGAGGCCCTCGCCACGGCGCTCGCCGCGCAATGCGCGGTGGCGCTGCAGCGGGTGCGCATGACGGACGCGCTCATCGAGGGCGAGAAGCTGCGCCAGGAGCTGGAGATGGCGCGCATCGTGCAGATGAGCACGCTGCCCTCGCGCATGCCGGTGCTCGCGGGCTACGACGTCTTCGGCATGTGCCGTCCCGCGGGGCTCACGGGCGGCGACACCTTCGACCTCGCGCTCCTGGACCAGGGGCTGCTCGCGGTGCTGGGCGACGCCACGGGCCACGGCATCGCCCCGGCGCTCTCGGTGACGCAGATGCAGGCGATGCTGCGCATGGCCTTCCGCCTCGGCGCGGACCTGGAGACCGCCTTCACGCAGGTGAACAACCAGCTCGCCGACACGCTGCCCGACGACCGCTTCATCACCGCGTTCATCGGGCTGCTGGACGCGGCCACCCACCGCATCCGCTTCCACAGCGGGGGGCAGGGGCCGATCCTCCACTATCACGCCGCCACGGGCCAGTGCTCGCGCCACAAGCCGACGAGCTTTCCGCTCGCGGCCATGCCGCTCAAGTCCCTGCGGCCCGCGGTGACGCTCGAGTTCGAGCCCGGCGACATCCTGGTGCTGCTCTCCGACGGCATCTACGAATACGCGGACCCGGAGAACGGGCAGTTCGGCGAGGAGCGGGTGCGCGCGATCGTCGCCGCCCGCCACGGCGCGAGCGCCGCGGAGATCTCGGCCGCGATCCTGGAGGCGGTGGAGGCCTTCGCCCGGGGCGCCCCGCAGGACGACGACATGACGATCGTGCTGGTCAAGCGCGAGGCCGCGGCGTGAACGCGAGCCGTCGCTTCGGCCGCAGCTTCGAGGCGATCGCGCGCATCTTCGAGTTCACCTCGGAGTTCTTCGCCCGCGCGGGGACGGACCCCCGGCTGCTGCCCCCGGTGGACCTGGTGGTGGAAGAGCTCTTCACGAACATGGTCAAATACGGCGCCGCGGCCGATCCGGACGCCGAGGTGCGGATCGACATGGCGAGCGTGCCCGGCGGCGTCGAGGTGAGCCTCACGGATTCCGGGGTGGAGCCCTTCGACGTGACGCAGGCGCCCGACGCGGACACGAGCCTGCCGATCGAAGGGCGCCGTCCCGGGGGACTGGGCCTGCACCTCATCCGGCGGCTGGTGGACTCGTGGGGCTACGAGTACTCGAAGGAGCGGCGGGAGAGCCGCATCACCTTCAGGAAGACGCTGGCCGCAGAGCCGGCGCGGGAAAACAAGTCGGCAACGGGAGGGGCGTGATGCTGGCGATCGATCATGGCGCGCAGGGAGTGGTCGTCATCACCGGGAGGCTCGACGCCTCCCAGTGCCCAACGGCCCAGGCCTTCCTGGACAAGGTGGAGGGCACGGTGACGCTCGACTGCAGCGGCCTCGAGTACATCTCGAGCGCCGGGCTGGGCGTGCTCCTCAAGACCCAGAAGCGGCTCCTCGCCGCCTCGGGCAAGCTGCGCCTCGTCGGGGTGAACCGCCACCTGCAGGACATCTTCCAGTACTCCGGTTTCGACCAGATCTTCGAGATCGAGCCCGGGCGCTAGGCGCCCCGCGCCAACCTTTGGGACGCTCGCCCGTAATTGTGGACAAGGACCAGGACCAGGCGCTGGTGGAGGGATGCCGCAATGGCGACCGGGCCGCGTTCGCGACGCTGGTGATTCGCTACCGGCAGCCGATCTACAACGCGGCCTTCCGCGTGCTCGGCAACGCGGACGACGCCGCGGACGCCGCCCAGTCCGTGTTCCTCAAGGTGGCCGAGCGGCTGGACGAGTACGATCCGCGGTTCCGGTTCTTCAGCTGGATCTACCGGATCGCGGTGAACGAGTCGATCGACCTGCTTCGCCGCAACGGGCGGGAGGTGCCCCTCGAAGGCGAGGAGGAACTTCCGGGCGCGGAGGGCGCCGACCCGGAGCGGCAGGCGGACGAGGCGCAGGTTTCGCGCAAGGTGCAGGCGGCGCTGATGCGGATGAAGGCGGACGACCGGGTGGTGATCACGCTGCGGCACTTCGCCGACTGCAGCTACCGGGAGATCGGCCAGATCCTCGCGCTGGACGAGAAGACGGTGAAATCGCGCCTGTACGAGGCGAGAGGCCGGTTGAGGGGACTGCTGGGGGAACTGCGAGACCACTGACGATGAATGCCCGCGATACCGATCAACTCATGCATGCGGTCCTCGACGGAGAGGCCTCCGCCGGGGAGGCCCGCGAGCTCGAGGGGCTGCTCGCCGCCGACCCGGAAGCGCGGGCGCGTTTCGAGGACCTGCGGCGCCTCTTCGGCGCGCTGGAGCGGGTGCCCGGGGTCGAGCCGCCGGCGGGACTCGCCGATTCCGTGATGGAGCGTTTCGCGCAGCGCCCGGTGCGACCGGGGCGGCTGCGCCAACTATTCGGCCGGTCGCGCGTAAGTAGGCTAGAGTCGAAAGAGGCCCGGGGGAGCATCCCCGGGACACCAGCAAGGACCCGTCGGGAAATCCGGCCGGGTCCACCAACGGGGGACGTGGACATGAGCGAACAACAAGGAAGCGGATTCACCGGCAAGCGCAAGGCCTGGATCGGCACCGGCATCGCCGCGGCGGCCGTGATCTTCGGCGTCTACTACGTGAAGGATCTTCCGACTTCCGGCGAGGGCCTCAGCGGCACCATCGCGCCGGCGCAGCGCTTCCGCGCCGACCAGCCCACGGCGGGCGACGTGAAGCTCGGCAGCCCGTCGGCCTCCGGCTCCACGCAGGTCAACCCGGCGGCCCAGACCTCGAACGAGGCCGCGAGCCAGGCCTCCAACCAGGCGGCGAGCCAGGCCGCCAGCGAGGCGCGGATGTCGCACAAGGCAGCCAGCGAAGCGGCCGACTCGGCGGCGAGCCAGGCGGCGAGCAGGCTTTCCGGCAAGTGGGGTGGCGCCGTCAGCCAGGCCACGGATAGCACGGCGAACCAGGCCGCCAGCCAGGCCTCGATGAACGCCGGCGCGAGCCAGGC
>CALEJW010000177.1 GCA_937898635.1 uncultured Pseudomonadota bacterium | reverse complement strand
GCCCCGCATTCCCGGAGCCTCCCCCGACGCAGTTTCGCCGCCTGCCGCCGCTACCGCACGGCGCTCGGCAACGGCGCGCGCGCTGGCAGGATGATCGTCGACCGCGCCCGCTTCCCGCTGTGGCTCGCCGCCGCCACGCTGGCGATGCTCGCGGTGGCGGCGTGGAGCTTTTCCGTGGGGCGCTTTCCCGTCGCGGCCGCAGACGTGCTCGGCGCGCTGTGGGCCGCGGCGACCGGCGGCGACTCCGGCCTCGCGGGCAACGTCGAGGCGGTGATCCTGCAGGTGCGCGCCCCGCGCGTGGTCGCCGCGCTCGCGGTCGGCGCGGCACTCGCCGCGGCCGGAGCGGCCTACCAGAACCTCTTCAAGAACCCGCTCGTCTCGCCCGACATCCTCGGCGTCTCCGCGGGCTGCGCCCTGGGCGCGGGGCTCGCGATCCTGTGGTCGCTGCCCATGGTCGCGATCCAGGCCTTCGCCTTCGCGGGCGGGCTCGGCGCGGTGGCGCTGGTCGTCGTCGTGGGCGCCTGGGTGCGCGGGCGCGACCCGATCCTCACCCTCATCCTCACCGGCGTCGTCGTGGGCTCGCTCTTCGGCGCCGGCATCGCGCTCGTGAAGTACGTGGCGGATCCCTACAACCAGCTCCCCGCGATCACCTTCTGGCTCCTGGGCAGTTTCGGCGGCGCGCTGCCCGCGGACCTCGTCGTCGCCTTGCCGCTCATCCTGGCCGGCCTCGCGCCGCTGGTGCTGCTGCGCTGGCGCATCGACCTCCTGGCGCTCTCCGAGGACGAGGCGCGCTCGCTCGGGCTGGACGTGGCAAGGCTTCGCTTCGCGGTGATCGTCTGCGCGACGCTCGTGACCGCCTCCGCCGTGGCGCTCGCGGGCGTGATCGGCTGGGTGGGCCTCGTGATCCCGCACGCCGCGCGCCTGCTCGTGGGCGCGAGCTTCGCCCGCGTGATGCCGCTCTCGCTCGTCCTCGGCGCCGCCTTCATGCTCGCGGTGGACACGCTCTGCCGCACCGTGGCCGCCACCGAGATCCCGCCGGGCGTGGCGACGGCGTTCGTGGGCACGCCCGTCTTCATCGCGCTGCTGGCCGCGACCTTCCGCCGATGACGCTCGCCGCGCGCGCCCTGGACTTCGGTTTCCGCGGCCACGTGGTGGGCCGCGCGCTCGACTGCGCGCTGGAAGCGGGCGAGGTGGTGTGCCTGCTCGGCCCCAACGGCAGCGGCAAGTCCACCCTCATGCGCACGCTCCTCGGCCTGCAGCCGCGCCTCGCGGGCGAAGTCGCGCTCGAGGGCCGCGACCTCGCGGGCTGGGCCGTGGCCGAGCGCGCGCGCCGCCTCGCCTACGTGCCGCAGGCGGCCGACTCCTACTTCGACTTCAGCCTCCTCGAGACCGTGGAGATGGGCCGCAGCGCCCACCGCGGCGTCTTCGCGAGCCCCGGGCCGAAGGACCGCGTGGCGGCGCTGGCGGCGCTCGATCGCCTGGGCATCGCGCACCTCGCGGGACGCTCGATCCACGCGGTGAGCGGCGGCGAGCGCCAGCTCGCGCTCATCGCCCGGGCGCTCGCCACCGAGGCCGCCTACCTCGTGATGGACGAGCCCACGGCGAACCTCGACTACGGCAACCAGTCGCGGGTGCTGGACGAGATCGGGCGCCTGAAGGCCGCGGGCATCGGCGTGCTCGTCTCCACGCACCACCCGGAGCACGCCTTCCGCATCGCCGACCGCGTCCTGCTGCTCGCGGGCGGCAAGCTCGCGGCCGCGGGACCGACGGTGGAGACGCTCACCGCCGCGGCGCTCTCGGCGCTCTACGGCCGCCCCATCGAGGTGGCCACCGTGCGCCTCGCGGACGGGAGCGTGAGCCGCGTCTGCGTGCCCGCGGCGGGAGGCTAGCGCCCGCCCGAGACGTCGATGATGGCGCCGGTGGTGAAGGACGCCTCGTCGGAAAGCAGCCACAGGATCGCGGTCGCCACTTCCTCCGGCATGCCGCCGCGCCCCAGCGGCACCGAGGACTTCAGCCGCGCCACGCGCCCCGGCTCCCCGCCCGCCGCGTGGATGTCGGTGACCACGAGCCCGGGCCGCACGGCGTTCACGCGGATCCCCTCGCCCGCGACTTCCTTCGACAGGCCGATGGTCATCGTGTCGATCGCGCCCTTCGAGGCGGCGTAGTCCACGTACTCGTCGGGGGAACCCCAGCGCGCCGCGCCGGAGGAGACGTTCACGATCGCGCCGCCCTTGCCGCCGCGCTTCGTGGACATGCGCCGCACGGCCTCCCTCGCGCAGAGGAAGGAGCCGACGACGTTCGTGTCGAGCACGCGGCGGATGCGCGCGGCGTCCATGTCCTCCACGCGCATCTGCCGCTCGAGGATGCCGGCGTTGTTCACGAGCGCCGTGACCGGCCCCAGCTCGCGGGCCACGGTGTCGAAGAGCCGCACTACCTCCTCCTCGACCGCGACGTCCGCCGCGACGGCGATCGCCCGCCCGCCGCCGCCCTCGATCGCGGACACCACTTCGCGCGCGGCTTCCGCGCTCTGCCGGTAGTTCACGCACACGGCGTAGCCGCGGCCCGCCGCCAGCATCGCGGTGGCCGCGCCGATGCCGCGCCCCGCCCCGGTGATGATCGCCACGCGCTCCATGCCGCTCCCCGTTTGCGCGGGCGCGAAGGGCCCGCCAGCGCGAAGTCTAGCCCACGCCGGCGGCTGGACAGTGCGCGCTCCCGCGCCGCAGAATCGGGTCGCGACCCGCGAGGCACGCCATGAACGCCGAAGCGACCGAGCTCCCGAACGAACCGCCGATCCGCAACGTCCCGGTCCTGCGCCCCTTGGCGTGGATCGCGGCCGGCTGCCGGGACCTCGCGCGCACGCCCGCTCCGAGCCTCGTGCACGGGTTCCTCGTCGCCGCCGGCGGCTGGGTGATCGCGGCGCTCGCGCTCGCGTGGTGGCCGCTGCTGCCGGGCGCGTTCTCGGGCTTCGTGCTCGTGGGCCCCATCCTCGCGACCGGCCTCTACGAGCTGAGCCGGCGCCGCGAGCGCGGCGAGCCCGCGGACTTCGCGACCGTCCTCGCCGCGTGGCGGCGCGGCACGCGCCCCCTCGTCTGGCTCGGCCTCGGCCTCGCGATCTGCGGCACGGCGTGGGTGCTCGTCTCCGCGGTCCTCATCGCGCTCTTCGTCACCGCGCCGATCACGAGCTCGGAAGCCTTCGTTCGCCACGTAGTCCTCTCCCAGGGCTCGAACCTCTTCCCGGTGTGGATGATGCTGGGGGCGCTGGGCGCTTCGCTCGTCTTCGCGGCGACCGTGGTGTCCGCGCCCCTGCTGCTGGACCGCGACACCGACCTCCTCACCGCCGTCTGGACGAGCGTGCGCGCCGTGGGCGAGAACCCCGTGGCCATGGGCGTGTGGGCGACGCTCATCATGCTGGCCACGGCGCTTTCCATGGCGACCGCGATGCTCGGCTTCGTGGTGAC
Organism: uncultured Pseudomonadota bacterium; assembly: GCA_937898635.1. Lineage (GTDB taxonomy): Bacteria > Pseudomonadota > Gammaproteobacteria > Burkholderiales > Usitatibacteraceae > FEB-7. Next base: position 8,627 of record CALEJW010000177.1, on the reverse strand, counting down.
GATCCCGGTGATCGGGCACGCCACCTGGCACGCCTACCGGGAGACCGTCGACGCCGGGGGGCTCCCCGCGCGGGATTGAGCGGCCATGTCCTGGTGGGAAGGGCTCGCCATCACCGAGGCCCAGGTCGCCGAGTTCGGCATGACCTGGGGCGTCGGCGGCTTCATCCTCTTCATGCTGTTCATCATCGCGAGCCTCGCGCGGGAGTCGAAGGCGGGCCGCTTCGGCACCTTCGTGCTCTTCTTCGTGCTCGCCTTCGGCATGCTCGGCTTCGTGGCCAAGACCGTGATCCAGTGGGTCCTGGGCCTCTAGGCGCGGCCCCGCTCAGTGGTGCGAATGGGCGACGGCATGTCCCTTGCCTCGGGCGATAAGCCAGCGGTTGACCGGGAAGGCCACGACGCCGGCGATGACGAGCGCGCCTCCGAGGCTCGCCCAGAAGAGGATGCTGTCGAGCGGCGCATCCATGGCGCCGGGGATCGCCACCATCACGGCGTTGTCCACGATCTCCATCACGGTGATCGAGGCCGTGTCCGCCGCGAGGGCGAGGCGCGTGGCGGCGCGCCATCCATAGCCCGCGCGCAGCAGCGGCACCATCGTGAAGGCGTAGCCGGAGGCGAAGGCGAGCACGATCGCGAGCGCGATCGTCTCGCCGTTGGAAAAGCCGAGCGCGGTGCCGATCACCATCCCGGCCACCTCGCCGACCGCGCAGCCCGCGAGGCAGTGCAGCGTGGCGAGAAAGGCGATGCGGTCGAGCGAGGGGCCGCCGGGGCTCGCGTGATGCCCATCGCCGTCGTGCCCGTGATGGCCGTGGTGGCCTTGGCCGGTGTGCAGGGAATGGTCCATGTCGTTTCTCCTGTCGGGGTGGGAAGGTGGCCGCATCCTGAACCTTCCCATGATGGGAGGGTCAACCCCCCCCTTCAAAAAAATCGAGCGCCGCCTTCAGGACCGCGACCCGAGGACCCTCGAAAGCGTCTCCCCCGTGAGGCTCATGGCCTGCGCGAAGCCCGCGACGAAGCGCGCCTGCTGCGGTCGGATCGCGAAGAAGGAGAAGTCCCCGAACTGCGTGAGCGCCGCCGCCTCGGGAAAGCGCGCGAGGTAGGCCTCGCGGCAATCGCGTTCCCCGTCCGAACCCCGGGCCATCTCCGCGGCCTCGCCCTGCACCGACACGCGGGCGAGCGCCTGGGGCTGCGTGCCCTCGCCCTCGGGCTGCGCCACCAGGAGCGAGACCCTCGGGTCGGCGAGCATGTCCTTCGTGTGCCCGGCGAGCCGGCTCACGTGGACCACGAAGGCGCCGCCGCCGGGCAGCACCGCGAAGGGCACCATCGACACGAAGGGCGCGCCCTCGTGCAGCGTGCCGAGCGCGGCCGACTGGCGGCCCCGCACCAGCGCCGCGAGCTGCGCGGCGTGCTCCGGGCTCAAGGCGCTCCGTCGGCGGGCGGAAAACGCTCGCGCAGGCGCTTGGTCGCCACCGTGCGCCAGGCGGCGTCGGCGAGCACGCGAAGCTGGGCGGCGTTCACGCGCGAGAGGTCCACGAGGGTGAAGCCCTGCCGGCCCCAGCTGCCCACGCCGAAGGCCTCCGGGTCCATCTGCACGAGTGCCTGCTGGTCGGCGAGCGGCAGCTTCACCACCGCGCGCCGCTTCTCCGGCCAGAGCGTCATGAAGATCCTCCCGCCCACGCGGAAATCCGGGTGGCCCATGTGCGCGCCTTCCACGGCCTCGGGACAGGCGAGGGCGATCCTGCGGGCGATCGAGACGCTGGCCAAGGCGGACTCCTTCCCGTTCTAGCGGCGGCGCTTCGCCGCCGGGAGCAAGAGGGGCAACATCGCGAACACCCCGAGCAGCGCATAGTAGACCAGCGCCGCGACGGGGTCGCGCTGCGCGAAATAGTCCGCGAGCGTGAGCCCGCGCAGCCACAGCACGAGGCCGAACTCGGCCGCGAGCATGAGCGCGAGCGCCGAGAGTCCCGTCGCCAGCCGCGCCGCCACCGTTGCCGGCGGGGCGAGGCGCCGCACGACCGCGCGGGCCGCGAGGACGATGACCGCCAGCATCACCGGCGCCTCGAGGAGTTCCGCGACCCGCTCGCCCACCTTCGGCACGAGCCAGAGGACGCGGACGGGGCCCAGCAGGAAGCCCGCGCCGAAGACGATCGCGAAGTAGAGCGCGCCGGCGCGGAAAGCTCCCATCGCGGGCCCCGGCGCCGCGCCCGCTCACTTCTCCTTCTTGTCCTTCTTCGCCTTCTTCGCCTTGTAGCCCGGCTCGTACTCCGCCGACTTCACGAAGTACACGGGGCGGGCGCAGGCGCCGTAGCGGTGGCAGTGCTTGGCCCAGTTCCTCGCGTGGCCCGGGGGCACGTGCAGGTACACCGGCACCACCGGCGGCCCGGCGTGCCGCGTGATGATCACGGGCTTCGCGTAGAGCACCGGGGGCGGCGGGGCGCTGCCGAGGTCGAGACGGCCGTACACGCCGGGCGCGATCTCCCCGGAGACGATCACGCGCAGGTCGATGTCGGCGGCGCCCGCCGCGAGCGGCATGGCGCCGGGCAGGGCGAGAAGCGCTGCAAGGAAAATCCGTTTCATCAGGGCCTCCGAAGGCTCGGGTTTCGATCGCGTGCGCACCGCTGAAGCATACGCGCTCACGGGCCCGCGGGCGGCGCGCCGATCCCGCAGGCGGAAAGGACGCGGCGGCCGGCCACGTCCACCGCGAGGAAGACGGGAACGCCCACGGCGAGCGCCGCGAGCGCGATGGCGCCGGGCGTGACGAGCGACCAGAGGGGAGAGAGCGCCCCGGCGGCGTTCTCGCAGGCCCAGGCCACGTCGCTCACCCGCCCCCCGCCGTCGCGGCAGGCGTCCTCGGCGAGGAACGCGCAGGCCGCGAGGCTCGCGAAGAACGCGCAGAGCACGGCGACGGAGCGGTTGCAGCCGCAGGCGGTCACGGCACCGGGGCCTTGAAGTGCGGGTTCTCGATGATGCCGAGGCGGTTGCCGAAGGGATCCCGGACGGCGGCGACCTTGATGCCCTCGCCGACGTCCGCGACCGGTTCCAGCGCGCTCGCCCCCAGTTCGAGGAGCCGCGCGTATGCCGCGTCCGCATCCGCCACGCCCCACAGCGCCCGCGTCCCGTCCACGCCCGGCGTCCCGTCCGGCAGCAGGCCCAGCTCGTAGCCCGCGACGGAGAATCCCACGTAGAACGCCTCGTCGAAATAGGGCTTCACCCCGGTCGCCTTCTCGTACCAGGCCTTCGCGGCCGCGAGGTCCCCCACCGGATAGATGGCCGTGCGCAATCCGAGAAACATGTCGTCGTCCTCCCTGCGGTGTCCGGGCTCCCGTCGCGAGGCCCGGCGCTCGCGCGATTCACGATCCCGCGTTCCCTCCGGCGCCGGCCGCGCCGGCCTCGCCGCCCGCGACGACGCGGTTGCGGCCCGCGCGCTTGGCCGCATAGAGGTTCTCGTCAGCGTCCCGGATCAGCAGCTCGACGCTGTCGCGCCCCGTGCCGAAGGCCACCACGCCGATGCTCGCGGTCACGCGGATCCGGGCCGTGCCCTCGAGGCTTCCGATGCGGAACTCCTCGCTCTCGATGCGCGCACGCAGCCGCTCGGCCAGCTCGATCGCCCCCGCGAGCGGCGTGTGCGACGCGACGATCATGAACTCCTCGCCGCCGAAGCGCGCCAGCACGTCGGTCTCCCGGAGCCCTCCGGAGATGACCTGCGCCGCGCGCACCAGCACCTGGTCGCCCGCCTGGTGGCCATGGCGGTCGTTCACTTCCTTGAAGTGGTCGAAATCCATGAGCAACAGCGACAGCGACCGGCCATAGCGCCTCGCGACCGCCACTTCCTCCGCGAGCCTGCGGTTCAGGTAGCGCCGGTTGTAGAGACCCGTGAGGGGATCGGTGAAGGCCTCCCGCTCCAGCAGGCTCACGCGGATCACGTCGAGCGTGGTCTGGTAGGAGAGGATCGCCGTGAGCAGGACGAAGCAGGCGCCGAGGAAGAAGATGGCCGGAACGACGAGATCGAGGACGGCCTCGTGGCGGTCGTGGAAGAGGACCACGTAGCCCAGGTATCCCGCGACGAAGAGCGCGATCAGCGCCGACAGGCCGTTCCAGCGCATGCGAAGCGTGCCCGTCGGGAGCTTCGCGATGAGCTTCCTCACGGTGTAGAGCGCCCCGACGAGCAGCAACGCGCCGACGAGGACGGCGACGAGGGCCACGGAGGCGATCACGGCTTCGCGGCCCCCGCGCGGTGGAAGCGCTGGCGGTTGCCGGGCAACCAGGTCTTGCCCCCGTCCTCGGTGTACTCCATGCGCGACTCGAACGCGTTCGCGGTGACGGCGGAGCGCGTGAAGCGCAGCCTCCCCGTGCCGCCGCCGGCCGTCGCGTAGGGCTGGGATTCGCGCACCTCGCCCCCGAGCGGTCCGGTCATGATCCACAGCCGGCCGTCGCCGCCCACGGAGGCCATTTCGATCCTTCCCGCGTTCTCGTTCACGTAGAAGAGGATCGCCGAGGACTGCCCGATCTCGGGATTGTCGCTGCGCCCGGCGGCGACGCGGTCGGGGACGACCCAGGAGAACTCGTAGCTGCCCTTCACCGACTTCGCCACCGATCCGTCGGGCCGCAGGAACTCCGTGGTCACGCTCCAGCGCCCGATCGAGCCCCGGAGCTGCTCCACGGAGTGCTTGAGCGCGGCGGAGGCGGGCGGCTTCTGCCCCGGCGAGGGCAGCGCCACGGCGAGGAGCGCGGGCGCCAGCAGGCACCGGGCCGCGAGCCTTCGCAGCGCACGCGCGAACGGCGCCGTTCCCGGCGCGCAGGCCGCCACCGGCGAGCGGCGGCTTGGGCGGGGAGTGGTGGCGCAGGGGGGATTCATGGCGAAGGGGCGCCCGGGATGGGCGGCAGCCGCCATGGTAGGCGCATGGGCGCCCTGCGGCTACCCGCGCGCGATCTCATGGACCTGCTCCGCGCAACGCTCTCCCCGCACCACCGACTCCTGGGTCGCCACCTTCCGCATGCCCACGCGCTCCATCAGCCGGATCGAAGGGGTGTTGCGCACGTCGGTGATGCCCACCACCCGGTCGGCGAGGGTATGCGCGAAGACGAGCCGGATCGCCTCGCCCACCGCCTCCGCGCCGAACCCCGCGCCGCGCGCGTCGGGCCGCAGCGTGAAGCCGATCTCCGCGCTCCTGCCGTCGTGCTCGACCCGCACGCCGATGTCGCCGATGAGCTCGCCGGTCTCGCGCGACTCGATTCCGAGCTGGATCCACTCGCCGGGCGCGAAGAGCGGCGCGCGCGCCATCTGCGCGAGGAAGGCCGCGGCCTGCTCGCCGGGCTGCGGCGTCCACCCCTGGTAGCGCCCGGTCTCCGGATCGTGCCGGTAGGCCTGGAAGACCGTGAGGTCGGCCTCGCGCAGGCGGCGCAGCGCGATGCGCGGGCCCCGGTGGGGAAGCGGCTCGGCCGCGCAACGGGCCCCGCCCGGCGCGTGCGTCCCGTCGAGCGGCGCGTAGCGCGGCCAGCGGCGCAGGTAGACGCGCTCGACGATCGGGATCGCGAGCGAGCCCGCCATGGCCACGGCGACGGCGGCGATGACGAGCTCGCGGCTCTCCAGCCAGTAGGCGAGCCCGCCGAGGACCAGGATCGCCCCGAAGTTCGCGTACACGACGGCGCGCTCGACCGGGTGCACGTTCACGCGGATGCGCTTGCCGCAGCGGGAGCAATCCACCTCGAGGCGAGCCACGACGGCCCGCGAGATCTTGCGCCTTCCCAGGTCGGACCCGCAGGCCGGGCATCGGTAGTCCATGGGGCGACAAGCTAGCACAGGCGCTTCACCCGCCGGCGAGGACCTCCGCGACCCGTTCCTTGAGCGCCGGGAGCAGCTCCGCCTCGAACCAGGGGTTGCGCCGCAGCCAGAGGTTGTTGCGCGGGCTGGGGTGCGGCAGCGGGACCACCGAAGGCCAGTGAGCGCGCCACTCGCGGACGATCTCGGCGACGGGTCGCCGGCCCGGGGGCAGGTGATAGGCGAGCGCGTACTGCCCGATGGCGAGCGTGAGGCGAAGCGCCGGCAGCTCGGCGAGGAGCCGCGCCCGCCACAGCGGCGCGCATTCCGGGCGCGGCGGCAGGTCTCCCGCCTTCCCCGTGCCCGGGTAGCACAGGCCCATCGGCACGATCGCCACGCGCCGCGCGTCGTAGAAGACGCCGGAGTCGATGCCGAGCCAGTCGCGCAGCCGGTCGCCGCTGGGATCGGAGAAGGGAATGCCGGAGGCGTGCACCCGGCGTCCCGGCGCCTGGCCCGCGACGAGGATCCGCGCGCTGCGCGCGAGCTGGAACACCGGCCGCGGCCCGAGCGGAAGGCTCGCCGCGCAGGCGGTGCAGCCGCGCGCCTCCTTCAACAGCGCGGCGAACGCAGTCACCGGTCCATGCCCCCCTCGCGGGCGAAGGTTCTCAGGCGGCGTGCGCGCGCTTGCGCGATTCCCGCGTCCGCCGCACTTCCTCCATGACTTCCGCCGGCGCGATCCTCGCCGCGCCCGCCTCGATCGCCTCCGCGACCCTCTCCGCGTCCGCGTGGTAGGCGGAACCCGCGCGATCCCGCACGAGCAGCCGCGCGTCCACGAGGCAGCGCCGCAGGGTCACGTGGTCCACGCCGTGGGGCGCGCAGAAGGTCTCGAGCCAGGCGGCGAGCGCCTGGTTCACCTGCGCCTCCGCCATCTCGCGTCCCGGCTCGAACCGCGCGGCGGCGAGCGCCATCAGCACCTCCAGGTCCCGCGGCTGGCGCGGCAGCATCGTGAGCGGCCCGTTGGCGAGCATGCGCCCCAGGGCCTCCCGCACCTGATCCTCGCTTCGTTTCATTTCTTCCTCCTTCCCCGGTCGCCGGGCGAGCGTTCGCCCCCGGAATCTTGCTTCTCCAGGATCACCAGCGCAATGCCGCCGAGGATCGCAGCGGAGGCGAGCGCGAGCCGCAGCGTCACGACCTCCCCCAGGAACGCCGCGCCGCCCGCGGCCGCTATGACCGGAACGCTGAGCTGCACGGTGGCGGCGTGAGTGGCCTTGAGCGCGGGCAGGGCCGTGTACCAGATCGCGTAACCCAGTCCGGAGGCGAGCGCGCCCGAGGCGACGGCATAGGCGAATCCGGCCGCGTCCACGGCGGCGCCGGGCCACGTGAGCGCGCCGAGCGCCAGCGCGAGGGGCACCGCGCGCAGGAAATTTCCCGCCGTCACGCGCGTGGGGTCCCCGGCGCCCCTGCCGCGCAGGGAATAGACGCCCCAGGCCACGCCCGCGCCCAGCATCCAGGCCGCGCCCTCGAGGGGCGGCGCGGCGAGGCCCGGCATCAGCAGGCCCACCAGCCCGGCGAGCGCCAGCGCGAGACCCGCGAGCTGCGGCGCACGGAAGCGCTCGCCCTTGGCGAGGCCGTGGCCGATCATGGTCGCCTGGACCGCGCCGAAGAGAAGCAGCGCGCCCGTCGCCGCGGAAAGGCTCAGGTAGGCGAAGGAAAATCCCGCCGCGTAGGCGGTGAGGGCGAAGGCCGAGAGCCAGTTCCCGCGCCCCCCGCGTTCGCGCCGGGCGAGGCTCGCGACGAGCCAGAGCGTGAGCGCGCCCGAGGCGAGGCGGATCGTGGTGAAGCTCGCCGCGTCGATGCCCGTGTCCGTGAGCGCCACGCGGCAGAGGAGCGAGTTTCCTGCGAAGGCGATCATCGCAAGCGCCGTCAGGGCGAGCGCCCGCCCGCGGCTCATCGCGGCGCCTTCACGCGATCCTTGCGCCTTTCGCGGCGAGGAGCTCGCGAAGCACCGAGCGGTGGCAGCGGCTCTCGTCCTCGCAGTAGCAGCCCAGGGAGAAATCGGCCCCGTGGGAAAGTGTCGCGAGCAGCGCGATCGCGTGGCTCGCCTCGGGCGAGGCCATCTCGGCGCGGAACCGGCGGAAGAACGCGGCGCGCTCGGCCGGCGTCCCGGCCGCCTGCCCCATCTTCATCGTCTCCACGCTGGGCGCGAGGGTCGGAAACCAGGTGTCGTACCAGTTGCCCGTGGCGAACGCCTCCTTCGGCACGCCCCGCGGCGGGCGCCTCACCGTGCCGATGCGCGGGCCTTCGCTTTTCGCGCGCGCCGTTCCGAGCCTCACGATACGGATGGTCATGGCTGACTCCTTGCCAGGGGGGCGGTGGCCGCGGGCGCGCGGCCGCCGGCTAGCGGTATTTCGCCGCGGTGATGAACTGCCCGAAGGACTCGCACCACACGATCGCGGTGGTGTAGCCCGAGACGTCGATCGTCTCGGGCACCGGGACCACGAAGTTGTCGAACGTGCGCACGTCGCCCACGCGCACCATGCGCGGCTTGAGCCGGACGAAATCCGCCTCGGTCTCGACGAATTCCGGGGACAGGTAGAGCTTGTAGTCGGGGCCGGGGGCGAGCTTGCCCATGAGGGCGATTCGCCGGCGGCCCACGGTGAGCGTGCCCTCGCCCCAGTGCAGCAGGTCGCTGTCCGCGAGGTCGCGGCGGAAGCGCGCGGTGAAGGCCGCCTCCTCGGAAGCCGCGGTCACTTCCGCCGCCGTCGGCGCCGCCGGCGCGGTGAGGATCGGCAGCGCGTAGATGCCGAGCGCGAAGCCCGCGCCGAGGGCGGCGGCGTGCGACGCGGCGAGGACGAGGAGCTTCTTCATGGCA
>CALEJW010000176.1 GCA_937898635.1 uncultured Pseudomonadota bacterium | reverse complement strand
GAACTCGCGGCCGAGGCGGCGCGCGAGCGCCTTGCCGACGGTGCTCTTGCCCGCGCCCATCATCCCGACGAGAAAGACGGTTCCCGGTTCCATTCGATCGTCCTGCCGCAGAGGATAGCGCAGAAGCGAAAAGCCCCGGCGGGGCCGGGGCTCTTCGCGCAATGGCCGGCGGCGCTAGCGGACGGTGAGCGACTCCTTGACGATCTTCGGGGTGACGAAGATCAGGAGCTCGGTCTTGTCGTCCTGCTTCACGGTGCGCTTGAAGAGGTTGCCGACGAACGGCACGTCGCCCAGGAGCGGCACCTTCTCGATCGTGGTCCGCGTCGTCTGCTCGAAGATGCCGCCGAGCACGATCGTGTCCCCGTTGTCGCAGAGAACCTGCGTGGTGACCTTCTTCGTGTCGATCGACGGGATGTTGGCGAAGATCTGGCCCACGGAGTCCTTGCGGACCTCCAGGTCCATGATGATGCGGTCGTCCGGCGTGATTCTCGGGGTCACCGCGAGCTCCAGCACCGCGGGCTTGAACGCGATCGTGGTCGCCCCGCTCGCCGCCGCCGTCTGGTACGGGATCTCGGTGCCCTGGGAGATGACCGCCTTCTTCTTGTCGGCGGTGATCACGCGCGGGCTGGACACGACCTTGCCGCGGTTGTCGGCTTCCAGGGCGGAGAGCTCGATGTTCACGAGGTTGCCGCTGCCCAGGTTGAGGATGGACAGCGCGAGCGAGCCGGCCGCGCCCACCACGGGGAGGTTCACGTTGAGCTGCTCCGGCTGGGCGGCGGCCGGAATGTTGCCCTGCGGCCCGCGGTCGAAAGTCTGCGTGTAGCCCGGGTTCGTGAGGTTCGCCGAGCCGCGCGACAGCGGGTTGTTCGAGAGCGGCTGCACGGTGTCCACGAGGTTCCCGGAGACGCCGTAGTTGCGGTTACCGGAGCCGAAGGCCGACTGGGTGCCGAAGCGCGCGCCCAGCTGCCGGCCCCACTTGTCGTCGGCGATCACGATGCGCGCCTCGATCATCACCTGTCGGACGGGAACGTCGAGCTGCTGGATGAGCCGGCGGGCCTCCTCGAGGCGCGCGCCGGAGTCCTGGACGAAGAGCGTGTTGGTGCGCTCGTCCACCGAGGCGCTGCCGCGCTTCGAGAGGATCTTCTGGTCCTTGTCGGACAGGAGCTTCTTCAGGTCCTCCGCCTTGGCGTAGGAGAGCGCGAAGGACTCGGTGCGCACCGGCTCCAGGTCGGAAATCTGGGCATTGGCCTCCAGCGCGAGCTTCTCCTTGGCCGCGAGCTCGTCCGTCGGCGCGATCAGCACCACGTTCCCGTTCTTGCGCTTCGAGAGGCCCTTCGACTGCAGGATGATGTCGAGCGCCTGGTCCCAGGGCACGTCCTTCAGCCGCAGCGTGAGGTTGCCGCCGACGGTGTCGCTGGTGATGATGTTGAGCCCGGTGAAGTCGGCGATGACCTGAAGGACCGCGCGGACCTCGACGTTCTGGAAGTTGAGCGAGAGCTTCTCGCCGGCGTAGCCCGGCGTCGAGCTCTGCACCAGCTTGTTCGGGTCCTCCTTGACGGGCTTCACCTCGAGGATGAACTGGGTGTCCGTCTGGTAGGCGGAATACTCCCAGATCCCGCGAGGCTCGATCACCATGCGGGCGTTGCCGCCCTGCTCGAAGGTGTCGACGTAGCGGACCGGGGTGCCGAAGTCGCCCACGTCGAGGCGGCGCACGAGGTTCTTCGGCACGGAGCTGTTGATGAAGTCGATGAGGATCGAGCGGCCCTGCTGGCGGATGTCGATGCCGGTGTTGGCCGAGGAGAGGTCCACGATGACGCGACCCTCGCCGGCGTTGCCGCGGCGGAAGTCGACGTCGCGGATGTTCTGCCGGACCGCGCCCGGAACCGCCTCCGCGAACACGGTGGCGGCGGTGCCCGTCACGGCGGACGCGGCCGAGGCCGACGACGAGACCGGCACCTGGGAGCCGTCGATCGTCACGACGAGGAGCTTGCCGTCGAGCGCGGCGGTATAGGTGAGGCTGCGCGCGAGGTTCATCACGAGCCGGGTGCGGTTGGCCGTCTGGACCACGGAGACGCTCTTCAGGTCGCCTTCGCCCGCCTCGACCTGGGTCTTTGCGAGGCCGCTGGTCGTGTCCGGGAGGTCGATCGCGATTCGGGCGGGATTGGTGACCGCGAAGCTCTGCGGAAGGGCCGCGAGCGGCTCCTTCATGCCGACCTTGACCAGGATCTTTCCGCCCTGGATCGAGGAGAAGCTGATCGACTCGACCACATTCTTGGCCGCGCCCTGCGCCCAGGCGAGCGGCGCGGCGAGCGCGAGAGCGATCGCCATGAGGGCGGCCGGAAGCGCGCCGGAAGTTCGGATGCGGAAGAAGTTGGAGGTCACTTTCTATCCCCTTTGCCGGTTTCTTCGAGAAGCGGCAGCACGCTTTGCCGTTCTGCCCAGTCGCCGGCGCTGTCCTGGACGATTTCCTTGAGCTTGATATCCGCATCCGTGACGTCGGTGATGAGGCCGAAGTTCTGCCCCATGTAATTGCCCTTCTTCACGCGATACAGAGTCTTTTCGGCCCGCACGATCGCGAACATCTCCTGGCCCTGCTGCAGGGTGCCGACCATCTTCAGCTGCTCGAGCGGGTAGGCCTCGAGCGGTTCCTTGCGCCGGTTCAGGTCCGGCGCGATGCCGCCGCCGCCACCTTCCTTCGAAGTGATCTTGCGGGGCTTGAACGGGTCCGGCAGGTCGAATCCCTCGTAGGTGAAGGGCTCGAAGGGCTTCACCGCAGGCAAGGGGTCGATCTTGCGCGGCAGGCTCTTCTCGGATTCCTTCACGAATTGGCGCAATTCGTCGATCTCGGAGCTGCACGAGACCAGTGCCAGTGCCGCGGCGGGCACGATCAGCCAGCGCGTCATTTCCTCGCCCCCTTGGCCTTGTCACGGGCGCTCTTCTTCTGCTTGGCGATCTCTTCCTCGTCGAGGTAGCGGTAGGTCTTCGCCACGGCTTCCATGGCGAGCGTGCCCTCCTTGCCGGGCGGATCGATCTTCACGTCCGTGAGCAGGACGATCCGCGGCATCTTGGCGACGTCGCTCGCGAACGCGCCGAGGTCGTGGTAGTTGCCCTTCACCTTGAGGTTCACCGGCAGCTCGGCGTAGAACTCCGTGAAGTTCTCGTTCTGGCTCGGCTTGAAGAGCTCGAAGGCGAGGCCGCGTCCGAGACCGGCCTGGTTGATGTCGATGAGGAGCGCGTCCATCTCGCTCTTGTTCGGAAGCTGCTTGAGGAGCGCCCCGAAGGACTGCTCGATCTCGGCGCGCTGCTGCTTGTAGGACTCGAGGTTGACCGCGAGCTTCTTCTTCTCGAGAAAGGCCTGCTTCTGCTTGTCCACCTCGACGCGGCCCGCCTCGATCGCCTCGTTCTGCCCCTGCCAGAGCAGGAAGAAGGCGGCGACCTGGATGGCCACGAAGATGAGCAGGAACGCGCCGATCTTGATCGGCCACGGCCAGTTGCCCGGCTGCTTCGGATCCAGCGTTCTGAGTTCGTCGAGCAGGTTCATTTCTTGGCCCCCGCGGCGGCACCGGCGGTCTTGCGGGCCCCGCCCTTGCCTTCCTCCGCCTTGGCCCGCTTGACCGAGATGTTCATGCTGAACTCGTTGACCCGCTTGTTCGGGTTGTTGTCCAGCAGGACGGCCTTGATCTCGACCAGCTCGGGGTTCTCGAGGTACGGGGAGGCGCCGAGGTTGCGCATGAGCGTCGAGACCCGCGCGTTCGACTGCGCGTAGCCGACGACGTTGACCTTGATCCCCGCCTGCTTGATCTGCTTGAGGTAGATGCCCTCGGGAAGCTGGCGCAGGAGCTGGTCGAGGAGCTGGACGGGTTCCGAGCGATTGCTCTGGAGTCCTTCAACGACCTGCTTCTTGGCGAGGAGGGACGCGGTTTCCTCGCGAATCTTGCGGATCTCCTCGATCTGCGTGTCGAGCTTGCCGATCTCGGACTTCATGTAGGCGACGTTCGCGCGCTGCTGCTCCACCTGCTGGTCGAGGAAGAACCAGACGGCGCCCGCGACGACGAGGCCCAGGAGGACGGTGAAGACGGCGATGCTCGCGAATTGCTGCTGGCGGCGCTTTCGCTTCTCCTCCCGGTGGGGGAGCAGGTTGATGCGGATCATGACGGGTCGAACCTCCTCATCGCGAGCCCGCAGGCGACCATGAGCGACGGGGCGTCCATGGTGAGCTGGCGGGGCTTGATCTTGGAGGAAAGCGCCATGTTCGCGAACGGGTTGGCGACCAGCGTGTGCACCTGGGTGCGCTGGGCGACCATTTCCTCGAGGCCGTCGAGCATCGCGCAGCCGCCGGTGAGGAGGATGTGGTCGACCTTGTTGAACTGGGTCGAGGTGAAGAAGAACTGCAGCGCCCGCTGGATCTCGAGGACGATCTTCTCGTTGAAGGGCGCGAGGACGTCCGGGCCGAAGTTCTCCGGCAGGCTGCCCACGCGCTTGGCCGCCTCGGCTTCCTCGGGCGGCATGTCGAAGGCGCGGGCGATGTCCTGGGTGAGCTGGTTGCCGCCGATCTGCTGCTCGCGCGTGTAGACGGTCTGCCCGTTGTGCAGGACCGAGACCCGGGTGACGGTCGCCCCGATGTCCACGATCACGGTCACGTCGCTTTCGCTCACCCCGGAGGAACCCTCGCAGATCAGCTCGAAGGCGCTCTGCGCGGCGTAGGACTCCACGTCCATGACGATCGTCTTGAGCCCGGCGGCTTCGGCGGCGGCCACCCGGTCCTCGATCTTCTCCTTGCGGGAGGCGGCGATGAGCACTTCCACCTCCTCGTCACCCGAGGGGGCCGGCCCGAGCACCTGGAAGTCGAGGTTGACCTCGTCCAGGGAGAACGGGATGTACTGGTTCGCCTCGCTCTGGACCTGGACTTCCATGTCCTCCTCGCGCTGGTTGCCGGGGAGGATCACCTTCTTGGTGATGACGGCGGCAGCCGGGAGCGCCATGGCGATGGCCTTGATGCGCGTGCCGAGGTTCTTGTGGGCGCGCTTGATCGCCTCTCCCGCGGCCTCGATGTTGGCGATGTTGCCGTCCACCACCGTGTCCTTGGGGAGCGGCTCGATCGCATAGCGCTCCACGCGGTAGACGTTCCTGCCCGCCTCCGCGATCTCCACCATCTTCACCGAAGACGAGCTGATGTCGCAGCCGATGAGCGGCGGCGTCTTGGCCTTCAGGAAGTCGAATTGATCCGCTAGTTTTTCTTTAAGCATAGTGGAGGCTTAGCACCCACTGCGAAGAATCTACTTTAGATGCTAGCAACAAGTACTAGGAGTGTAAAGCATTTTGTCGGAAGGGCTCCGGAACCCCTGCCCGTCTATAATGTCCCCCGTCTTTCCCCGCCCGGCGGGGACCGGATTGCCCGTCCTGCCGCGTGGCCCGCCTGCCCATGACCTCCCGTTGGTGGTTCTATCCTCTCCTCGTCGCCTTGTCCTTGCTGCTGGTCGCCGCGGGGGTCGGGGCGCTGACGGTCGTCCTGCTCTGGCCGAACCTTCCCTCCCTGGAGGCGCTGACGGACTACCGGCCGAAGGTGCCCCTTCGCGTCTACAGCGCGGAAGGCGAGCTCCTCGGCGAGTTCGGGGAGGAAAAGCGGGCGCTGGTGCGCATCCAGGACGTTCCCGTGGTGATGAAGCAGGCCATCCTGGCGGCCGAGGACGACCGGTTCTACCAGCACGGCGGCGTGGACTATCTGGGCGTGGCACGGGCGGCCGTCGCCAACCTCCAGGGGCGGCGGGAAGGCGCGAGCACCATCACGATGCAGGTCGCCCGGACCTTCTTCCTGACCCGGGAAAAGACCATCGCCCGCAAGCTCTCCGAGGTCCTCCTGTCCTTCAAGATCGAGGCGAACCTCACGAAGGACCAGATCCTCGAGCTGTACGTGAACCAGATCTTCCTCGGCAGCCGGGCCTATGGGTTCGCCTCGGCCGCCAACGTCTATTTCGGCAAGTCCCTGGCGGAACTCACCCCGGCGGAAGCCGCGATGCTCGCCGGGCTGCCGCAGGCGCCCTCGCGCCAGAACCCCTTCGCCAACCCCAAGCGGGCGCAGCAGCGCCAGCACTACGTCCTGCGACGGATGAACGAGGTCGGCTGGCTTCCGGCGGAGTCCTACCGGAAGGCGCTCGCCGAGCCCCTTCGCCTCAACCCGAACCAGCGGGAAACCTACCCCCTCCGGGCGGAGTACGTGGCGGAAATGGCGCGGGCGGCCGTCTTCGAGCAGTACGGGGAATCGGCCTACGTGAGCGGGATCCGCGTCGAGACCACCATCCGGCGGCTCGACCAGGAGGCGGCGAACGCAGGGCTCCGCCAGGGCGTGCTCGACTACGACCGGCGCCATGGGTACCGCGGCCCCGAGGCCTACGTGAGCCTGCCCGCCGGGACGGGTCCGGAGCTCGACGAGGCGATCGAGGAGGCCCTGCAGGAACGCGAGCCGGTCGGCGACCTCGTCGCCGCCGTCGTGGTGAAGGCCTCGGCCCGGGAGGTGGTCGCGGCGATGCGGCGAGGGGACCCCGTGCGCATCACCGGGGAAGGACTGAAGCTCGCCTCGCGGGGGCTGGCGGACCCGTCCAATCCCGACCGGGCCATCCGGCGTGGCGCGATCGTCCGCCTCCAGGCCGGGGACAAGGGAGGCTGGAGCATCGCCCAGGTGCCCAAGGTCGAGGCGGCCCTGGTTTCGATGGCCACCGCCGACGGGTCGATCCGCGCCCTGGCCGGGGGCTTCGATTTCAACGCGAGCAAGTTCAACCACGTGACCCAGGCCTGGCGCCAGCCGGGATCGAGCTTCAAGCCCTTCATCTATTCCGCGGCTCTGGAGAAGGGCTTCACGCCCGCCACGGTCCTGAACGACGCGCCCTTCGTCATCGACGCGGCCAAGACCGGCGGCCAGCTCTGGGAGCCGAAGAACTACGACGGGAAGTACGAGGGGCCGATGCGCCTTCGGACCGCCATCGCGAAGTCGAAGAACATGGTGTCCATCCGGCTGCTGCAGGCGATCGGCCCGGGCTACGCCCAGGATTACCTGCAGCGCTTCGGGTTCGATCCCAAGCTCCATCCGGCCTTCCTCACCATGGCGCTCGGGGCGGGATCGGCCACGCCGCTGCAGATGGCGTCCGCCTACGCCACGTTCGCCAATGGCGGGTTCCGCGTGAAGCCCTGGTTCATTTCCCGCATCGTCGACAACCGCGGCGAGACGCTCTACGAGGCCAAGCCCGAGGTGGCCGGCGTCGACGCCGAGCGGGTCCTCGATCCGCGCAACGCCTTCATCATGACCAACCTCCTGAAGGACGTCGTGCGCTACGGCACGGCGGTCCGGGCGATGAGCCTCGGCCGCCAGGACCTCGCGGGCAAGACGGGCACCACCAACGACCACATCGACGCCTGGTTCGCCGGTTTCCACCCCACGCTCGTGGCGGTGGCCTGGATCGGCTTCGACACGCCGGCGCCGATGGGGGCCAACGAGACCGGCAGCCATGCGGCCCTGCCGATGTGGATGGCCTACATGGCGAAGGCGCTGAAGGGGGCGCCCGACGTCGAGGTCGAGCCGCCGTCGGGCATCGTCTCCGTCCCCATCGATCCGGAGACGGGCTTGCGCGATCCGGACGGTCGCGGCAAGACTCTCGAATATTTCTTCCAGGAGGCGCTTCCGGGAAGCCCCGGCGAGGGCGGAGCCACCCGCGACGCGGTCCGGCCCCCGGAGGAAGTGAAGAACCAGATCTTCTAGGGTGGGCGGAGCGCCGAAAGCCATGGGCAGGAACCGATCGCGACGCGACGACAACCAACGAAGGCACCTCGCCTACCTCGCGGCTCGCCTCATGGCCGAGGAAGGCGTGCAGGACTACGCCTACGCCAAGCAGAAGGCCGCACGCCAGGCGGGGCTCCCCGATTCCCATCCCCTGCCGGACAACCGCGAGGTCGAGGCCGCCCTCCGGGAGTACCAGGAGCTCTACCAGAGCGACGACCAGCCCGGGCAGCTGCGCCACCTTCGCGAGGTGGCGGTCAAGGTCATGCGGGAGTTCGCGCAGTTCCGGCCCATGCTCGTCGGCGCGGTCCTGAACGGCACCGCCAACCAGTTCTCCGAGGTGAGCCTCCAGGTCTTCGCCGACGACCCGAAGAGCCTCACCCTTTTCCTCCTCAATCGCCGTCGCCGCTTCGACCAGTCGGAGAAGCGGGTCCGGGTGGGCGACGCCTGGGCCCAGGTGCCCCAGTATTTCCTGGAGGAGGACGGCGCGACGGTGAGGCTCGCCGTCTATGGCCAGGGCGACGAACATCTCGCTCCCCGCCCCCGGGCCGAGCCTGGAGGTCTCCAGCGCGCCCGGCTCGCCGAGGTCGAGGCGCTGCTCGGCGGCTAGGCCGCCCGCAGCCTGCGCGCGGCGTCCAGCGCGAAATAGGTGAGGATCGCGTCCGCCCCGGCGCGCTTGAAGCCGAGGAGGGACTCCATCATGCAGGCAGGCCCGTCGATCCAGCCCTGCGCCGCCGCGGCCTGGAGCATCGAGTACTCCCCGCTCACCTGGTAGACGAAGGTGGGAACCCCGAACTCGTCCTTCACCCGGCGCACGATGTCCAGGTAGGGAAGGCCCGGCTTGACCATCACCATGTCCGCGCCCTCGTCGAGGTCGAGCGCGACCTCGTGCAGCGCCTCGTCGGAGTTGCCCGGGTCCATCTGGTAGGTCTTCTTGTCGCCCCCGCCCAGGTTCGCGCCCGACCCCACCGCGTCGCGGAAGGGGCCATAGAAGGCCGAGGCGTACTTGGCGGAGTAGGCGAGGATGCGGGTCGCGATATGCCCGCCCGAGTCCAGGGCGCGCCGGAGTTCGCCCACCCGGCCGTCCATCATGTCGGACGGTGCTACAACATCGGCGCCAGCCTCCGCATGAGTGAGCGCCTGCTTAACAAGCACCGCGATCGTTTCGTCATTGACCACATAGCCGGTCTCGTCGATCAGCCCGTCCTGGCCGTGGCTCGTGTAGGGATCGAGCGCGATGTCCGTGATGATGCCCATCCCGGGAAAGCGGGCCTTCACTTCCCGGATGCACCGGGGCACGAGCCCGCGGGGATTGAAGGCCTCTTCGGCGAGAAGCGACTTTTTCGAGGCCTCGATCACCGGAAACAACGTAATGGCCGGTATGCCCAGGGAAGCGGCCTCCTCGATCACGGGCAGGAGCTTGTCCACCGACCGGCGGCTTACCCCGGGCATCGAGGCCACCGGCTCCACGGCCCCCTCCCCTTCCAGCACGAAGACGGGCAGGATCAGGTCGTCCGGCGACAGGCGGGATTCGCGCGCGAGGCGGCGCGAGAAATCGTCGCGGCGCATGCGGCGCATGCGGCGCTGCGGGTAGCGCGAGAATGGAAATGTCATCGCAGGAAGCGGGGCGGAGGGCCGGGGAACTTTAGCATGGCCACCGACTCTGACGGCTTGAAGGGTGAGCCCTTCCCCGCTTCTCCTCCCTGAGCGGGTGCCTTAATTCCCATTAAGGCTTTTCGCCCCGGCGTTCATCCCCTTGTGCCGGGGCTTTTTGTTTGTGCGCCGCGACCCAGGCCTCGAGACAGGCCTGGGCTTCGGCCAGGCCGGTCCGCTTCAGGCTCGAGAAGAGCTGCACGGTGGCCCCGGGGTAGGCCAGCGCGAGGTCCTTGCGGGCCTGGGCCAGGGTGCGCTGCGCGGCCTGCGCCGAGAGCTTGTCGGCCTTGGAGAGCAGGACGTGCACCTGGCGGCCCGAGGGGAAGAGCCAGTCGAGCAGGCGGCGGTCCTGGGGCGCGAGGGGGTGCCGCGAGTCCATGACCACGACCACGCCCGCCAGGGCATTGCGGTGGAAGACGTACTCGCCCACCAGCGTGTCCCAGTGACGCCGCACCTCCAGGGGCACCCCCGCGTAGCCGTAGCCGGGCAGGTCGACCAGGAAGGCGTCCTCGTCCACCGCGAAGAAGTTGACGAGCTGGGTGCGCCCCGGGGTCTTGCTCACGAACGCGAGGCGGCGACGCCCCGCGAGGGCGTTCAGCGCGCTCGACTTGCCGGCGTTGGAACGGCCGATGAAAGCGATCTCCGGCAGCGTGTCGGGCGGAAGCCGCCGCGGGTCGTGCACCGAGAGCTCGTAGCGGGCGTTCTGCAGGCGCACGGCGGCGGGCGCCTTCAGCGCGAAGCCGGGCGCGGGCTGGCGGCCCGGGGCACCGCTAC
Organism: uncultured Pseudomonadota bacterium; assembly: GCA_937898635.1. Lineage (GTDB taxonomy): Bacteria > Pseudomonadota > Gammaproteobacteria > Burkholderiales > Usitatibacteraceae > FEB-7. The sequence goes on along the minus strand of CALEJW010000176.1, from coordinate 10,971 downwards.
GGTAAAATCACCCGGTTCACGCGACTCGACAGACAGAGGATCGGCAATGCGCGCAATCGGGGGATGGACGGTGCTCATGGCGTTAGTCTACGCAACGCTCGCGCAGGGCGCCGTCCCGGCGGCAGCGGCGAAGGCCGATCCCGAGAAGGGCAAGCAGGTCGCCGCAACCGTCTGCGCGGCATGCCACGGCCCGGACGGCAACAGCCCCGCCCCGGCCAATCCCATCCTCGCGGGCCAGCACGCCGCCTACCTCGAGGCCCAGCTCTCGGCCTACAAGACCGGCGCGCGGCCCAACCCGATCATGGCGGGCATGACCGCGGCGCTCACGCCCGAGGACATGCGCAACGTCGCGGCATGGTTCTCGCAGCAGGCCCCGAAACCGTCGGTCGCGCGGGACGCCGCGCTCGCCGCCCGGGGACAGCAGATCTGGCGCGCCGGCATCCGGCAGGGAAACGTGCCGGCCTGCGCGGGGTGCCACGGCGCCGCCGGGGCGGGGATTCCGACCCAATATCCGAGGCTCGCCGGCCAGTACGCCGAGATCACCTTCGGCTGGCTCAAGGCCTACGCGACCGGCGGGCGCAACCACGCGGTGATGGCGCCTATCGCGGTGCGCCTTTCCGAGGCCGACATGAAGGCCGTCGCGGAATACGTCGCCGGGCTGCGCTAGGCCGCCCCGCGCCCCGCGCGAGCCTTCAGGGCGCGCGCGATTCCCCGAAGGCCTCTCGCGCCGCCGCGAGCGTCGCCTCGATCTCCGCCGCGCCGTGCGCGGCCGACACGAAACCCGCCTCGAAGGCCGAGGGCGCGAGATAGACGCCGCGCTTGAGCATGGCGTGGAAGAACCGGTTGAAGGCGTCCTTGTCGCAGCCCATCACCTCCGCGAAACTCGCGGGCGGCGTCGCGCGAAAGAAGAGGCCGAACATCCCGCCGAGCGACGCGGCGCTGAAGCCCACGCCGGCAGCCCTGGCCTCGCGCGTGAGGCCCTCGAGGAGCGCCGTCGTGGTCCTCGCGAGGGACTCGAAGAACCCCGGCGCCAGCACGCGTCGCAGCGTGGCGAGACCCGCGCTGACCGCGACCGGATTGCCGGAGAGCGTGCCCGCCTGGTAGACCGGCCCGAGCGGGGCGAGCCGGGCCATGATGTCGCGCCGGCCGCCGAAGGCGCCCACCGGCAGGCCCCCGCCGATCACCTTGCCGAGCGTCGTGAGGTCCGGACGGACGCCGAAGACGCCCTGCGCCCCTTGCGGACCCACGCGGTAGCCGGTCATCACCTCGTCGAAGACGAGGACCGCGCCGTGCGCCGTGCAGAGCCTGCGCAGGGTCTCGATGAACGCGAGGGAGGGCCGGACGAAGTTCATGTTGCCCGCCACCGGCTCGAGGACCACGGCCGCGATCGTGTCGCCGTGGCGGCGGAAGGCGTCCTCGGCCTGCTGCGGGTCGTTGTAGTCGAGCACCAGCGTCTTGGAGGTCATCTCGGCGGGCACCCCGGCGGACGTGGGATTGCCGAAGGTGAGCGCGCCCGAGCCCGCCTTCACCAGGAGGAAGTCGCTGTGGCCGTGGTAGCAGCCCTCGAACTTCACGATCACGTCGCGGCCGGTGAACCCGCGCGCGAGCCGGATGGCGCTCATGACGGCCTCCGTGCCCGAGCTCACCAGCCTCACCTGCTCGACCGAAGGCAGGCTCCCGGTGATGAGCTCGGCCATCTCCAGCTCGAGCTCCGTGGGCGCCCCGAAGGAAAGCCCGCGCTCGGCCGCCGCGCCGACCGCCGCGAGGACCTCGGGGTGCGCGTGCCCCAGGATCATCGGCCCCCAGGATCCCACGTAGTCGACGTAGCGGTTGCCGTCCGCGTCCACGAGCCAGGCGCCGCGGCCCTCGCGGAAGAAGACGGGCGTGCCGCCGACCGCGCGGAAGGCCCGCACGGGGGAGTTGACGCCCCCGGGGATCACGCGCTGCGAGGCCTCAAAGAGCTGCTGGCTGCGTTCGTACATGTGGGTCGGCTTCCGTGTCGAAGGGTCGGGAGAGGGCGCGCGCGGCCGCGGCCACGTCGGCCGCGCCGAAGAGCGAGTCGACGACCGCGAGCATGTCGGCGCCCGCGGCGAAGGCCAGGGCCGCGTTGTCCGGGGTGATGCCGCCGATCGCAGCGACCGGGAGCGGCGCGATGCGCTTCGCTTCGGAAAGGACGGCGAGTCCGCAGGTCACGGCGCCCGGCTTCGTGCGAGAGGCGAAAACGCTGCCGATGCCCGCGTAGTCGGCGCCGGCCTCGGCGGCCGCGAGGACGCGGCCGGGGTCGCCGTAGCAGGAGACGCCGAGGATCGCGCCGGGAAGCCGCGCGCGGACCTCGCGCGGGTCGCCATCGTCGCGTCCCAGGTGGACGCCGTCGGCTCCCAGGGCCTCGGCGAGGGCGACGTCGTCGTTCACGATGAAGAGCCTGGCTCGCGCCCGGCACAGCGCGAGGAGCGCCTCGGCCTGGCGAAGACGCGCGCGCGAGTCGAGCCGCTTCGCCCGGTACTGGAGGAGGCGGGCGCCGCCGTCGAGGGCCGCGCGCACCAGGCCGGCAAGCCTCGCGTCATCGTCGGTTTCCGGCGTGATCGCGTAGAGGCCGCGCAGCGCGGGGCGCTCAGCTCCCGTCCTGGCCTTCATCGTCTTCGCGCGCCCAGAACAGGCGGTCGGGGATGTACTGGCCCATGCCGGGCCGGAACGCCCGGGAGAGCGCCTGCCAGGTGTAGTCCTGGGCCTCGTGCACCGCGTCGGCCACGTCGAGCCCCCTCGCGAGATTGGCGGCGATGGCGGAGGCGAGCGTGCACCCGGAGCCGTGGAAGCTTCCGGGCAGGCGCTGCCAGGTATCGGAGCGGACGATGCCGTCGCGGTGATGCAGCGTATTCACGACCGACGCGGTGGCATCGTGGGTTCCCGTGACGAGGACGTACTCGCAGCCGGCATCGAGCAGTCGCCGCGCGCACTCCGCGTGGTCGGGATCCTCGTCGTCGTCCACCTCGGCCAGCCGGCGCAGCTCGGGGATGTTGGGCGTGATGACGGTGCTTTGGGGCAGGAGGAGCTCGCGGATGGCCCCGACGAGGTCCTCGCCGCCGAATTCGTCACCGCGACCCGAGGCGAACACCGGATCGAGCACCAGCGGGATGTCGGGGTAGTCCGAGACCACTTCCGCGACGACCGTGACGATTTCCGAGGAGGCGAGCACGCCCACCTTGAAGGCGACGACGGGGATGTCCTCCAGGATGCAGCGCGCCTGGTCCGCGACCCAGTCGGGGTCCAGGGCGAGGAAGCCCTCCACGCCGGCGCTGTCCTGGACGGTGATCGCGGTGACCACGGAAAGCGGATGGCACCCCATGCTCGCGAGCGTGAGGATGTCGGCCTGCAGGCCGGCGCCCGAAGTCGGGTCGGTCGCCGCGAAGGTGAGGACGGCGGGCGGGGCGGCGGAAGGGTCGGGCATGGAAGCGGAGGCGACGCGCAGGGTAAACTGGCGGCTGGCTGCGAACGGGGGACCGGCGAGCCCGATCGCATGGCGGCCGGTTCGCACGAAAGATCCTGTCCGCGCATTCTACCTTCATCCGGCGCCCCCTTTTCCGAGACCATGTCCACTGCTCCCGCTCCCGCCCCCGCCCCTTACCGGACATGGATGTGCCTCGTCTGCGGATACGTCTACGACGAGGCCGCCGGCTCGCCCGACGACGGGCTCCCGCCCGGCACCCGCTGGGAGGACGTCCCGGCGAACTGGAGCTGCCCCGAGTGCGGCGCCCGCAAGGAGGATTTCGAGATGGTCGAGCTGTGAATGTTACATCCGCAATAATTCGAAACGCCTTCAAGTTGCGTCGCTTGGATATTGTTTTCAAGGGTTAAAAGGCATAGGCTTCATGCGCTCGGCGATGAGTCGGCCAGAGAGCGAGATCGCGAGGGAGGCCCGGTTCAATTCACATTGCGCGAACCGCCGCGCTCGCGCGCGGAAGCCTTCGGCGCCCTTTTGCGCGGAATCAACGAGGAAGGCGTGGCGGACACGAAGACCCTAGCCGGCGTGCGCGTGATGGTGATCGACGACAGCAACACCATCCGCCGGAGCGCCGAGATCTTCCTGATGCAGGCGGGATGCCAGGTCATCCTCGCGGAGAACGGCTTCGACGCCCTCGCGAAGATCGCGGACCACGAGCCGGACCTCATCTTCGTGGACATCATGATGCCCCGGCTCGACGGGTACCAGACCTGCGCGCTCATCAAGAAGAGCGGCAAGCACCACGCGACGCCGGTCATCATGCTCTCGTCGAAGGACAGCCTTTTCGACCGCGCCCGGGGCCGCATGGTCGGATCGGACGAATACCTCACCAAGCCGTTCACCAAGGAAAGCCTTCTCCGGACGGTCGAGACGCACCTCTCGCACCGGAGCCCCGCCTGACGATCCCGAACAACGCAACGGAGCACGACAAATGCCGATCAAGAAAGTCATGGTAGTGGACGATTCGCCGACGGAGCGCGCCTACCTGGAGAATCTCCTCAAGAAGAAGGGGTTCGACGTGATCCTCGTCGACAGCGGCGAGGCGGCCATCGAGCGCGCCAAGGCCGAGCGCCCCGACCTCATCCTCATGGACGTGGTCATGCCGGGACTCAACGGCTTCCAGGCGACGCGCGCCATCACGCGCGAGGAGTCGACGAAGCACATCCCCGTGGTCATCTGCACGACCAAGGACCAGGAAACGGACAAGATCTGGGGCCTCAGGCAGGGCGCCAAGGACTACGTCACCAAGCCCATCAACGAGGCCGACCTGATCGAAAAGATCAAGTCGTTCGGCTGAGGCCCGCGAGTCCGTGGCGCGCCGGACCGGCCTTCGTGAATTCCAGCTCTCGGTCGCGGAGCGGCTGCGGACGGCGTCCACGCGCGCGACGACGCTCTCCTTTCTCGGCTTCCAGGTGGGCGGCGTGAACTGGTTCGTGTCCCTGCACCAGGTGAGCGAGGTGATCCCGCTTCCCGCGATCGTCCCGGTGCCGCTCACGCAGCCGTGGTTCCGCGGCGTGGCGAACGTCCGCGGCAATCTCTACGGCATCGTCGACTTCGCGGCGTTCCAGGGCGCGGAGGCGATCCCGCCGGGCCCGGACCGGCGCGTGATCCTGGTGTCGGACAGGCTCGTCGGCGGCGCGGGCCTGCTCGTGTCGCGGATGCTGGGCCTTCGCAACCCGGCCCAGTTCGCCGCCGCGGACCGGCCGGGCGAGGCCGAGCCCTGGGTGGGCACCGTATCGAGGGATGCGGCGGGCGCATCCTGGCAGGAACTCGACCTGGCGGCGCTCGCGAAGGAGAGCCGCTTCCTCGAAGTCGGAAGGCACTAGGCGCGCCGGCGACGGCACCGCCCCGGACATCACGCAGCACGGAGAACACCATGGCCAAAGCACCGCCGGCAAAATCCACCTCGTCGATCGGGGACTTCTTCCGCAGGCTCACCGCGCCCAAGCCCAAGGCGAAGGCGGGTGCCCGACCGGCTTCCGCGGCTTCCTCGTCCACCGTGACGAACCTCCCGGCGGGCGCGGCGGCCCGGGCGGGCGGCCCGATCTCCGCCCTGGGAGGCGCCGCGGCGGCCAAGCCCGCGGCGGGTCCGGGGCTCTTCAGCCTGGAGCGCTTCAGCCTGCCGCTGATCGGGCACCTGCCCGTCACGCAGCAGATGAACATCCTCGGCACCATGGCCCTGGGGCTCGTGGCGCTCACCGCGCTCATGGTCTTCCTCGACGCGGCGGCGCGCGCGCAGAACGCGACCTACGTGACGGTGGCCTCGCAGATGCAGTACCACACGCAGCGGCTCGCCAAGGCATCGAGCCTCGCGGCTCGCGGCGCCCCGACGGCCTTCCCGCAGGTGCAGGACAGCCGGGACGAGTTCGCCAACTACCTTTCCGTGCTGCAGAAGGGCGGCTTCGCCTTCGGCGTCGAGGTTCCCGCCGCGACCTTCAACGAGGAGCTCAAGAGCCGCCTGGAGGAGCTGGGCCAGCGCTGGCCCGAGTCCTCCAACGCCGCCACCGCGATCCTCGCCGCGCGCGGCGACCTGGTCGCGCTGGCCCAGAACGTCGCGCAGACGCGGGTGGGCGCCGAGGAGATGGCGGCGAGCTCGCAGGAATTCACCGCGCTCCTGACGCAGGCCGGGGTCGCGCTCGGGCAGGTGCTCCGCGCGAACCGCCTCACCTTCCTCGCCGAGCGCCTGGGACGCGGTTCGGCGGAGATCCTGGGCGCCGAGATCATCGAGCCGGAAGTGCCCTTCCTCATCGGCAAGGACACGAACGACTTCCGCGACCTGCTGAAGGCCCTCGAGTCGGGCAACGAGGAGCTCGCGATCTCGCCGGTGCGCGATGCCGAGGCCCGCGCCAAGCTCGGGGAGCTCAAGGCGCAGTTCGAGAAGTTCGAGCAGAACGTCCGGCCGATCCTGCGGGAGCTGCAGAAGCTCGTGTCCGCCCGCCAGGCCGGCGCGCAGCTCGTGGCCGCCTCCGAGCAGCTGCAGAGCGCGGTGGCGCGCCTGCAGGAGGCGCTCCAGGCGGAGAAGTCCGTGGCCACCCTCGTGGCGGTCCTCCTGTTCGCGGCGCTCCTCGTCCTCGTGCTGGGCGCGATGGGCCTCGTGTTCCTCGCCGACAGCAAGCGCAACGCGGTGCGCGCGGAGCGCGAGAACAAGAAGAACCAGGAGGCGATCCTGCGGCTGCTCAACGAGATGGGAGACCTCGCCGACGGCGACCTCACGGTGAAGGCGGAGGTGACCGAGGACATCACGGGCGCCATCGCCGACTCGATGAACTACACGATCGACGAGCTGAGGAGCCTGGTGACGGGGGTGAACAGCGCGGCGATCTCGGTGACGCAGAAGACGGCGCAGGCGCAGTCGATCTCCGACGAGCTCCTCGGCGCCGCCGAGCGCCAGTCGAAGGAGATCGAGGAGACGACCTCCCAGGTGCTCCAGGTCTCGCGCTCCATCTCGGAAGTGTCCTCGACCGCCGAGGAGGGCGCCCAGGTGGCGCACCGCTCCCTCGCCGCCGCCGACAAGGGCCGGCTCGCGGTGGAGAACTCGATCTCGGGCATGAACGACATCCGCGAGCAGATCCAGGAGACCTCCAAGCGGATCAAGCGGCTGGGGGAGTCGTCGCAGGAGATCGGCGAGATCGTGGAGCTCATCGCGGACATCACGGAGCAGACGAACGTGCTCGCGCTGAACGCGGCCATCCAGGCCGCCTCCGCCGGCGAGGCGGGGCGGGGCTTCTCGGTGGTCGCGGAGGAAGTGCAGCGGCTGGCGGAACGCTCCGGCGAGGCCACCAAGCAGATCGGCGCGATCGTGAAGACGATTCAGGCCGACACCCAGGACGCGGTCGCGGCCATGGAGAAGTCCACGCAGGGCGTGGTCGAGGGCGCGAAGCTCTCCGACGCCGCGGGCCAGGCGCTTTCCGAGATCGACACGGTCACGAAGAGCCTCGCCGGCCTGATCGAGCAGATCTCGCAGGCGACGCACACGCAGGCGCAGGCCACCGACGCCGTGGCGCGCAACATGCAGGAGATCCTGGAGATCACCCGGCAGACGACGCGGGGCACGCAGCAGACGGCGGGCTCGATCCGCGACCTGTCGGAGGTGGCCCAGGAGCTCAAGAGCTCCGTCGCCGGCTTCAAGCTCTAGGGGATCATGGACGTTCGCGCCTCTTCCGGCTTCGACCTCGGCCCGCTCGGCTGGGTCAAGACGGAGATCGACCATTCGCTCGGGCAGGCGCGCGAGAACCTCGACAGGATCGTCGCGGCACCGGCCGACCGGGCGCCGGTCAAGTACATCCTCACCCACCTGCACCAGGCCACGGGCGCGCTCGCGATGGTCGGTCTCGGCGCGGCCACCCGCTTCAACGAGGAGCTCGAGCGGCTGGTGGCCTCGATGGAATCCTGCGACGCGCAGGACGTGGCCGCGCGGGTGGCGGTGGGCAAGCGCGCCATCTCGCTCCTGTCCGGGTATCTCGACGGGCTGATGGGCGGCGGGCCCGACCGGCCGATGTCCCTCCTCGCGGGGTATCTCGAGCTGAACCGCGCGCGCGGGGTGGCCGACGCGACGGAGGGAGACCTGTTCCACCCGGACCTGGGCGCCGAGGTCCCCGCGCCCGCGCAGCCGCCGGCGGCGATGGACGACGAAGTGCTCGCGAAGACGCTCGTGCACCAGCGCGCGCAGTACCAGCAGGGATTGCTGCGCATGCTCCGCGGCGGCGACGCCAACGAGGGGTTCCGCACCATGCAGGGCGCCATCGCGACGGTCGAATCCCTCGAGGCGGCGGCGCCGAACCGGCCTTTCTGGATGGCGGCCACCGGCTTCCTCGACGCGCTCGCCCAGGACGGACTCGCCCTCGGCCCGCAGGCGAAGCCGCTGCTCGCGAAGATCGACCAGCAGGTGAAGCAGCTGCTCGACGGCTACGGGAAGGTTCCGGAACGGCTGTTCCGGGACCTGCTGCTGCAGGTGGGGCGCAGCCGTCCCGTGACCCAGCGCATCTCCGACCTGAAGGCCGCCTTCCGGCTCGACGAGCTCCTCGCGGCGCCCCAGGCCGACCTCGGCGAGACGGCCGACGAGGCGCTGGCCGACGCCCTGCGCGAGCTGCGCGAGCTCACCGCGCAGCAGAAGGACACCTGGCTCAAGTACACCTCGGGCAACCGCGCCGCCCTGGAGGCGGTCGGCAAGCAGTCGCTGGTGCTGGCCGAGCGCGCGACCCGCCTGCCCCGGCCCGACCTCCAGCACGTCTTCTCGAGGCTCGCCGACGTGGCGCCGACCCTCAAGGCGCGCGCCATCCCGCCCTCGGAAACCCAGGCCCTCGAGGTGGCGACGGCGCTGCTCTTCATCGAGTCGGCCCTCGAGAACTACTTCCGCCTGGGCGAGGATTTCGAGCGCCAGGCGAAGACGGTGTCGGAACGCCTCAAGGCCGCCCTCGCCGGCGAGGCCGTGCCGCCGATGGACACGGTCGAGGGCGGCATCCTCGACGAAATGACGCGCCGCGCCCAGGAAAAGCTTCTCGTCTTCCAGGTGGGACAGGAAGTCCTGGTGAACCTCCAGGGGATCGAGCAGGCCCTCGACGCGTTCTTCCGCGACCCGGCGCGGCGCGAGGAGCTGAAGAGCCTGCCAGCCCAGTTCGCCCAGGTGCAGGGCGCGCTGATGATCATGGAACTCGACGAGGCCGCGGGGCTCAACGCGGCCGTCGCGGCCCGCGTGCAGCAGTTCGCCGAAGGCACGCTGGACGGCGCCGGCGAGGCGGCGGAGATCGTCGCGGACGGGCTTTCGGCGCTGGGCCTCTATGTCGCCGCGCTCCAGCAGGGCGCGTCGCGACCGGAGGAGTCCCTGCGGCCGGCGCTGGTGCGCTTCGGCCTGGCTCCCTCCAAGGACGCGCTCGCGGAGGAGGCCTTGCGAAAGACCGGCACGGTATCGCCGCTCGACCTCGACGTGCGCAAGCAGAAGGTCCAGGCGCTCTACGAGGACTGGCGCGAGGCCCCCGCCGCCGACGTGAAGGAAAGGCTCGAGCGGGCGGTCGACGAGCTCAAGCGCGATGCGATGGTCGTCTCGGACGCGCAGGTCGCCCGCCAGAGCGGCGAGGCGCTCGCCGCCCTGCACGACGCGTCCGACGCCAACCAGACCGGCGTCTTCCAGGCGATCCGCGAACTCGCGCCGGAGAAGCCGCCGGAAACGCCGGCCCAGCAGGTCGTCCAGCTCGTCGACGCGCCGGGCGCGGAGGTCGACAGGGAACTCCTCGAGATCTTCCTCGAGGAGGCGACCGAGGTGACGGCGACCATCGCCGAGAACCACGCGTCCTGCCGCGACGCTCCCCATGACCGGGAGGCGCTCACCACGATCCGTCGCGGCTTCCACACGCTCAAGGGCAGCGGGCGGATGGTCGGGCTCACGGAGCTCGGCGAGGTGGCCTGGCAGTGCGAGCAGGTGCTCAACAAGTGGCTGAAGGACGAGAAGCCGGCCACGCCGGGGCTTCTCGACTTCGTGCAACTCGCGGGGCAGTCCTTCTCCGGCTGGATCGAGGAGCTCAAGTCGGGCGGCGAGGCCCGGATCGACGGCACGCAGATCGCACACCGCGCCGAGATGCTCAAGAGCGGCGAGGTTGCCGTGCCGGGCCACCGCCTGGAGGCGCTGCAAGAGCCCGAGGAGGCGACGCTCGCCCCGCCGGCCGCGCAGGGCGAGGTGAGCTTCGAGTCCCTCGATTTCGGCTCGGCCGGCGAAGCCGGGGCCGAGGCGCCGGCTCCCGGGGATGCGGCCCCCATTCCGGACTTCGCGCCGCAAGCCGCCGGCGCGGAGCCTCCCCCGGCCGAAGAGGAGCCCGACGTCGCCGTGGGTCCCGTGACGCTGTCCGCGGCCCTCTTCGCGATCTACGTGGGCGAGTCCGAGCAGCACGCGGCCACCCTCGAGGGCGAGATGTCGGAGATGGAGTCCGACCCGATGCGCCCGGTGACGCACGAGTTCATGCGGGCCGCGCACACCCTCACGAGCAGTTCGCGGACCACGGGATTCCGGGTCCTGGCGGACGTCGCCCATGCGCTCGAGCTCTGGCTCGCCGACGCCATCGACTTCGCGCCGGAGTTCACGGCCGAGCGGCTCGCCGCGACGCGACGCGCGGTGGATGGCGTGGCGGCGATGGTGCGCTCCATCGCCGGGCGCGCGTATCCGATGGGTCGCGAGGACCTCGTTCGCGACCTGGGCGGCCTGCGCGAAGGTCTCCAGGAATCGCGCCGCACCGGCGAGGGCACCCACATCCGGATGCCGGGCGTGGTCCGCGACGCGCTCCGCGCGGCCGCCGCACCGGCCGGTGCCGCGGAAGGCGAAGCCGCGCCGGTCCCCGCGCAGGAACCGGCCTCCGCCGCGCCGATGCCCGAGGAAGCGCCGGCACCCGCGCTCGGACTCCCCGAGGACTCGGGCGAACCCGAGCCCGCGCCGGCCTTCGCCGCGGAGCCCGCCGCAGCCGAACCGCCGCCCGCCGAGCCGTCGA